>JARGFN010000002.1 GCA_029210665.1 Desulfobulbales bacterium
AAAGCGATTGCAATGAGTCTTCGAATAACCACGAAACGGCCGGACAGCATGCCCCAGCCCATTGATTGATCGATGGCCTAATTTGCCTTTTGCGACGCCATTATGGTTCAGGCGTCAGGATTCTCCCTATCCGATTTTACCAGGGAATATGTCAGCAGGGCGAGGCCGGCCACGGTAACGACAATTGCCACCGGCCACGGGGTTCGATAGCTGCCGGTTTCCATGGCGTTGATCACGAAGACCGCGGCGATGGTCAGGACAAAATAACTCGCCTTGCGTAACTCCCCGGCAGACCGGGGCAGATCCTCCCCTTCCTTGCCGACTTCGGACTCAGGCCCGATCTCCCGCTCCGGGGACAAGGGCGGCTGGACCGCCTCCTCTTTTTCGGCAACCGGCTGCTTTTTTTCGGACTCAGTCATTTTGGCGGCACCATTTAGATATTATTGTTGATCGAGACCGGACAATTCCGACTCACGCGGCAAATCATTTTTTTATCCATCTTCCCGGAAATTGTCAACGAACAAGAATGCGCTGCGCCGCAGGAGAGCGGAGTTTTTGCGACGCCATCATTTTTGACAAAGTCGGAAAACCCTTCGACAGGCTCGGGGTGAGCGGATTAACTTACTGATTTATAACGCTCGTGCCGAGCTTGTCGAAGTGCGCTCCGCTGATCATTGGCAACTTTTTTGCGAACTCGTCATTTTTCCGGCACCCCCAGTTTCTTGAGGATGATACCGAGGGGGCATACCTTGGAAAAGCCGAACTGGAAGAGATTGGCGCCCACGAAAGCGGTAAAGAAAAACCAGTACGGATGGACCCAGATCCCCAGGGCCAGACTGATCAGAATAAAGGCCCCGGCGAAGACATGAATCCAGTCATTAACAATCATTTTCATTTAAATATCTCCCTTGATGAAGACCCGGTCAGCCGGGCGTAAAGATTAACCGCATGAAACGCTATTCAATAATTCCATCTAACCCCGACGTAAATATTGGTTGCCTCCTCGAACTGGCCGAAAAAGGTGTGATCATCCGCGCCGAAGAACCAGTTTATCCCGCCGTCGACCGCGAGCTGGTCGGTAACCTTGTAGTGGAACTTGGGCCGCAGATAACCGTCCTCGTCCGACGGCGAATAATAGGCGAACAGCGACAAGGTCAGAGTCTGGTTCATCAGCAGCCTGGTCAGCCGGACCGTGGTGACATGGCGGTACTCGTCCTTGGCGGTGGCTGGATCGGCGGTACTTTCGTACTCGTCGTAATCCTGCATGTACTCCAGATAGTACTGAAAGCCGCCGGTGAAATTTCTGGCCAGTTCGCGGACGAAACCTGCCAGAAAGCGGATCTCGCTGTTTCTGATCAGGGGGTCGGCGCCCTTGCGGTCGTCGAAGGAATCGTAATAGCCGATCTCCAGGTTGCCGATCCCGCCCCAGATGCTGTTCCGGGCACTCGCCCCGATCACTGCCAAACCGGGATAGAACAGTTTCGGGCCGGCCAGCTTGACCCCTTCCGGAGTCTTCCAGTATCCGTAATAACCGTAGCCATCCAGTTCCAGGCCGCCGAGATTTTTGTTCAGCCGGGCATGAACTTCGTCTTCCTCGAAAGCCTTGTTCCGCTCGTCATCGACAAAGATGAAATCCCGGCCGGAGGTCCGGCCCAGAACACCGTTCCAATAGGAAATCCGTGAACCATCGATATATTCCGAGCCGTTGAAGCGCGGCACATAGATCAGGTCAAAGTTAAAAAGATCCGTAAAAACACTGCTCTTCAGAGCGTCGGAAGGCGCCTTCAGGTACTCGACATCGCGGCCGATGAAAAAGGACTCCCAGTCCTTGGGAAACAGGTCGTTGATGAACAGCAGATCGCCGGTGCCCCAGGTCAGGACCTGGCGGCCCGCTTTGACGTCAATCATATCGTGGGGGAAAAAGAGAAGATTCAGCTCGCGAAGCTCGACGATCGCTTCCTCGGTAACCAGGTCGCCGAGCAGATCGGTTTTTAATTTCAGGATCCCGAAATCGAGGTCGCTGTTCAGATCCATCTGCAGCCGCACCTCGCCCAGGGAAGCATCTTTCTGGGATGGATCGTCCCGGAGCCTGACCCCGGCCCGGGTCTCGATAAAACCGATCAAATCGGTCCGGTATTCGTCGCTGAGCCTGGCCTGCAAATCATCCAGCCCTCCGCTAAACGCCATAAGCGGGGTCAGCAGAATCAGGCCGGAGAAGAGCGCCGGCCTGAACCATTTGTTAACGGTCTTTTTCGAACCCATCCCTACCTCCGGACAACCCTGGGCGGTCGACGCAGATAGCGCTCGGTAAAGATGTCTTCCTCCAGACCGATATCATACTTGATGTTCTTGAACTCGCTGACCGTATCGCCGCCCGACCGGAGATCCCGGACCTGCGACTTCGTTACGGTGGGCAAGCCCTGAATCGTTTCGGTTTCGAGGGCCTCCACCTCGCGGTACGGGCGCGCCTCCTTGTCCAGGTATTCGGCCTTGGTCGGCAGAAATGTCTCCTTGTCGATCCAGACCGTGTATGAGGAAAACTCGACCTCCCCTGGCAGCTTCGGGGTGTTTTTCACGACATAGTGGCTATCGGTCTCCTCGATCAGCTCGTGGCGGTCCTCGTCGACCCCGCGGCCGGAAACGTCCTCATAAAAAAAGTGCGAGCCGACGAAACTGGTCCGCTTGTCGGAGGCGGCGATCCGCTTGACCAGGTCGAGCTTGGCCAGATACATCCAGCGGTCGTCATCCCGGCCGATAAATTTATGGACCATGAAGACCATCTTGCGGACATCGCCGGGCTTCTCAAAATAGACGTAAAACCTCTGCTCGCCGCCATCCTTGATATCCTTGCGGAGGATGACGAATTCCCGGTTCCGGGTCCTCCCCTGGCCGTCGGTGATCGTCATCCGGACATCGGAGCGGCCGTCGTCACCGGCATAATAGGCGGCCAGGTTGGCCTTGTCGACTATCTCCTCGACCGAAGGGGCCGCCTCGACCTTACCGGCGGACAATGCACCCGCTAAAAACAGCAAGCCAATCGCAACAAAAAGTAAAGATTTCTTCATCAGACTCACCTTTATAACTACTGTTTGAGCTTTCTGAAAACCGACGACTCGAAAACGGTCAAGAGACTGGGCAGGATCAGGATGGTGGCGAATCCGGAGATCGCCATGATGCTGGCCAGAAAGATGCCCACCGTCTGGTAAGGCACCAACGGAGCGGCCAGCAGCGGCGTAAAGCCGACCGCGATGACGATGACGTTCCGGCTGATCGCCCGGGCCGGCTCCTCGAACATCTCGCCGACCGCCGCCTTCCAGGACCCGGTTTTCCGATAGGTCGCCCGGCTCCGTTCGAGGAAATGAATGGCGAAATCGACCGCCAGCCCCAGGGTCAGGGAGGAGAGGATCGCCACCGGCATATCGTAGTCCTTGCCGATAAAACCGATCAGCCCGTAGATAAAGGCGATGGTCACCGACAGGGGAACCATGGCCAGAAGGCCCCAGACCGGCGAGCGGAAAAGCACGGTCATCATCAGGAAGACAATCACGAAGCTGCCCAGGAAGGCGTCGCGCATCCCGAAAACCATCTTGTCCTGCCAGGCCACGTTAAGATAGGTCAGGCCGGCCCACTGGTGGTTGAGCGTCACCGGCGGCGGATTCGCGGCAAAATAGCGGTCGACCGTATCGATCACCTCCTGCATCACCTGATTATCGCCCTCGCGAAGCTGGATCCAGAGGTTGGCCTTGCGGTAATCCGGGGTTACGAAATGCCAGAGGTCCTCGGGCTTATGGCTGTTCTGGAAGGTGATCAGGGTTTCGGCCACCCCGCCGATACTGTCGGGAATCCGGTAATACTCCTCGTTACCCTCATAAAGTTCCTGATAAACTTTGCGGACTACATCGACCACCGAATTGGATTTGCCGACCTCGCTGTTTTCGACCAGATGTTCTTCGAGGCCGCGCAGGTATTCGAGCACCTCCGGCCTTTTGAAGACTTGGGCGCGGTTGCTGAAGCGGTCGAGGAGGTTAACCACATCGCCCCAACTTTCATAACCGGCGTCGTCCGCCGCAAACATCTCATCTTCCCAGACCGTCCGCAGATTTTCAAGGAGCGTTGCGGTCGAACCGGCCCCGCTCTCCCCGGCGAGGACATCCCGGGCCCGGTCAACAACCTGCTGGTCGACACCTTCGTCGGTGAGACGGTCCAGCCCTTGTCCGAACCAATCAACGGCGCCCGCTCCATCAAGCTCTTCAATCTCGCTGTCCAGAACCAGATAAGCCTCATAGGTGCCGCCGAAATGGCTGTTCAGGACCCGGTCGGCGACCCGGATCGAATGGTCCTTGCTGAACCACTTGACCGGATTGTCGTTCACCCGGATCATCCCGATTCCGTAGCCCGCCGCGACCAGCACCGCCAAGGTCATGATCAGGATAAACTTGGCCCGCCGGTAGGTAAAGGCGCCGATCCATTTCAGAAAGGCGCTCAAGCCGCGATGGATGGTGCCGGATGTTGTCTTGCTCACCCCGAAACCGGCCAGGCTTTCCTCCTTGAGCAGCATGATATAGGCCGGCACGAAAACGATGGTAAAGAGCCAGGCCAGCATGATGCCGATGGCCACGAAAATACCGAAGGCCTGGACCGGCGGAATCGGGGTCAGGGCCAGGGAGGCGAAACCAGCCGCCGAGGTCAGCGAGGTGTAGAGCATCGGCATGAACAGGTGACCCATGACATGCTCCAGGGTCTTGCGCCGGTCGCCGATGGTCCGGTAATTATCAAAAAATTCACTGAGGATATGGATGCTGTCGACCACCGCGATCGGCATCAGAAAGATAGGGATCATCGAACTCATGATATGCAGGGTGTTGCCGGTGCCGATCAACAGTCCCATGGTGCAGAGCACCGACATCATGGCGACGATCATCGGCGAGATGATCATTTTCACCTGGCGGAAGAAAACCAGCATCAGCAGGAAAATCGCCAGCATCGCCAGGGGAGCGGAGACCGCCATCTGGACGAACATCTCCTTGCCGAAGGTGTCCTCGGCCACCGGTAGACCGGTGATATAGAACTGATCGCCGTTCGATTTATCGTAGGTTTCAATCTTGCCGAGGAGCCGGAGACGAACCTCGGCGGCGAAGTCTTTCTCGGAAACGGGAATGTAAATCCCCATGGCCCGCTCGTCTTCGGAGACCAGGGTTCCCTTGAGCAGGGGGTTGTTCATGGCCAGCTGCCGGATCCGCTCGACCTCTTCCGCATCGGTCGGCGGACTCTTCATCAGCCAGTCGAAACTGACCTGGCCCAGCCCGGCCTGCTCGATGGCGTCGACCGTTCCGGGCGCAATCATGTTCCGGCTGACCACCCGCTTGTCGGGATCATCCTCGGCGTGCATATTGCGGACGAACTCGGTCAGCTCATGGACCCGGGTCAGGGACTCGACATTGAAGATTCCGGCCGGATCTTGCTCGTTCACCACCCCGAGAACGACGAAATCGTGGAGGTCGAACTCCTCCTTCACCTGATTATGAAATACCCGGACCGGTTCGTCCTCCCGCAACATATTCTCGGGATCGGTGTCGACCCGGACTTTCACCATCAGGGAGGCGAGCAGCAGGGTGCAGACCACCAGCGCCGCGGTTACAGTTTTCGGATTTCTTATGGAAAAACCAATTATGGAATTAATTTTCATCGTCCTGCTCCTGGAACCCATTGTCTAAATTGAAAGCCCCGATTGTCAAGAAATAGCAGGGACCGGCAGCACGAAAAGTCGGATTTATTGGCTACTATGTGGAAAAGCCCGGAGGGCGGGGCAAGTAAGGCTTCTCAGCCATCCCCCTCTTCGCAAAAAAGATCCCGCAACTTGGCGATCAATTCCAGAACCCTTTGATCATCGATCCTGTTGTAGATGAAATTGGCGTCTTTTCTGGAACTGACAATACCCTGATTGCGCAGAATGGAGAGATGCTGGGAGACATTGGCATTGGTGGTCTTCACCTCTTCCCGGATGTCGCCGACCGCCATCTCTTTTTCCTGCAACAGACAAAGAATCTTCAACCGGATCGGATGAGACATGGTCTTTAAAAGAGCCGCAACATCCCTTACGTCTTCGTCCTTCATGTTCAACCTCATCTATTTCAGTTTTTAATTTAATACTAATGGTCTCGGTTGTCAATTATGCTCCCGCAAAAAACCACCGCCCCGGCCCCGATCGCCCGAGATTTGCGTATTATTATATATATGAAATTATTTCCAACTTAAAACGCTTGGCTCAACAAACAATAGCCTATATCCGGTTTAACGGACCAGCTCCCCGACCCCGACCAGGTTGGCGCGCCGCGGAATCTCCCTTCGCATCATCTTCAAGGCCTCCAGGGTCTCGGGATATGGATGGCCGATGGCGACGGCGCGCCCTTCCCGTCCGGCGAGATCAAGGAGTTTACGTAACTGAATAATGATCGCTTGCGGCTCCCTGACGTTATCCAGGAAAATATCGCGCCGGGCGGTTTTTACTCCCATTTCGGCGGCCAGGGACTCTGCCACGCTGTTGCGGGAAGTCCGGCTGTCCAGGAAAAAAAGTTCGCGCTCCCGCACCAGAGCTATAAAATCACCCATGGCCCCGCTGTTTTGGGTGAATCGGGAGCCCATATGATTATTGATCCCGACCGCGCCGGACACCTCGTTTAGATTTGCGGCAAAGATTCTGCCCATCTCGGGCCGGGCCATATCGATGGTAACGGTATGGCCGTCCGGGCGCCACTTCGGATCGGTCGCCTCCATCGGGAAATGCAGGAGAACGTCACGATTCCGCCGCCTGGCCAGGTCGACCTGGTCCTCCGTATAAGGCCCGAAGGGCAGAAAGGCAAACGAAAGGCGTAAATCAAGGTCGAGCAGGGCCTCGCAGACTTTCCGGTTATAGCCCATATCATCAATAACAATGGCGATCACCGGCAGTTCCTTTACCGCCGCGAATTTCTTTTTGGCCGGGGAAGGCCGCCTCTCGCCGGCATCTTTGCCGACAGTCGCCGGCGCGGCCGGGGCAAGCGGCTCCTCATACTGAAGAGGCGGAGGGCCGGTGCCGCCATCGTCGGCCTCGGGCGGGGCGATCGCCTTGTCGGACCTCAGCGCCAGAAAAACCACCAGGCCGCCCAATATGAAAAAAAAGAGGCCCATGGCGGCAAAGGATTTCCACGATCTCCGCATTTCGAAAGTCTTCCGGACCGGTTTTTTCCTTTTTTTCTTTTTCGGTGGGACCATGGTTGAAAAATTCTCCGCCCCATCCGGGACTTATTTTGATAAATCGATCACAAAGACGAAAAATACTTCCCGAGGACCGCGCCGACCATCTACCTGGCCTGGTACTTCCGCGGGGACGGCTCCCTGAACTTTTTCAAGATTAATTTCGGAGCGGAACCGGCCGGGCGGCAACAGAGCTTCAGCGTCAGGGCGGTGCGCGGCACGTTGAAAGAATTTTTCAGACTTTATTTATCACGGCGCAAGACATAACCGGCCAGTCCTTTCAGGATCTGCAACTCGCGGCCCGCCCGGAAGCAACTCAGACCGGCGAGTCCCGCCGCGATCAGTTCGTTCGCCCTGCCCCGCGCGTAAACGAAACCATCGTACTTTCCAATCAGATCCATAACTTCCGCGAAGCGAGCGGTCTTCCCATCGCCGTCGGCCGCGAGCACCTCTTCCAGAGTCGCCCGATCTTCAAGCCCGGCGCGCCGCATGGCATGAAGCAGCGGCAGGGTCATCTTCCCCTCGCCCAGATCGTTGCCGACCGCCTTGCCGGTCCGGGCGGGATCGCCCTGGTAATCCAGAAGATCGTCGATAATCTGGAAGGCCAGGCCGATATTCTCTCCGTAAAGTCTGATCGCGGCCCGCTGTTCCGGACTGCCGCCACCGAGGTACACCCCGGCCTCGCAGGCCGCGGCGATCAAGGCGCCGGTCTTGCCTGCCGCCACCTTGAAATAGTTTTCCTCGGAAGTGTTGTTTTCGGCGGCCGTCCGGGCCTGCAGGAATTCCGCTTCGACCATCGCCTCGGTGGCCCGCCCGACCAGGGCCATGGCCTCGGCGCCGCCGACCGCCCCGGCCTTGGTCATTGCCCGGCTGAGCAGATAGTCGCCGGCCAGAATCACCGGGGAAACGCCCCAGATCGCATTGGCCGTAGGTTTACCGCGCCGCTGATCGGCGTGATCGATTACATCGTCGTGAAAGAGACTGGCCGCATGCAGATATTCGAAGACAATCGCCAGATCGAGTATCCGTTGCCGGTCCGGACGCCGGGCGCCATCGGTCAGCTCGGCGCAGATCAGGGTCAGCTGCGGCCTGATCCTCTTGCCGCCGTTAAAGATTCCGTGAAAGAGAACCTCGCCCAACAGACCGCTCTCGATTGAAGCCAGATCCGCCTGCATGGCCAGATCAACTTCAAGCGCCGCCTGCCGGAAAAAGTTGATCAATTCCTGATTGTCCACCGTATCCCGACCTCGCCCCTCACCTGCCCCCTCACTCTCCGCTGATTTTATCCAGCAGCCGCCAGCTCTTCGTTTTCCGATCGAACAGATAGGTCACCTGATAACGGGTGTATTGCCCCCCGGCGCTTTCCTGGTCGTAGGCCATGGCCGACAGGCTGAACTCCAGCCGCTCCGGAGTACTGTCCATCAATACAACCTGCGGATCCAACAAGGTTGCATCCTTTTCGAGACCGAAATCCCTGCTCAGGATCGCGGCAAATTGCCCGAGCAGGGCGGCCCTTTTGTCCTCGACAAAGATATTCTCCTCGACCACGGCAAGACCCTCTTGGAGTTCGCCGAGAAGCGCGGCCACCTCCTTGCTGTCCCGCCACTTATTTTTCTCGGCCTGCTCAATCGCCTGCTCATAAATCCTGCGGGCCTTGTTGTTTTTACCGGCCTTGACGCTTTCCGCCGCCTGCTTATTTAGATGCTGGAGTACCGCGACCGTTACCATTTTCCGCGCCTGGGCCAGATTTTCCCGGGCCCGGTCCAGGGAAGGCAAATCCGCCAAAGCGACCTGCCGGGCCAGGGCGATCCCCTCTTCATAGATTCGAACGGACTCCTGCCATTTATCGGCGGCGAAGGCGCGATCGCCGTCGGCCAGGACGCTCTCCACCCTGTTCTTATCGAGCAATTCCGGAATCCTTCTGCTTAGCTGATAATCCGTCAGTTCGTGGGATCCGGCAAAGGCGGCCGCCGCCCGGTACTCGGCGTCCGCCTTATCAAAACTGCCTTGTCCGGCAAGTTTGTCTCCAAGCGCCACCATTTCTATTAATCTGGCCCGATTGATCCGTTCTTTTAAAGCAAGGGCCTCGGCAACCGGATCTTCACCGGCGCCGCCCACGGCGGCCGGGTATTCGGCAGCCCTCGCCAGGGCTTCCGCGATTGCGGCATGGGCGGCCGCATAGGCGCCGCTTGCCCTTAACGCCTCGGCCTTATTAACCAGCTCTTTAATGTTCTTCAAGCGGCAGTTATCAATCGCCCCCTTGACGCCATCGATAAGCGTGGGCGCCGCTTGAATTTTCTTGTCCGTGGCAACCGCCACAGCGGCCTCGACTCTAGCCATTGCCTCATCGCATTTGCCTGCCGCGGCAAGAGCCTCGCCCTGCTCCAGGTTCTCGTGAAAGACTTTCCGGCCGTCCAGTTGAGCGGCCGGGATATACCTGCCTTCAAAAAAAACCTTGCCTTCGGCGCCCATCATCAAGGATTCGGATTGGAGAATCTCGTCGATCTTCGCCAACAGCTGCTGTTTGTCGTTAAGGAAAAAAGCACGGATCTTGCCCAGATCCTGCTTGATCTCCCGGCCCAAGGCCTGGCTTTCGGCAAATTTTTCCGCAGCCAGTAAACGGTCCAACTCCCGCCCTTTCCGGTCAGCCTGTTGCATCATGAACATCTCGAAAGCGAGATATCCGCCTATTACGGCCAACACCAACCCCACCGTGATCCCTATCTTGAGAAAATTGACCTTCCGGTCTTTTTTCTTGACGAGTTCCTTGCTGAGGTTGACGAGATCCACCTTGAACCTGCCGACCTTGTCGTCATCGGGATAGCTCTGCCGGAAACTGTCGAACAGATCGGCCGCCCGCCCGACTTCCTTGTTCCGCATGGCCTCCTCGATGGCCGCCACGGATGAATCGTACTGCGATGCCCCCTGTTTAAGAGCGCTAATCTCCTCGACCAGGCCAGGGTAGTCGGAGACCAGATTGACCGCCTCCTCAAAAATCGGAATCGCCTTGACCGGATCCCTATTGGCCTGTTCCCTGGCCTGTTCGATCAACGTTTTCGCCCTTTCGATCTTCTCCACCAGACCGGCGACCAAACCGCTTTTATCCTGGATAATGTAGTTTTCGGGAAGACCCTCCAACATTTCACAGGCCTGATAGTCCTTGCCCTCCCGCAACAGGACGACGATAAATTCCAGAACTCCGTCCAGCTTGGCGATGGCGTCTTCCCGGATAAATATCTCGTCCTCGAGATTCGGGTAATCGGGCTCCAGGGCCAGGGCCTCGCGCATCTTCGCCAGTGCCCCGCGCAAATCGGTCTTGCTCAGGGCCTCAGCCTCTTCGACAATTTTCACCGCCCGTTCATCTATATCCATAACCGCTCTGCCCGCTCAAAATATTGATCCCCCTGGATGAAGCCGAGGATAATAGTCCTGTTTCGCCTATCGGTTAAAACCTGTCAAATTTTAACCGATAAATAACGACCCCGATACCGTCAGGAGCAAAAATTCGTAACCAATCACGGGATCGGGTCCCGGATTCGGTACGCCGGAAACACCTGGCAAGATACTATACCTCGCCGCAACGCTCAACTGAGGGTGCGATGAAAGTTAAAGCCGACCGCTTTTTCTCCCTTGGCCAAACCGGTAATCCCCCGGGCAATGTCTTCCATGACCTTGCCGGTCAGGGGGTGGCCGGAAAGGTCCACCATCCCGTAATCAAGCCCCAGCTTGGCCAGCCCGGCCAGCTCGGCCAGCAGTGAAAAAGGCTGGGTCGGCAGGGCACGGGTGTATCCCCAGGCCTGCCGCAACAGGAAACTTTCTCCCCTGGGACTTTTGAAAATCCGGTCGTACTGCATGGGCGGGCCGCTGTATCGCGAGGTGAACAGGGCCGGGAAACCGTAAACCGTCATTCCTTTTCGGAAATCACCGGTCGAGCGGCAGATGCCGGCCAGATTGGCCCGGTCGTTCTCAATCGAGACAAGCCCGCCCGCCAGACCGTTTTCCTTGAGGACCCTCGCCCCGAGGGAGTTAAGAACATTCAGGGTATAGTCACCGTAAAGCCGGCAGCCTAGCCCCTTGAAAAATTCGCTCTGGCTGACATGGCCGATCTGCCACTCCCGGGAACCAAGCTCAACCAGTCCGGCAATCCTCTCCCGGAAAAAAGAGAGCTTGTCCTCATCGATCACGAACGGCAGGGCCCAGACGATCCGCCGGAACAGGGGGCCGGATTTTTTCATGCGCAGAAAGCGGTTAAAGGCCTCGCCGCTTAAATTGATCACCAGCCGTTCCGGCATGATCGGAAAGCGCTGCTTGACAAGGAAAGGATCATCGGACCTGAACCAGAGAGGCAACGGCACATTGCCCCCGCCCCGCCCCGGCCGGGCCGTTTTCGATCCGCCAGGCAACGGAGCGGATAGATTGGCGGCGCCCGCCTGTCGCGACGCCCCGGAAATTTCCGCGATAATCTTGGTTACCCGGCCCTCGACATCGAGCTCTTCCAGCCTGCCGGCAAAACGCTCGGGACTGATCCCGCGGCCCAAGGGCCTGCCGCGTCCCGCGGCCGAATCGACCTTATAGATCGAATCGCCCGGCCCAGCCGGTACCGGCAGCTCAAGAGAAACCACCGCCCCCTTCGCGGCCTGCTCGACAAATGCGCCGCCGACCTTGATTTTCCTCAGGGAAAAGCCCTGCCGCTCGCCGCTTTTCTCCCGGTGCAGCCGCAAACGGTCGCCGACAATAAGCGGTCCATTGATTTTTATGGTCGCCAGCCGGCCCCGGCCCGGCTTGAGTTTACCGAGGAAGATGCCGATATTGCCGGAATGCTGGGGCGCCAGCACGTCGCTGGGCCTGCTGGTGGGAAAATAGCCCCGGGTCGATTTGCGGCCCATGGCATTATTCAACAAGTGGCGGGCCGCGGCCAGGACACCCTTGTCGCCCGGGGCGCCGTCGAGGACCATCCGATAGGCCCTGACCACGTTGCCGACATAGCTCGAACTCCGCATCCTCCCCTCGATCTTCAGCGAGGACACTCCGGCCGCGGCCAGTTCCGGCAGCAAATCGATCCCCTCCAGATCGTTCATCGAGAAGAGATAGCCGGAACCGCCTTTAGCCTTGCCGCGTCCCTGCCAGGTATAGCGACGGCGGCACGGCTGCACGCATCGGCCCCTGAGACTGCTGCGGCCGCCCTGAAAGCTGCTGAACAGACAGAGCCCGGAGTAGCTGAAACACATGGCGCCGTGGACGAAGACCTCGATTTCGACATCGGTCGAGGCGGTAATTTGCTTGATTTCCGCGATGGTGTTCTCCCGGGGCAGCACCACCCGGCTGTAGCCCATGGCGGCGAGTTTTTCTACCGCCATCGTGTTGTGGGTTGCCATCAGGGTGCTGGCATGAATTCTGATTTTCGGGAAAAATTTCTTGAGCAGATAATAGAGACCGAGGTCCTGAATAATCAAGGCGTCCGGTTCAAGTTTTTCGAGCACGGCCAGGCTCTCGACCGCCTTGGCCACCTCGTCTTCCTTGATCAGGCTGTTCATGGCCAGATAGACCCTGGTCCCATGTTTGTGGCCGTGATCGATCATCGCCGCCACCTCGGCCAGGGTAAAATGGCGGGCCAATTCCCGGGCATTGAAAAAAGGAGCGCCGATGTAAACGGCATCGGCCCCGGCTTCAACAGCCACTTCGAATACTTCCAGAGTGCCGGCTGGAGCCAGAAGCTCCATTTTAGAGCGCTCCGCTATGTTATGTGTCAACATTCACCGCCCTTTTAGCTTTTTGCGAACTCTTCGTTTCTCCGGATAACTTTTTCCGCGCAATCGTAACCAGTCACGGGATAAGCCACCCAGGATTAGCCAATCTCCCACCCGCCATTTTCGCCTACAACTCTTCCGGGACGAAACAAACCACCTCGTCGATAGTCGCGGCGCCGGTCATGAGCATGACCAACCGGTCAAGACCCAGGGCAATCCCGGCGGCTTCCGGCATATCATGGAGGGCGGCCAGAAATCTTTCCGGGATCGGCCCCGGCTCGCGTCCGGTCGACAGAATCAAGCGGCGTTCCTCCTCGAATCGACACCGTTGCTCAACCGGGTCGGTCAGCTCGGAGAAACCGTTGGCCAATTCAATGCCGTCGGCATACAACTCGAAACGTTCGGCCAGGGCCGGCTCCTCGCTTTTCCGGCGGGCAAGGGAGGCCAGTCCGGCCGGGTAATCATAGAGAAAAGTCGGCCTGCCGCCCTTGCCCAGATGCGGCTCAACCTCTTCGACCATCACCTCTTCGTAGCAACCGGCGGCCAGGGCCGCGTTCTCGTCGCAACGGGCATATTTACCAAAGGCCTCGGCCACGGTCAGCCGCTCGAAGGGAATATCCAGGCGGAAACATCCGGCTGGCTTTGCAAAAAGCTTGCGGGCGCTGCACTCCAGAGCCACGCTCTTGACCAGTTCCTCGCATTCATCCATCAGCGCCAGGTAATCGATCCCGGCGCGGTACCATTCCAGCATCGAAAATTCGGGCAGATGTCGCCCGCCGCGTTCACCTTTGCGAAAACAGGGACAGATCTGATAGAGCCTGGCATGACCCGCGGCCAGAAGCCTTTTCATGCACAGTTCAGGAGAGGTCTGCAGAAAAAGATCGCCCGCGGTAAACGGTTCGATCCAGCGTTCCGGGGCCAGAACGGGAAGGAGAAGCGGCGTATCCGCTTCCAGATAGTCGCGCTCCTCAAAGAAAAGGCGGACCGCCCGGAACACCGCGGCCCGCTGCCTGAGACGCAGTCCGGAGATCATCGGTCAGTCACAAAATATCCAACAGCGGAAAATTCCGGGCGTCACGATCCCCCGATTCCAGGGGGGCGAAAGACATTAAATCCATAACATCGCTTTGAATTTAATCCTTGACCCGGGTGATATATTCCCCGGTCCGGGTATCAACCTGGATCCGGTCGCCTTCCTCGATAAAGGGGGGGGCCTGCAGGACATAACCGGTTTCCACGGTCACCGGCTTGGTATCGGTGCCGCTGGTATCACCCTTGACCCATGGATCGGCCTGGGTCACCGCGAGGTTGACGAAAATCGGCAGAGTGATATCGATGGGAGAGCCATTGAAGAACAGGACCGTCACCTCCATGTTGTCGATCAGATAGTTGACGTTTTCGGCGATCTGCTCGCGGGTCAGGGAGAGCTGCTCGTAGGTATTGACGTCCATGAAATGGAACTCGTCACCCTGGGAATAGAGGTACTGCATGCTCCGCTCTTCCAGCGACGCTTTTTCGAACTTTTCGTTGGAACGGAAGGTGCGGTCGGTGGAATTGCCGTTGATCATATTCCGCAGCCGGCATTTGTAGAGGGACTGCCCCTTGCCCGGCTTGGAGAATTCGAATCTGGTGATGATATATGGATCGCCATCCAGAAGGATCTTCAGCCCTTTCCGCAGATCGGATGCATTTAGCATTGCTGGTACTCCAATGAGAGTATTCTTGACGGCCAACTCGGCCAATTATTGATAATGCCCTGAATCCGTTAACCGACACAGTCCGGCCGTCTCGCTAAATTCTGCATGCCGACATTCTGTAGGCAAAAGGGAAAACAAACGCATGTTTTTTTACCCGAAACCGATCCCGATGGCAAGAAATTCCACCTTGCCGATGAAGCCCGGCGGTTTTTCAAGGACAATGATTGATTATCGTCAAATATTATCGTACATATGTTTTCACGGTGATTTGTCGTGGTCGAGCGAGATTTGCTTCAACTCTACCAAACTCGTAAAAAGTCGGAAAACTTCGACAGGCTCAGGGTGAGCGAGTTAACTTACTCCTGAATCCGTGAGCGTTCGAGAACGGCGTAGATGCAAGGCGGCAACGATGTTGATAATACTAATGGTATATCAACGAGTTGCCAACGCGGCAGATGCGCCGTTATCGGGCGCCCCGCAGGGCGGCGGGGTGAACCTGGCAATCCAGGGAAAAACGATTATCTAATGAAATTACAAACTGATAAGTGAAATTCACCACGAAGCCGTCACGGATTCAGGTTACTGATTTAACGCTCTTGCTGAGCTTGTCGAAGTGCGCTCAGGTAATCATTGGCGACTTTTTGCGAACTCATCAACTTTTGAATTCAGCATGGATGCCATGTTATCATCTACCCGCAACACAGCTCCCCGAACCGGGGGGCCGTCCTGATGCTTGCCGGCGCCAACCGGGTCGCGATAACCGGCATGGGCATTGTCTCCTGCCTGGGCCTGAACCGGGACGAAGTCAAGCAAGCCCTGCTCGAAGGGCGTTGCGGCCTGGAATTTCTTCCGGAACGCAAAAAACTCGGCTTTCAAAGCGGCCTGAGCGGGGTGATCAAAAATTTCGACTCCAAAAAAATCCTCGACCGCAAAAAGCGTAAAACCTTGCCGGAATTTGGCCTCTGGGCCTGGACCGCCATCGAAGAGGCCCTGGATCAGGCCGGCCTCGAACCGGACATCCTCCATGGCGATGTTGAGACCGGCATGGTCTTCGGTAACGATTCGTCGGCGGTTACCGCCGTCGAGCAAGTCGATATTCTGCGAAAAACCGGGGAGACCAGGAGCATCGGCAGCGGTCATATCTTCCGGCTCCTGAACAGCACCGTCACCCTGAACATCGGCACCATTCTCGGTTTGCACGGCCAGGTCTGGACGGTCAGCGGCGCCTGCGCCAGCGGCGCCATGGCGATCGGCCAGGGGGCCGAACTGATTGCAGCCGGCAGACAGAAAAGGGTGATCTGCGGCGGCGCCCAGGAGATCTCCTGGCAGTCGATGTGCAGCTTCGACACCCTGGCCGCCTTTTCCCGCCGCGAAAACGATCCGCCTTCCGCCTCCAGGCCCTTTGACCGGGACCGGGACGGATTGGTGCCGAGCGGCGGGGCGGCGACGGTGATCCTCGAATCTTATGAGGAGGCCGAAAACCGGGGGGCGGTCATTCTGGGTGAGGTTATGGGCTACGGCAACACCAGCGACGGCCACCATATCGTGATTCCCAGCGGCGAAGGTCTGGAAAGGGCCATGCGCCAGGCCATTGCCGATGCGGGCCTGAATCATGCCGACATCGATCTGGTCTTGGCCCACGCCACTTCGACCCCGGCCGGCGACGAAGCCGAGGGCCGGGCCCTCGCCAATATCTTCAAACCGAGTTCCACCGGTCCCGGTCCGCTCATCACCGCCACCAAGGCCTTAACGGGGCATGAGTTCTGGATGGCGGGCGCTTCCCAGGTCATCTACGGAATGCTGATGGCCGAAGACAAATTCGTGGTCGGCAACCGCAACCTCGAAAACCCCGACAACTCGATAAAGAACTTGCGTTTACCCACCCGGAATGTTTATACTAATTCCCTTTTTTTGCTCTGTAACGCGGCAGGTTTCGGCGGCACCAACGCGTCCCTGGTAATAAAAAATCACCGGTGATTTTCTCGGCGGCCCATTTCACCTGATCGGCAGTTTCATGAGGTTCACCTTTTGTCTTCACGGAAGATCGACACCATTGTCATCGGCAGCGGCATAAGCGGCCTGACCGTTGCCGGATTGCTGGCCAAAAACGGCCGGCGAGTCGTTATCGTAGAGCGGAACCGGAAACCCGGCGGCGCCCTGAGACGTTTCACCAGGGACGGCATTCCGTTCGACATCGGCTTTCACTACACGGGCGGCCTCGGCCGGGGACAGATTCTCGATGTCCTCTGGAGATATCTGGGGGTGAGGCCCGAAATCACCCCGGTGCCGATGCATCCAGACGGCTACGATTATTTCAGATTCCGCGCATCGGGAACCGAGGTCAGGGCTTATTATTCGTACGAAAGGGCCGGGGAGCAGATGTGCGCGGTTTTCCCTGATGAAGCGGCCGGAATCGCCCGCTATCTGGGGACGATCAAAAATATCTGCGGGAAAATTCCTTTTTACGACCTGGACCTGCCCTTGTCCCCTTTTCTGCGAGATTTTTTCAGTTCCCAGGACCGCCCCTTGCCCGAGGCGATCGCCTCAATGGTTAAAAACCCGGAACTGCAAGCGGTTCTGGCCGCTCCCGCCTTCCTTTACGGGGTGCCGCCGGCAAAGGCCGGTCTGACCATGCATGCGGCCGTGGCCCATAGTTATTATCAGGGCGCCTGGGGCATCCGGGGCGGCGGCCAGGCGGTAGTGGACGGTTTTCTGAAAACATTGACCGGGCATGGGGTAGAAATTCTCACCGGCCAAGGAGTGGAGAAAATCGAGGTCGGTAACGGTTGCATAAACGGCGTCACCCTCGCCGACCGTCGGCGGATTCCGGCCGGGCAGGTGATATATACCGGCCACCCCGCCCATCTGCCCGATCTGGTTACGCCGGGAAGCTTCCGGCCGGCCTTTACTCATCGAATCAAGGGACTGGAAGATACGATTTCAATGTTTACGGTTTTCGGCAGGATGAACCGCCCTGCCGCTCTGCCGGCATTGGACCGGGCCAACCTGTACTGTATCAACCGGGGTTTCGACCTGATGGCTGATCCGGCGGCGGTCGGAAACGGCTCCGTGTTATTGACCGCACCGGGCCGTCGTGACCTGAATGCATTTGATGACGATAGACGGAGCGGCGATGGAGTCATTCTGATGCGCCCGGCGAACTGGAGCGAAACGGCGAGGTTCTCCAGGGAAAACTCAAGGACACGGGGCGCCGGTTACCGGGAATGGAAAACCGCCGCCACAAAAAATTTAATCGAACGAGCCGCCGCCGGTTTCGGCGAGGGATGTCTTGGAATTGAGCCCCTGGCCGCGGGCTCGCCCTTGACCTTCAGAGATGAACTGGGCTCTCCGGCGGGGGGGATATACGGCGTGCAGCACAACCTGCAGCAATTCGTGGCCCGGGCCAGGACCAAGGTGCAAGGCCTGTACCTGAGCGGCCAGGGTTCCTTGATGACGGGGCTCCTCGGCGCCTCGATGGCAGGGCTGGTTACGGCCGGCGAAATCATGGGCCTCGAAGAGACCTGGGACAAGGTCAGAAAATGGCAGTGAACAGGGTGGTCATAACCGGTCGCGGGGCGGTCTCACCCCTTGGGATCGGAGTTGCCGAGCTTATCGAAGCGGTCTGGCAGGGTCGTTCCGGCGTCAAGCTCATGGATGAGTGGCGGCAAATCAAGGGGATGCGGGCTCTCACTGCGGCCCCCGTCCCCAAGACCGATGCGAAATCCCTATTACCCAGGTCAATGCGGAGAACCATGGGAGACATGGCCATCCATGCCACCCTCGCCGCCCGCGAAGCCGTGGAAGACGCCGGGCTTTCCGCCGACCTTCTCGGCTCGGGACGGGTCGGCGTCGCCATCGGTTCGACCACCGGCAGCCCGGCGGCCTACGAAACCTTTTATGAAAAATTCCTTGCCGAACGTTCCATCGAAGAGCTAAAATCCGGCTTCTTTTTCAAGATTATGAGCCACAGCTGCGCCGCCAATGTCTGCCTTGCCCTCGGTATTACCGGTGAGCAATGGTCGCCGGCCAGCGCCTGCAGTTCCTCGGCCCAGGCTATGGGTCTGGGCTACATGCTGATCAAGAGCGGTCGCCAGGATGTCGTGCTCTGCGGCGGAGCCGACGAAGTCCACCATTCGGTGACCATGGTTTTCGATGTCCTGAAAGCGGCTTCCCGCAACCATGCTCAACCCTTGGTCACCCCAAGGCCATTCGATATTGATCGGGACGGCGTGGTTTGCGGCGGCGGCGGCGGCATCCTGGTTCTGGAAAGTCTGGAAGGCGCGGAAGCGCGGGGCGCGAAAATCCATGGCGAAATTCTGGGATTCGGTCATATTAACGATTGCAGCCATATCGCCAACCCTCATTCGAACAGCATGTCGGCCGCCATGCGGGCCGCCTTGCAGGAAGCGGGGGTTGCCGGAAGCGAAATAGACTATGTCAACGCCCATGCCACCGGCACCCCGCAAGGCGATATCGCCGAAGCCGGCGCCATACTTAAAACGGTCGGCAGTAAGGTGCCGGTCAGTTCTTTCAAGGGTCATATCGGCCATACCCTGGGGGCCGCCGGAGCGCTTGAAACGATCATAATGCTGGAAATTATGCACAGGCAGGAGATCATCCCCACCCTGAACCTTGAAAATCCCGATCCGCAATGCGGCGCCATCGCCCTGCCTCGGGAAATTGTCCCGCGAAAGATTGACCTGATGATAAAAAACAACTTTGCCCTGGGCGGTGTCAACACCTCCCTGGTATTCCAGAGGTGGCATTAAATGCTGACAGACAAGGAAATTCAGCAGCGGATAACCGAGGTTATCTCCGAGGAATTCGAGCTTGAACCCTCCCGACTCGTTCCCGGCGCCACCCTCTACGATGATCTGGGCCTTGACAGTCTCGACGCCGTCGACATGGTAGTGGCACTGGAAAAATCGTTTGGCATCAAACTCGCCAATGAAGAAGCCATCAAAGCGGTCCGGACCATGGACGACCTTTGCCGGCTGATCATCAATCTCAAAAAAGAAAACTGACTATTCAGCCGTGAACCTGAACAAGTTTTTACTGAACATATACTACTGGCCGATGTTTCTTCTGGTAACCATTTTGGCTTTCCTGAGCGCGCCGCTCCTGCTGATCGGCAACCTGATGTTGCCCGGACATCCCATTGCCCGGACAATCCGGCAGGGTATCAGGATTTACGGCTGGGTGCTGATCCGGCTGGTGCCCTTCATGGCGCCGGTCGTCCTCGAAGATCGCTCGGGCGGTTTCGAGGAACCGGTCATCTTCACTCCCAACCACAGCTCTTCCGCCGATCCCTATCTTTTCGGGCTGGTGCCGGTGGAAAACGCCTTTGTCACCTCCTGGCCTTTTCATATCCCCTTTTATAATTTTTTCATGCACCTGGCCGGCTATGTCAATTCGACCAGGGGGTGGCAACATGTCCAGAAAAAAGGCAGGGAATTGCTCGACTCAGGATGCTCGCTGATTATCTGGCCGGAGGGTCACCGCACCCGGACCGGCCGCCTGGGCAGATTCAAGAACGGCGCCTTTCGACTGGCCCTGGCCACCGGCAGACCGATTGTACCGGTCTGCATTATCGGCTCCCGCCGGGTGCTTCCCCCGGGCCGTTTTTTTCTGAGCCCGGCCCGGGTCAGGATCATCCTCCTGCCGACAATCACCCCGGCCGGCAAGGCCGACAACCCCGAGGACATAAAAAACCTGAAAGATAAATCAAAAAAGTGCATAGACGAGGAACTGCAAAAACATCGGTCCAGCACGGCCGCTTCCGCGGCAAACCGGACCAGCCCATTATCATTTGCCGTCGGCCCCGGGAAAGAACCGGGCCGCAGCTGCTCCTGAACCGATGTCTGCTCGTTTCGACCTGAATAAAGCCCTTGCCTTCCGAACGGCGGACCCGGCTGAACTTGCCGATCGACAGAATCCCCTGCTGCAAGCCCATCTTCGCCAGGCCCTCAAAACCTCTTTTTACCAGGAGTTATTCGCCCGCATCGGCTGCCTTCCCGAGGAGATCAACCTGGGGAACCTAACCTCGTTGCCGCTCACCTCCAGGCACGATGTCGAGGCGAACCCCGAAGCGTTTTTCGCCGTTCCCCCTGAAATGCAGGCTGACCTGGCGCTGACTTCGGGATCGACCGGCGCTCCGGTTCTGGTTCCCTATACCGCCCTTGATCTGGAACGATTGGCCTTTAATGAGCGGATGAATTTTCACGGGGCCGGGGTTAATAAAAATGATCGCTTCCTGCTGTGCGTGACCCTCGATCGCTGCTTTGTCGCCGGGCTCGCCTACTATACCGGTCTGGTCGGCCTCGGCGCTTCCTGTATCCGTAGCGGGCCGGGCCAGCCGGCCCGGCAATGGGAATTGATCGACCGCCTGCGCCCTTCGGGACTGGTCGGGGTTCCCTCTTTTCTTTTGAAAATGGCGCAATGGGGGAAAAGGCACGGGTATAACCCGGGGAAAAATGGTATAAGCTCCCTGGTTACGATCGGAGAACCGGTCCGGCGGGCCGACAACTCCCTGACCCCCCTTGGTCGTGAACTCGAAGAAGCCTGGCATGGCCGGGTTTTTTCCTCTTACGGGGCCACCGAACTGGAAACGGCCTTCTGCGAATGCACGGCCGCCGCCGGCGGCCATGTTCATCCGGAACTGATGATCGCCGAGATCGTCGACGAGGCAGGCAATTCCGTTAAACCCGGCGAACCGGGCGAAGTGGTGGTTACCCCACTGGGTGTCGAAGGTTTTCCGCTGGTCCGTTTCCGGACCGGGGATATCGCCCGCCTCCACACCTCTCCATGCCGATGCGGCTGGCGAACCGCGCGACTCGGTGCGATCGAGGGACGCCTGGCCCAACGCCTCAAGGTCAAGGGCACCACCATTTACCCGGAAATGATCTTTCAGGCCCTGCAGGAACTGCCGGAAATATCATGTTGTTATCTTGAAGTAAGGTCGGCCTATGATCTCTCCGACCAGATCCATATCGTTATCGGAATGGATGACCCGGCAACGGTTGAGCTCGGCCGAATCAGCGATCATCTCCAGGCCCGGCTGCGGGTCAAACCGGAAATAACCGTCCAGGCCAGGGATGTGGTCCAGGAGACCATGGAACAATCCGGCGGACGCAAATTAAAACGCTTTTTCGATTTTCGTGGTAAGTGACAGGTATGAAATGTTTTGGTGAACACTGGGGACTTGAGTTTTCCCAAGAAGAAATTGCCGCGGCCCTGGCCAGAGACGGGTTGCTTTCCATGGAACTGGAACTCTCCAGGGCCTGCAACCTGCGTTGTATCTATTGCTATGCCGAGTCGGGCGTGCCGATGGCCAACGAGCTCAGCCTCGATGAAATTTTCAGGGCCGTCGACCAGGCCGTGGAGCTGGGCGCCCGGAAAATCATCATCCTCGGCGGCGGCGAACCGACCCTTTACAAGGACCTTTTCAAGGTAATCGATTACATCCAGGCCAAAAAGGTCGAGGTCGATGTCTTCACCAACGGCATGCTGATCGACCGGGACAAGGCCGAGGCGCTCTACGCGCGCAAGGTCTCGGTGGTGGTCAAGATGAACAGCCGCGACCCGGAGATCCAGGATATGCTGGCCGGCCACCCCGGCGCTGCCGCCGCCATCAACAAAGGCTTAAAGGCCCTGATGGACGCCGGTTATCCCGACGAGGACCATACCCTGGGCATCGAAACCATCATCTGCCGGCAGAACTACGCCGAGCTGGCCGACCTGTGGATCTGGGCGCGAAAGCAGAACATCATCCCCTATATCGAGATGATGACCCTCCAGGGCCGGGCCACGGAACATCCCGATCTTGAAGTGCCGATCAATGAAGTAAAGACCCTCTTTGAGAAGCTGGCCGAGATCGACCGGGAGATGTTCGACAGCCACTGGACCCCCCACCCGCCCCTGGCCGCCTCCCAATGCGCCCGGCATGAATATTCCTGCACGGTAACCGCCAACGGCGACGTCCAGCCCTGTCCGGGGGTCAGCGTCCCCGCCGGCAATATCCGGGAGCAGCCCCTGGCCGAGATCCTCAAGAAAAGCACCCCGATCCAGGAGCTTCGCAATATCAGGAAGATAATCAAGGGACGCTGCGGAGAATGCCGGTTCGGCGATTACTGCTACGGCTGCCGCGGCCACGCCTATCAGGTTACCGGCGATTACCTGGCCGAGGATCCCCTTTGCTGGCTGGACCATAAATAGGCGCTCATTTACCCGGCATGGTTAACGAATGAAAATCCTTCTGGTCAACCCCCCCAACAGCGGCAAAAGCATCCCCGAGGAAAGATACGGGATCAACTCGATCAAGCAGATCTTCCGCGGCGAGCCCCTGGCCCTGGAGGTACTGGCCGGAAACTTGCGCGATTTCGAGGTCAGAATCGTCGACCTCAAGGCCGCCCCCGACTCCCTGCCCGAAGTCCTGGCAGAGTTTCGCCCCGATCTGGCCGGCATCACCGGGGTGACCTGCGAGGCCAATTCGGTCCTGAAACTGGCCGCCGAAATCAAGGAGAGCTGCGGGGCCGTGATCGTGGTCGGCGGAATCCACGCCTCCAACGATCCCGAGTTTTTTAACCGTGCCGGGATCGACTATGTGGTAATCGGCCTCGGCAAGGCGAGCTTCCGGGAACTGGCCCTGGCCTTGCGGGACTCCAAAAAAGGATGCGCTATTCCCGGGGTGGCCCCGGTCGGCCCGGGCCGCCCCCTGCAATACACTTTGAGACAATTCTCGGCGGCGGACCTCGGCGACGACTTGCCGCCCGCCTATGAGCTGGTCGAGCAGTACCGTTCGAGCTATTATCTTGCCGGCTTGAAGCTCGACATGGGTTTCGTGGTCACCGCCTTCGGCTGCCCGTTCAACTGCTCCTTCTGCTGCATCGGCGGCCTGACCGGCGGCCGTTACCTTACCCACGACACCGAGGCGGTGATTCGCGATATCAAGATGCTCGGCGATATTCCGGTGGTCCGGCTCCTCGATGCCAACACCTTCGGCGATCCGCAACATGCCGAACGGCTTTGCGAGGCGATCCGGGAGGCCGGTATCGACAAGCAGTTCCTCGCCGACGTCCGTTCCGACACGGTGGTCAACCACCCTGAACTGATGCAGAAATGGAAGGATGCCGGCCTGCGGGCCGTGATCATCGGTTTCGAGGAGATCAGCGACGAAGGATTGCAGAAGATGAACAAGGCCAATCTGGCCGCGGTCAATACCGAATCGATCGCCATTCTCCACGAGATCGGCATTACGATCATCGGCGACTTCATCGTCTCCCCGGACTACGGGCAGGATGATTTCGACCGGTTGGGCGAATACATCGGCGCGAACAAGGTTGATTTGCCGATGATTACGGTAATGACCCCCCTGCCCGGCACCAAACTGCACCGGGAGATACGGGACCGAATCACCATCGACGATCTCGATTACTATACCCTGACCAACGCCGTCGTCCCGACCCGGCTGGCCGAGGAGAGCTTTTACCGCAATTACGCCGCCCTGCTCCGGGAAGGCCATGCCGGGGCAAAACTTTAGGAACCGAATTATTCAATGGAAGCCTACATTACCGACATCGCCGCTTATCTGCCCAACCAACCGGTTTCAAACGAGGAGATGGAAAGGGTTCTCGGTTTGGTCAACGATCTGCCCTCCAGAACCAAGAAGATCATTCTGCGCAATAACGGGATCAAGCAGCGCTACTACGCGATCGATCCGGCCACCGGCCGGACCACCCACACCAATGCCCGGCTCGCCGCCGAGGCGGTCAAAAGGCTGAACCCCTATGAGGGCTTCAAGGTTTCCGATATCGAACTGTTAAGCTGCGGTACCTCGGCCCCGGATCAGTTCATGCCGGGCCACGCCTCCATGGTCCACGGCGAGGTCGGCGGCGCCGCATGCGAAGCGGTCAGCACCGCCGGGATCTGCCTTGCCGGAATCAGCTGCCTGAAATACGCCTGCATGAGCGTCGCCCTGGGCCTGACCGCAAACGGCGTGGCCACCGGCTCCGAGCAATCCTCGTCCTTTATGAGATCGAGGATGTGCGGCACGATCGACCCGCGACGCGTCGAACAGCTCGAAAAGCAGCCCGCCCTGGCCTTCGAGGCGGATTTTTTGCGCTGGATGCTCTCCGACGGGGCCGGGGCCGTGTTCATCGCCCCGAAACCCGCCGCCGGCCGGCTCAATCTGAAAGTGGACTGGATTGAGATCATCTCCCATGCCGACGAGATGGAAACCTGCATGTACGCCGGGGCGGTCAAGAACAACGACGGGACGATCACGGGCTGGCGGGAGTTCGCTTCGCTGCGGGAATCGGTCGAGGCCAATTCCCTGCTGGTCAAACAGGACGCCAAACTGCTGAACAGCGAAATAATTCCGGTGGTGGTAAGCCGCTCGCTGCCCAGATACATCGAGAAATACGGCCTCAAAGCCGAAGGGATCGACTGGTTCCTGCCCCATTACTCGTCCGACTACTTCCGCCACATCATCTACGACCACCTCAAAGAGATCGATTTCGAAATCCCCGAAGAACGCTGGTTCTCGAATCTGGCCGAAAAGGGCAACACCGGCTCCGCCTCGATCTATATCATTCTGGAAGAAATTTACCGGTCCGGAAAACTAAGGAAAGGCGATCGCCTGCTCTGCTTCATCCCCGAAAGCGGCCGCTTTTCGGTCGGCTACATGATGCTGACCGTGGTCTGAGCCGTTCCCGCGATCGCCCGGCGGCGTAAGCGATCACAGGGCGCCGAATCTGCTGTGTTATCGGCCTGCTCATGTACACCAGTACACATCGCAGGCCGATGCCTTGCATCTCCGGCACCCTGTAATCGCTTACCACATGGGAGATTAGGCTAGGCCAACAATCTTGGGTGGCTTATCCCGTGACTGGTTACCTGGCGGCTTCCTCCACCACCCCGCTAATCTCCCCGGAATAGGCTCAAGCGCGAGGGGGGCTGCCGCCCTCTGAACGGAGAAATCCCACCGGGGTCTTCATCAGAACGGTACAGGGGCCGGCGGTAAGGAGACAACGCCCGGGCCCCAAAAAAAAGCCGGTCAACAATCTGTTAATTGTTGACCGGCGCCTGCAGGGTCCAGAGCTTTAAAGGGGGGGGGAAGACATCCGGGTTCCCTACACGAAATAGAGTTTATCATAAAACCCCGAAAAGATGTCAATATTTTTTTTATGACTTTATTTATTTTTTTCCGCGTTTGCCCTGACAAAATCGGCCAGGCTTTCAAGACTGGCCAGAACCTTGCGGCTGGTCTCCTCCGAATCTATCCTGACCCGATAGCGATTCTGGACGGTGAAGACGATTTCCACCGCGTCGAGGGAATCGATATCGAGGGGCGACTCGGGGCCGATCAAGGGCGCCGCCGGGGAGATATTCTCCGGAACGACATCTTTGATCTTGCAGACCTCGCAGATCATCTTCAGCAATTCTTTCTCCAGTTCATCCATCGGAAACTCCATTCAATTATAAATACTCAAGGTGCGCGCCTGGTAAAAACCAGCCAGGCCCCCAGGACGGTCAGCAAGGCAAAGGAGAGGAGCAGAACCACTTCTCCGGTTGCGGCGGCCAGGCCGCCCCCCCTGACAAAGATATCCAGAAACGCCTCCAGCCCCCAGCCCAGGGGGGAAATAACACTTATTTTCTGCATGATTTCCGGCATGGCGTAAACCGGTACCATGACTCCACCGATGGCCGAAGCGGCCACCACCGAAATCGAACCGAACATGGAAGCCTGTTCGTAGGTGCGGCAGATGGTTCCCAGCAATATTCCGTAGCCGGCGGCCGCCAGGGAGGCCGCGGCCACCACCGGCAAGGCCCCGCCCCATTGCGGCCCCAGCCGAAAGGGCTCGATCCCCAGAGCCGGCAACAGGAACCGGCCGAGCAGATAAATCAGGCCAAACTGGGCGAAACAGACCAGGACAAAAGACATCACCTTGCCGGCCAGCACTGCCGAATAGGCCACCGGCATGCTGCGCAGGCGGGTCAGGGTTTCTTCCTGCCGTTCCCTGATCAGGGAACCGGCCATCGGCACCACAATAAAAAACATCCCGAAAAGGGCCCAGGCCGGCACGTTATGCTGGGTCGGAGTCGGCACCGCCGCCAGTGCGCCGCCGATCGAAGCCGAGCCTGAGCGAACCGTCAGCAGCGGCTCGGCAGGTATCTCGATCGCGAAAGCCGGAACCTCGACATATTCGGCAAAATCACCGGCCGATTTCTTCAGTTCTTCTTCAATATACTCCGGCAACAACCTCGAAAGCGCCGCCATTTTGGCTTCGATCTCGAACTCCATCAGCACCAGGGCCAGTCCATTTCGCAGCGATGACCTGAAGCCCCCCATCACGGTGGGATCAAAAAGGATCTCCAGCTCCGGCACCGGCGCAGCCCCGGCGCCGTCACCGTCACCGTCCCCCAGCAGGGAATTCCTGACTTCGGCCAGAACCCCGGCCCGGAGCCGCCGGGTGGTCTCCTCCCGGATGACGATAGCTGCCTGGTAATCTCCGGACGCCGCCAATTCCCGCCCCCGCTCCTCGGTAACCTCGGCACCGTCGATAGCGGTAACCAGTTCCATCCCGGACAGGCGCTTGCTGAGCAAGCTCCCCAGCTCATCCCGGTCCAGGTCGACCAGGATAATCCGGGCCGAGGTCTCGCCCATCAACTTGTAGACATTATCCTGGACCAGGGTAATGATCACCACCAGCACGGCGGGCATCACGAAGAGCAGCAACAGTCCGGCCCGGTCCCGCCAGAGCAGGAGAATATCCTTGATCAGGGTTGCGATAAGTTTGCGGATCATGTCGCGCTAGTCCCGCAGCTTGCGGCCGGTCAGGGAAAAAAACAGGTCCCGCAGGGTGGCATGGCCGCCGCTTTTGATAAGTTCCGCCGGATTGCCCTGGACCAGGACCCGGCCGCCGTCCATGACCGCCACCTCCGAGCAGAGCCGTTCCGCCTCTTCCATGTAATGGGTGGTGTAGACCATGGTCGTCCCCTGTTTATTGAGGGCGAGCAGCCGGGCAAGGATCATGTCGCGGGACTGGGCGTCGATCCCGACCGTCGGCTCGTCGAGGAAGAGCAGCTTCGGCCGGTGCAGGATGCCGACCGCCAGATTGACCCGCCGCTTCATGCCGCCCGAATAGCTGTCCACCCGTTGCGCGGCCTTCGGCAGCAGGCCGACAAAATCGAGACACTCCTCGACCCGCTCGGTCAAGGCCCGGCCGTGCAAGCCATAAAGCCTGCCGAAATAATTAAGGTTCTCGCGGCCGGTAAGCTGCCGATACAGGGCGATTTCCTGGGGAACCAGGCCGATCAGCTCTTTGACTTCTCCGGCCCGATGCCCGGTATCGCGGTTGAAGATCGTCACCGTCCCTTGACTGGGCCTGAGCAGGGTGCTCATAATCGAGATCGCCGTGGTCTTCCCCGCCCCGTTCGGTCCCAGCAGACCGAAAATATCGCCCTCGCCGATTTCGACACTGAATCCGTCCAGGGCCGGCCTCTCGCCGCCCCGGTAGATTTTGATCAGTCCCGAAGCCTGGATGGCCAGGGGGCGGGCGTGATTATTCCCCGTCACTTCCAAGCCTCTTGTTGCTCCTGGCGAATTTGATGAAATCGAAAAAGTTGTCAATAAAGCGCCGCCAGCTGTCCGGCGACTTCCACAGCATGGCAACATAACCGAGGATAACCTTGGGCCGCTGGTAGTGGCTCTTGTAGTAAAGGATGAAAAGCTCCTCCAAACGCTCCCGGCTCATGCCGTGGGGGATAAAACGAAAGCTCATGCAGTCCATCTTTTCCCAGTCCTCCTCGAACTCGCCGAGTTCATGGATATTCCGGTAGATCGGCGAGCCGGGAAAGGGGGTGAACTTGGCCAGGTTGAAATCGTCGATCGGCAGGGAGAACACATAATCCATGCTCTTCCGGATACTGCTCTCGGTTTCGCCGGGCAACCCCATCATCAACAGCCCCTTGACCCTGACCCCGGCCTTCTTGATCAGGCGGATCTTCTCGGCCAGCATGTTAAGATCGGCATTCTGGCGGTGCCGGGCGAGAAGATCGGGATCGCCGGTCTCGATGCCGAGACTGATCATCCAGCAGCCCGCCTTTTTCATCAACTTCAAGAGCTCGAAATCGATATGCTCGGCCCGGACCGCGCAGTTAAAAGTCATGCCCAGGGGCTGTTCGATCATCATCGTGGTGAAGTCGACCACCCTTTCGCGGTTAAAGGTGAACTGGTCGTCGTAGAAATTTATATGACGGATGCCGAACTTCTCTTTCAGATAACGCAGATGGCCGTAGAGGTACTCGGCGGAATTGTAGCGGAAATTGCGCCGGAACACCGAGCGGTCGCAATAGCTACACGCATAGGGGCAGCCCCGGCTGGAGATGCAGGAGGTGTTGGGCGCCTTCGGATAATTGAAGATCGGCAGCATATAGGCGTCCGGGTAGCCCGCCAGTTTCTCGTAGGCCGGGAAAGGCAGGGAATCAAGTTCGAGGCGGGTCCGGCGATAGCCGTTATAGACCACCGCGCCGCCGTGGTCCCTAAAGATCACTCCCTCGATCCCCGCCGGTTCAGAGTTGCCGGCCCGGAGCAGTTCGGTCAGGGTCTCCTCCCCCTCGCCGACCACGACGAAATCGACCACGGGGAAGTCTTCCAGGACCTTCTCCTGCATGGCGGAAACATGGACCCCGCCGAAAACGACCCTCACCCCGGCCAGTTCAGCCTTGACCAGCTCGGCGATCCTGACCCCGTCGTGAAAACTCGAGGTGGTGCAGCTGAAGCCGGTGAAGGCGGGGCGCTTCTCCCTTATATAGTCGAGAATCAGCGCGTCGGAATCGGGATGGGCGTAGCAGTCGATAATATCGGCGAAAAAGCCCTCCCGCTCCAGATAGGCGGCGATCCCGGCCAGCCCCAGGGGCGGCATGATGTTCGCCATCCGGGAGATATCATGGCCGGCCGCCTCTTTCCGGTAGCCCAAGGGATGGATCAGGAGAATCCTTTTTTGGTCCAGCGCCCTAATCTTTTCAATCATCTATTTATTCTCCGGACTTTGTAAAAGTATCGCCGCGTTGATGCCGCCAAAGCCGGAATTACAGCTGATAATCGAGGGATGAATCAGCTCGAAAGGCCGATCCCCGGCGGGATTAACCAGTTCCGGATCCGGCTCGGCCAGTCCCACCGTCGGCGGAATCCGTCCCTCGCCAAGGCTCTTGACCGCGAGGGCCGCCTCGATGACCCCGGCCGCCCCAAGACAATGGCCGATCGCCCCCTTGACCGAATGGATCGGGACTTCGGCGGCCAAGCGTTGCCGGAAGGCCTCGATCTCCATGGCATCGTTAAACCTGGTGCCGGTGCCGTGGGCGTTGACCGCCCCGACCGGATGACGGCCATTGCCGGTGCAAATATCCAGGGCCCGAAGCAGACCGCTCGCCTCCCGGCACGGCGCGGTAATATGACCGGCATCCCCGGACACGCCCCAGCCCTTGAGCACGGCAAGCACCAGCCGATTCCAGTGCTCGGCCTCTGCTCTGGTGGTAACCAACAAGGCGCAGGCCCCTTCGCCAAGCGCCAGCCCTTCACGGTTGGAATCAAAGGGCCGGCAACGCTCCTTGGCCAGGGCGTGGAGCCTGGCAAAACCGCTCACCACGAAAGTACTGAGCAAATCTATTCCCAGAACCAGAAACGAGCCCGGCGCATTCCGGGTCCGAAGGCGCTGGGCCGCGTCGATTATGGCCAGGGTTCCGGAAGCGCAGGCCGCGCTGACCGTCGAGACCGGCCCGCGCAAACCGAGTTCGGCGGCAACGGTCCGCCCTAAATCCCAAGGCTGGCCGGGCCAGGGACCGGAACCGTCGCATAGCAGCTCATCGGGGGCACCCTTGGTGGTCGAGACCACCAGCCCGGCGTCGTCCGGGATTTCCGGCAACATTTCAAGAAGTTTGGCAATCAGCTCTCGCAGGCGGCGGTCGGAGCCGATCGGCGCCTCAAGACCGGCAACTCCGGCAACCGGCCATTTCGCGAGGGGGCCGCTTAATCCTCCCGGGGAAACAGCGGAACGGCCAGCCATGAGGCCCTGCCAGGTCTGCTCGATGTCGCCAAGTCCGGTCAGACCGGCCGCGGCAGTAATCACCACCTCATTCATGCCAACTTTCCATCTTGCCAGTGCCGCCGGAATTCCCCGATCCAGGCCGGCGGAATCAACAGCAACGAACCCTTCAAATCGGTAAAAAGCTGGACCGTATATGCCTTTAGCGCCGTAGTACCGTCAGCCCGGGCGATCATGTAGGAATAATTCAACCGCAGGGCATTGGTCCAGTGCAGGGTGGTTTCGATTCGCATCACCTCATCGAAAAAAAGCGGCGCCTGATAATCAATATGCAGCTGGACAACCGGGGCCGCCACCCCCTCCTCCCGCAGCCGGCCATAACTTACCGCCGGATATCGATCGCCGAACGCCACCCGGCCGTCATCGAGGAAACTCACATAATGGCCGTGCCAGACAATCCCCAGCATATCGACCTCCTCGAAGCGCACCCGGCGCTCGGTTTGGACGGAGAGCCCCGGGGGATCTTCCGGATCGGCGGCAAAATAGGTTTTGGCAAAAGCCATGCTCCGTTCAGCCCCTTACTCTGAAAATAATTGTGCCGGCGGCAACCACCGCTTTCTGTTTTTTCAGCTTGAAAACCGCCTGCCACTCCTCAGCGACCTTTTCAAGCTCGACCCGGATATTGATTCTTTCGTCGGGCATGATCATCCCCTTGAACTTCAGTCTGCCGGTTCGGACAATTTCCAGATCGGTTTCGAGAAGATCGGCGGCGATCAACCTCACGAAAACCAACTGGATCACGGCGGGCAGCACCGGCTGACCGGGGAAATGGCCGGAGAAGGGGGGGAAATCGGCCGGGCAGCAAAATTCGGCGGAAGCGGTCCGGCGATCCCGATCAAACCGCCGGGTTTCGACAACCTTTCTGAATAGGTCTAAGGAATTATCGCTGCATTTCATATCATATACTTGTTGAATATCTTTTCATCTATCAGTCTCGGTTTAGCGGCCCGGCTCCGCTTCTTTTAAGATTCAAGGAGGGCGACCACCAGCCTGAAGCAAGCCGGGCCCGGTCGACGACGTCAACCGAATCGTAATTATTAATGAAATAGTCGACACTCCACAACACAAAAGGGCCCAACCGTTTCAATTTAACCAGATGTCCCCGGCTCTCCTCCCCGAAGCATAACTTGAATAACCCGTCATGGCGACACACTTCGCCACCTTCTCCGCCGGCAAGAAACACCCGATGCAGCCCCTCAGCCAGGAAAGGGGCCAAGCGCTTATTCCTGACGGCCGGTAAAACCGCAACATTTTCCACTCCCTCCGAGGCCGAAACCCTCTCCTCCAGAAGCTTGATCCCGGTTCCGTCAAGCAAAACCGCCTCCAGGGCGTCGCCCTTAAGGTCCAGGGCAAGAAGGCCGGCGAAGAGCTGGGACCCGCCGCGATCAATCCGGATCTCCCAGAGATTCTGCCCGTCCGAAAAAAGTCCGCCCGCTGCCGGATATGGCTGCAACCCGGCAGCGCAACCGCAAAGCGAACCGATTATCACTAAATAAACCACCAGGTTCTTCATGGTTTTTCCTCCCGGTTCCCGGATGAAGCGAGCAGGGCCGGGGTTACAAGAAGCGCCGTCGGCCAGGCCGCGCCGATGCCGACCAGTACCGTTACGCCCAGGGCATGGAGGGCCGGGTGTTCGGCAAAGCCCAGGACGCCGAAACCGGACAGGGTGCTGACCGCGCAGATCGATACCGCCGAAAGGGTCCGGTGGTCGATTCCGCCCAGGCAGGCCCGGACCATAAAAATCCCGTAGTCGACACTGAGGCCGATGACCATTATTCCCATCAGGGCATGCATGATATTAAGCTCGCCCCCGGTAAAAGCGGCAAAAAGGGCCATCGCCGCCAGCGCCGAAGTAACCGGGGCCAGCACACCTAGAACCGGCCGCGGACTCCTGAAAAACAGGGCGCAGATCATGATCACCAGCAAGGCGGCAACCGTTGAGAGCTTGACGATATCGCGCTTCAGATCTTCCTCCACCTGCCGCCGCCAGCGGCTGTTCGACAATACCGTTACCCCGGCGATCTCACTGCTCAAACGCTCGAGAACCGCCTTGTTATCCGGGTTGTCTGGAACAATGGTCGCCGCCAGAAAGGTTTCGACGCTCTCGCCCTTGCCGATGGCGCCCTTCTCGGAAAACTCCCTGAACAGGGAATAGATAAAGGGACGCAAGGGCCCGTCGAGAAAATCACCGGGCGCCAAACTTTCCGGCTCACTTTCCAGCCAATCGAGAAAGGGCTGGAAGGCGGCGGGGGTGAAACCGGTTGCAATCGCGGCCTGTCGCAGCTCCCTTTCGAAGCCGGCCAGCCCGGTCTTCTGGAACTCACGCCACCGGGCCAGATTTTCAACCTGACGGTCGGGACCGGGCAGCAGCACCGCCAAGGATTGGACCCCGCTGGATTTCTCCTGCCGGGCCAGGGTTTGGTAAACCCGGTCGTTAAGGTTCAAAACCGTGTCCTGTTCCCGACCGACGGCAACGACAAAGGCCTGCTCCCCCTCCCCTCCCCAAATCCCCTTAAAAGCCCGCTCATCGTCGCTGACCGCCTGGACGGGAACATCGAGGGCGCGGAGATCTCCGTTGTAACGCAAGGAGGGCCAGACCGAGAGACCGGCGGCCAGAAGAAGCAGCCAGATCGTAAGTTTCAGCCACCGCTGATGGCTCCCCTGCCCAAACAATCGCATCTCCTTTACAAACAGCGGCCCATTCGGGGTAAAGACGCCGCTTTGGGCGCCGAGGGGCGGCGCCAGCAGCCAGGCAAGGACGAAGGCCCACGTCAGGCCGATAATGCCAAGCAGGGCCATTTGGCGGTGGGCCGCCACACTGGACAGCAGCAGCACGGCAAATACCGCAATGGTGGTAAAAAAGGCCATAAACAGCGAGCCGCGCAAATCACCGGAGATTTTCCCGGTGGAATGAATGCCCCTGGCACCCAGATAGATATGAACGGCAAAATCAACTCCGATCCCCAGAAGAACGATCCCGAAACCAAGGGCCATGGCACTGACCTTGCCGTAAAAACCGGCGAGCAGCGCAACTGCCGGAGGAGCGGCCAGAAAGGGGATCGCCACCAGAAGCAGCGCCCGCCGATCCCGCAAAAACAGAAGCAGAAAAGTGACCAGGGCCACGATCGCGACCGGCAACAGCCGGGCCAGATCGCTCCTGATCGTCCCGGCATTGGCCAGGGTGTGGGGCAGCGGCCCGACAATTCTGGCCGTGACGCGCTCCTTCAAGGAACGGGCCAGGGCCTCTTCAAGCCGCTGATTAACCAGAACGGCATTGCCGGAAACGGTCAGCGGGATGGCGCTCTCGGCCCAGATCAGACAGTGACGGCCATCGTTGCTGATGAAAAAGCCATCATGAATATTCAGGCGCAGCGCACCGCGCAGGGTTGAGAGTTTTTCGAGAATTACAGAAGTAAAGCCCAGGGGGTCCCCTTGGATCTGCCGCTTCATGGCCAGGCCGGCCGGGCTGTTCAAGGCCTGGAAGGCCTCCGCGAGCTTTTCCCGTAACACTTCCGGCGCCATAAGCGCTTCGAAACGACGCAGATCGCCGTCGTCGGCAAGGACCGGCAGATATTGCCTTAATTCGGCGGCCAGGCGGAATTGATAACCCTCCGGCAGTTGGTAGAAAACCTCGGCAAAAAGCGGGCTCAAGGAGAGGTCTTCGCCCAGGGCCCGGGCACTGGCCAAAAGCCCCGAATCGGGGACGGGATCGGGATCGGGGGCGGATGGAAGTTCGAGGGAGATAAAAATCCGGTTGACCATGCCCAATTGCTGCAACAACTTGAAATCACCCTGCAACGATGTACCGGGCAACATATCCAGGGCATCTTCGCCAAGCTCAATCCGCATGGAAAAATAGATCCCGGCCAGGGTAACAAGCAACACGACGATTTTTATTATCAGGGAGCGGGAAATCATATCCGGCTAGCGAAGTCGGCATTCAGAGAAGAGAACGTCCTTGAGGGCAAGATTGCGGCGGTAATTCGAGAAATAGAGCAGGGTGCGATCCCCCCCGGGTTCATTGATTTCAACTTCAAGGGGCTGCAGGTGATCGGGATCGAAAACCACCTTTATCCTGCCGATATACGATGCCGTCTCCTTGCTCCGCGGCGAAAAAACCAGGGCCGGGCCGGGCAGAAGCTTAAAATCGAAGTCATCGCGCAGTTCCCGGTATGAACCGCTGCTCCAGGCCCAGAGCTGGGACGCCACCATCCGCATGACGGGATCTCCATCAAGGTTGAATTTTGTGACCGGTCCCCGGTCTGTGCATTTCAGCCCCCTATTGCCGTTTAAGACGATCACCGAGGGCAGCGGATCAACAAACTCCCAGCGCAGCTTATCGGGCCGGCGCAGACTTAATTGCCCGGAAAACTCAACCGGTCCGGCAAAGATGGCCAGTTGTTTTATCTGGGTGAAATCGCATGAAAAAGAATCGATCGCGGCGGAGCTCTCCTCCACCTTTTGCAGAAAATTCTCCAGAGCGCCGCCGCTCTCAACGCCAAAAGCCAACCCCGGCGGAAATACCCCCGCCAGACTGAAAAAAATGAACAGCACCCCCATACGCAACAGCGGGAGATACTTCACTTCTCCTCCCAGGCCTTAATCTCGCCGCCGGCCAAAAGCTCTCCCCTCTTATTAAAAACCGTACCCGCCATTACGCTCACCGGCCCGAAGTCGAAATTTTTTACAATTTCCACCCGCAGTTTTTGTCCCGCCTCACCCCGGCCCGGCCAACTGAAATTTTCGATACCGACCAGCAAGCCGCGACCGGGTTTTTCACCGTCAACCAGACCATCAAAGCTGTTAACAGCCGCCATGGCCTGGGCGACCAGTTCAATAAAATATTCAGGCAGCACCGCGCCGTCCTGCCCCACAAAAAAACCCTCGGTGGGCGCAGTGGCCTCGACCAGGGAAAAATTCGCCAACCGATCCCTTTTGACCAGGCGTTCGATAACCAGCATGGGCGGCCGCTGGGGGACCAGGCCAACGGCTGCGCAAGGCAAAGCGGGAACCGGAATGTTTTCGTTAATCTTCACGACATGATCTCCGCCTAATCAAATATAAAGCCCGCCATTAACGCTCAGCACCTGGCCGGTTATGTAACCGGCCCCGTCGCTCATCAGGAAGTCGACCGCCGCGGCCACCTCCTCCGGTTTACCGACCCGCCCGAGCGGCACCCCTGCAAGCATTTTATCGAGGGGCAAGCCCTCGATCATTTCGGTGTCGATCAGTCCCGGCGAAACCACGTTGACCAGGATATTGCGTTTCGCCACCTCCCTCGCCAGGGCCTTGGCCGCGGCGATCATCCCGCCCTTGGCCGCCGCGTAATTGAATTGCCCGGCCTGGCCGGTTTCTCCGGTAGTGGAGGCAATGGCGACGATCCGGCCCCGGCGGGCGGCGATCATCGACTTGACGATCAACCTGCCGACCAGAAAGAAACCGGTCAGATGGACGTTCAGGACCAGATCCCAATCCTCCCGCCGCATCATGGCCAACAGGGAATCCCTGGTGATCCCGGCATTATGGACCAGTCCGTAAGGAGTTTCTTCATTTAAAAGCGGCTCAAGCGCCCTGTTCATCGCCTCTTCATCGGCCACATCGAAGGGAACGACCACGCATTTACGCCCCAGGGCTTCAATCCGGCCGGCAACCGCCGCGGCCCCATCGTGATCGGACCGGTAGTTCAGCCAGATATCATAACCGCTTTCGGCAAGACGCACGGCGACGGCGGCGCCGATCCCCTTGCTGGCGCCGGTTACTAATATAGGGGCGGATTCGGACATAACAACCTCTTTAAAAGTTCCCGAAGATCAGTAGGTACGCAGGGTCTTTATCGCATAACCGCGAACTTTCCTGTTTTTAGCGTCCTTGGCGATTTTCTGGATAGTATCCTTGTATTGCGGCAAGACAGACGCCCCAAGCGCCTTGACCATCCAGGCCACGGCATCGGAATGATTGCGGTCGCGGGGTTTTTCGTTATAAATTTCCAGGAGAAGTTTTTCAAGGACATCGAGAACCGCGGGATCCTTCACGCCATCCTTGATAATCTTTTTCGCCCCCCACACCTTATCCTTCAGATTACTCGACTGCAACTTCGCTATATAGTCAGCCGACTTAAGCGGGGCATTCCGAGGCGGGGGCCTGTATCCCGCGGATGGCGGCACATAGACCTCTTCCTTTATCGGGGTCAGAGGGCCGGAGATGCTCTTGACCATCTGCCCGACCGCGATGGCAACGTCCTCCTCCTCCTCGATAATGGTGGCCCTGGCGATCTTCTGGGAGACTCCGATGATCTTCAACTTGCCGGACTGGATCAATTCGACGTCGAGAACCTCGCCGGTCTTGGGATGTTTGACCACCGACCCCTCCTTGAAAACCATGAATTCCATATCGGGTTTTATGCCGGTCCTCTTACCTAAATCGATGGAGACGGAATCGTCATTCCGCGCGACGATATAGCCTTCCAGGGGGAAGTTCTTGATGATCTTGTCGGACATCCTGACAATGAGGCTCTGCAAACTGGTGGAGGCGGTACTTTTAACGTTCTCGGCCGCGATTATCGAGGCGGTCTCGACATCGATGATCCGGGCATTCACCTCGAGAACATCCTGCAGCTTCATGACCGAGCCGGAAATAATGATCTTCACCCCGAGGATCTTGCCGAGCTGGGTGGCGCTGCTCTCGTCGACAATCCCGCTGATCCCCATCTTCTGCTCATTCATGATCTTGCTGAGCATCGCCCGCTCCACCACATCAAACCGGCCTTCCTTGACCAGAGCGGTAATAAACCATTCGGCAACGATCGTGCCCATATCCTCGGTTTCGTATCCCTCACCCTGCAACTCGAAATCGAGAACCGCTATCTTGGTCTTCTTGAAATCGGCCTCGGCCGAAAACGGTGCCGCCACTATCAACATTAGCCCCATTACCAGGGCAAGAATCCTTTTCACCGCAAATCTCCTGTTATTCATTGTTTTCACTGCCATATCCGGTTATTGGAGCTTCGCCTTTATCTGACTGCCGCCGATATCGATAACCGACAGCTTTTTGCCCATGACCGCCTGACCGTCAATCATGTCGGCAAAGGCATCGCCATTGCCGCGAAAAACCACGGACAGTTTCAGTTGCCCGTTACCGAATCCCCGTTTGCTGACCGAGGAAACCTCAAGCCCCTTGATCAGGTTCTGAACTGCCTTCTGGGTCTTGTAGTCGGGGACATTGGCCACCGTCAATTCAAAGGTCATGCCGTTATTGACCATGTCCTGGAACGAGGCGACAATCTTCTCGAAAAGCTTATCGTCCATGAGCTTGCGGGCCGCTTTTTCGGCGGCCTGCGCCTTGGCCGCTTCGAGGTCGATATGGGCGGCCGCGCCGGTGGCCGATTTGGAGGCGATTATCCGGGCATTCGAGCAATTGACCACCCTGGCGGTGATACTGGCCTGGCCCGATATCATCCCCACATCACCTAAAAGCTTATTATTCGCCGTACTCTTGACCACCTTGCCGACGATAACGTATTCAGCGCCGTTGGCGGCGCCGAGCTGGGCGGCGGCGACGGGATCGCCTTCGGTCGCCTTGCGGATCAATGCCTCGTCGCGGTCCATCAGGGCCGCCACCGCGGCCGCGTCGACCAGCTCGAATTCCTTTTCATTCAGATAATCGAGGATCGCGGTTTCGGCCGAGTTGCCGTTCTCCTCGCGGATCAAGACCATCATCCGCGGTTTGTCCATCGATTCCAGGAGGATTTTCAGGGCAACCAGATCCTCTTTGATCGCGGCCATAGAAACCACGGCGCTGATCTTGACCTGGAAGGTATCGCCGTCCCGGGATTCGCTCAGAACCTTGTAGCTTTTCACCGCCCCGACCGTCCTGGTCAGGATCATGTCTTTCCGGAGCATGAAATTTTCCACTTCGGTTTCGGAAATCAGGAAGGTGCCGATGCCGCTGCTGACCGCCTCGCGCTTGGCCTTGAGCAGGGCGTCATCTTTCGAGATCCCGTAGCCCTCGGCCTCGACGGTGATATCGCCTTCAATGGCAAGAGCAAGGACCGGTAGTGCCAGAAAATAGATCATGGCCGCAATTGCAAAAATTCTTCTCTTCACTCTATCCTCCCACGCGTTTCCCGTGATTAAAACAAGTAGATACGGATTAATGTCCCCTTACAGCGAATTTGTCAATAGA
>JARGFN010000147.1 GCA_029210665.1 Desulfobulbales bacterium
CGGCAGCCGTTGATCGCGGACAAAATTTAAAACAGTGAAAAATGATACATATCGGTTGGACCACGATTGACAATCGGGAAGACGCGGAGAAACTGGCCAGGGGCGCCATTGTGAGTCGCTTGGCGGCCTGCGCCCAGGTGGACGGGCCGGTGCGTTCCTTTTACCTGTGGCAAGGGGAAGAGGAGTGCGCTGACGAGTATCGGATAACCTTCAAATTCGCTTCGGAGACCTCCGTAAAGCTGGCAAACTGGCTCCAGGAAAACCATCCCTACGCAACTCCCCAGTGGATCACGGTCAGCGCCCAGGACGTTTCGGCCGGATACCGCCAGTGGGTAAGGGACAGCCAGGGGCTGGCCGGGGACGCGACAGGGTCCGCTCTCGACAGCGCCATCGATCTTTCCAGGAAGGGCAACAGGCTTTTACGGAAAGGCGATTTCCAGGAGGCCGAGCGGGTCCTGCGCGAGGCCTACGAACTCGACCCCGATAACGCCTATATTCTGGTCGGCCTCGGCGATCTTTATCGGGAACAGAAGAAGTTCGACAAGGCGATCAACTACTACGAAAAGATCCTGACCATTGACGAAAAAAACGTCTTCGCCTTAAGGGGCGCGGGCGACGCCCTCCGCGGCAAAAACCAGCACGAGCGGGCCATCTCCTGTTGGAAGCGCTACCTGGAATGCAACGAAGACGACATCCAGGTTCTGACCAGGGTCGGCGATTCCTACAAGAAACTCAAAGAATACGGCGCCTCCGAGAAGTATTACTGCCGGGCCCTGGAGATTAACGGCAAGGACAAATACGCCTTACTCGGGGTCGGCAGCCTTTTTTATAAACAGGAGAAGGACGACAAGGCCCTCCATTATCTGGAACGGCTTCTGGAACTTGACGACGGTTATGTGGCGGTTCTAACCATGGTCGGCAATATTTACCGGCGCCGACAGGAGTATGAGCGGGCGATCGCATATTACGCCAAGGCGGTCGAACTTGAACCGGGCAACACCTTTGCCCTCTACGGACTAGGCGATTGCAACCGCTGGATGAAAAATTACGACGAGGTCGTCAGGTGGTGGGGCATGATCCTCGAAAAGGAACCCCGCAACCAGATCATGCATTCCCGGGTCGGCGATGCCTGTCTCAATACCGGCGACCACGAGAAGGCCATGGAGCACTACCAGATCAGCCTCCGCATCCGTTTCGACCCTTACGCCTGTCTGGGTATGGCTAGAATATTGCGCCATCAGGGCAAATACCCCGAGGCCGTTGCATACTGTCAAAAGGTGTTGGAACAGACCCCGAACAACCCTCGTATTCTTGAAGAACTGGCCGAGGTCTATCGGGAGATGGGGGAAATCGAAAAGGGTGCCGAAATCCTGACCGGCTTAAGCCGACCCGGCAACTAAGCCGTCGTTCAAAAATAACAGTCACATTTGGAGGTTGTAAACGGCATAAGGGGCCGTATCCAAGCGGCTATTCATGTAACAGTTGTTTCTCGACGGCCCCTAATCCGCCCGCCGCCCCCGGTAGTAGCGCTCGAGAACATTGTTGAATCTTCTCGCCAAAAGGGAGGCCTGTTCGTAGGGGACCGGGCCGATCTTCCGCCAATCCCGCTCGATCCGCCTGACTTCTTCATGAATCGCTTTTTTTTCGTTACGCCTTCCGGCCAGCATGAAGTTGTCTTGCATGGCCTGCTTCAGTTCATCGGCCAGGGACAGGGCCCGGTCACGACCTTCGCCGCCCGCTTTGCGCCCCTCGCCCAGAATGTTTTCCAGGCGCAGGCAGAGGCTTTCTTTTTTCTTCTGATTTTCAAACCGCTCTTTTTTGAGATCGCTGAAATATTGGCGGTGACCGCCGTAAAAGGCGGCGCACAGGGTTTTAAACCGTTCGTTAAGCTCCCGGTCGCTCTCCCGGGCCGCGGCACCGGTCCCGGCCCATTCTTCCTGTAGTTTTTCCAGCCGGCCGACGATTTTTTTACCCGTTCCCCGCCCGGCCAGTTCCTCGGCCCGGGCCAGCAATTCCTCTTTTTTGTTCAGATTAAGGCGGCGCTGCTCGTTGTCCCGCTCGATCTCTTGCTGCCGGGCCTTTCGGAACGAATCGGTCAATTCGCGAAAACGCCGCCCTATCGCTTCGCCTTCCTCCCGCGGGGCCGGGCCGATCTCTTGCCATTGGCGCTCAATCCCGGCGAGCCGGGCGGCGACCTCTTCCCGGCTGCCGGTTTCGCCCGCGCCGGCGACCAGCTCTTCGACCTGCCGGCAAAGCTCCTCTTTCCGGGCCAGATTGCCTTGGCGCTCTTCGTCCAGCCAGCTGAAGTAACGGTCGCAGGCGGTCCGGAAGCGGCTCCATATTTTATCCGCTTCTTCTCGTGGAACCGGCCCTGCCTTTTTCCAGGCGGCCTGGAGATCGCGGAATTTCTTGGCATATTCCGGTTGGGGCGCCGCCGCCAGGCATTCCGCCTCTTCGCAAAGCTTTTCCTTTCCGAGAAGATGGGCCCGCCGCTCCTGCTCCCGCTCCAGGTATGCTTCCTGGCGTCGCGCAAAGAAACGATCGCACTCCTTGCGAAACTGCTTGAAGAGCCTTCCTTCCTCCCGACGCGCCCCCCGGGGCAGGGCCTGCCATTCTTTCCGCAGCTCTTTCAGGAGATCGGTTGTTTGCCGCCAGTCGGTCGAGCCGGATAGTTTTGCGGCCTGGGCGAGGATTTGCCGGCGCCGCTCCATGGCCGCGGCCCGCCCGGCTTTTCTTTCCGCCAGGTAGGGCTCGGTTCGTTTGAAGTTGCGATCGCAGGCGGCATGAAACCTGTCCCACAATTCCTGCGACTTCTGGTGGGGCGCCGGGCCGATTTTTCGCCACTCCTCCTGGACTTCCCTGACCGCCTTGAAAACGGCGGCAAGGTCTTCCTCCCGATCAAGCGCCTCGACCCTCTCCGTTAATTTTTCCTTGAGGGTCAAATTGGCCCAAAGCTGCCAGTCTCGTTCCTGCTGAAAACTTTCCAGCTTCCCGGTCAGTTCGGCCACCCCTTTTCGAAAACGCTCCTCAAGCCCTGCGACCTCTTCGCCCTCAAGGTCCGGCAGCGCCCACCAGCCTTGCCGGAGATCCTGAAGCTGCCGTTCGGTGCGGTTATCGAGCGCGCCGGCGAGTTTTTCGAGGTCAGCGCAGATTTGCCGACGGCGAACGAGGTTCCGCTCGCGATTCTCCCGTTCGGCCCTGCCAAGTTCGGCGGCCGTTTCGGAAAGCGGTTTCAGGGTGGCGGTTGCGGGAAAATATTTAAACTTGACCGGGGCCGCCATTTTTTCGGCTTTTGCCAAACAGGCGGCGGCTTTTTTAAAAGCGCCGGTTTCGATGAGTTCTTGTACCCTTTGCCGGTTTTGCTCGATGGCGTCGATCTGTTCCCGTTCGCGGCGGATTTTCGCCCGGGTACCCTCAAAGGCCCGGCAAACCTTGGCAAATCTTTTACTCATGCCCGCGCTGGGCGTGGCTTTGCCGACCGTCTCCTCCAGGAGGGACTGCCAGCGGGAAACCGCCCGGTCTTTTTCGCTTTCGGCGCCGGGATCGGTGGCGCCGGTCAAGCGCTCGATGGTTGCGCAGATCTCCGCCAGCCCGGTCTGCAGTTTCTCGTGCTGTCGAGCTTTCTCCCGCTCACTGGTGCGCCGTTCTTCGATCTCCCGGATATTCCGGGCAAAATCGTCACAGGTCTGTCTGAAAACCGCGTAGTCCGGATGACTTCCGTCGGGATCCAGGTTCCGCCACTCCCCCTTAATAAGCTCAAGCTGCGCCGCCGCCCGGTCGAGGTCGATGGAGGCCAAAAGGGTCGCTGCTTCGGTTGCCAGTCCGGCCAGGGTCTGGTGGACAATTTCCCGCCGGCTCGGCTGATTTCTCAGCCGCTCAATTGCGGCTAATTTATCTCCGGCCAGCTGCCGGGCGGTTTTCCCGGCCGCGCTTTTGCTCAACCGGTTAAGCAGCTCCTCATTGCTGATTTTCGCCATGGCGGCCCGGGCCGGTTCCTTGCCGCAGTGCTGTTCGAGAACCTCGGCTAGCAGCTGTTGATCGTCGATCCTCTCCACCCCATCCCGGCGTATCTCGCTCAGGCCGTGGTTGACGGCAATCGAAGCCAGTAATTGCGGGGAGGATATCTGCCGGAGGCTCTCCCGGCACAAAGCGGGATCGGTGCCGGCCATGACGAGATCGTGGAGAAGCTGTTCCCTTCTGGCGACGACCACGGGCAGCTCCGCCGGCTCGACGAGCCGGGTCAAGCGCTCAAGGGCGACCGGATCGGCCAACCGTGCGATGGCGCCGCACCGCACCCGGTGATCCGGATCATTGACGCTCAGGTCGCCAAGGACTTCGGTTTCGCCGGGATCGATTTCCCCGATCGCCGCCAAGCGGACCGCCGGGTCTTTGTGGAGGTATTTAGGTTTCTTGAAGTCGAGGAGGGCCATTCTGCAAATATGCCAGATCGGCCGGGATATTTCATGAAAAATTGTCGGCCGGGCCCGTTAAACGAAGAAGGGCCGATCGATCCCCCCGCCCCCCCCTGCCATGGGAGGACCGACCGGCTGAAGCAAGAAAGGCAGGTGATCACCGGATGTCGAATCCGCCTGGTTATGTTCAGGCCGAGCGGCAGGCCCGTCCGAAACCGCCGGGGATGGTCCCGGAAGCCCAGAAGACCGAGCCCTGCTTGTAATCGACGAACCAGTAACCGCCCGGGCGCCGCTGGTCCGCGGTAAAGATAAAAGGCTGCTGCCGGGAGAAGCAGGGATGCAGGTGCAGCCCGGCCTCGTTCGCGACCGGTTCCATCAGGGAGAGGGCCTCATCGATGGTCGGCAGTCGCCAGTTGTCATAACCGCCGAATTCCCGGCGGTTAAGGTCGTCGATATATTTCCTGACCCGCCCGAGATTGGCAAGATCGCAACCCTGCCGGCCCCACATCAGCGCGGTCCGCTGGTCGGTGACGGTCCGCTGGTCGTTGTTGTCGACCAGATAATTGGTAAAAGAGGCGGCCGGGTTTCTTTTTTTATCAAAATAGCCATTGAACCTGACCAGTTTCACCACCTGGTCACTGCTGAAGTAAGCCGGTTCGTTGCGGAGCCGCGCCGGGTTCAGGCCGTCCGGCAGACCGGCGACGGTCGGCAGCCCGGTGTCGATGAGTTCCGCCGTCGCCGCCTCGGCGAGAACCGGACTGACTAAAGCGGCATCGGTTTCATTGACGACGGTTCTGATCAGCCATTCCCTGATTGCCGGCGTGATCGCGTAACTGCGGTCCAGGGAAGCGGATCGCCCCCCCGCCGCCACGCATTCGTCGATCAGATCCTGGGGGGCGCCGATCCGGGCGAGAATCCTGGCGTGCTTGACGCCGCGCTCCATCAGATACAAGGCGGCGGGCGAAGCCCAGGCATCGACATAGAAGTAGTAGAATTTTTCGTCATTGTTCCTGATCCGCTCACCATCCTTGCCCCCCCAGCTTTCAAACATGGTAAAGGAGTAGGCCGGGGTGATCTCCCAGTCGATGGAAAAGCCCTGGCGGTCGCTTATGTCGAGTAAATTTGCCAAACCCATAAAGATTATTCCTCCCGTCTTATTATTTAGATACTCGTGTCATTTTAAATGCTTTATTATGACCAGGTAATCTTTTCGACCGACCCTTTCCAAACAGGATCACATTTGTCTTATATAAAGTAAACAATAATCATTCCTGTTCGGTCAAGAAGATTTTTATTAAAAATAATTTAAAGCTGAGTTGAGCAGCTCGCCTGCTCAAACGAAACTTATGCCCTTGCGGTA
>JARGFN010000148.1 GCA_029210665.1 Desulfobulbales bacterium
GATTATCTAATGAAATTACAAACTGATAAGTGAAATTTACCACGAAGCCGTCACGAATTCAGGTAATAGCTTAACCACAACCTTACCCGGCAAAATGACATTGATTATCCCGTTAAGAACTCTGAAAAACCGACGACGACGCCTTGCTTCGCTCGTCTGTCTGCCGCTCTTCATTCTGGGGGGCTGCGGGTTTCCGACGGTATCGAACCTGGTCGAGGGGCTTAATCATCAAAACGACCTTGAGCTGGTTTGCGACGGCTCCTCGTCCTATCTCCTTCTGGTTGACAGCCTGCTGGTCAGGGATCCGAACGATATAAAACTGCTGGTCAATGCCACCAAGACCTACAGCGCATATACCACGGTAATCCCCGAATGCGGCAGGCCGGAACGCTCGGCGGTGCTCAGCGAAAAAGCCAGGGGATACGGCCTGAGATTGCTCAAGGAAACCACCGGGATCAAGCAATCCGATAACCTTGAGCAGATCTCGAAAAAACTGCAAGCCGTCGACCGGGGAGATTTGGAGGCGGTGTTCTGGGGAGCTTACGGCTGGGCCAGATGGATAACCTACCAACAGGGCGCGCCGGCGGCGGTCATCGATTTACCGAGGCTTGAATTGCTCATGCAAAGAATAATCGAGCTTGACGAGACCTTTTACAACGGCGGCGCCCACCTTTTCATGGGCATCTACCATACCCTGAAACCGGTCGCCTATGGTGGCGATCCCGAAGCCAGCCGCCGCCATTTCGACAAGGCCCTCAAGATTAGCGGCCGCCGTTTTCTGCCGATCCAGGTCGCCTATGCCGAGCACTACGCCAGAATGGTCTTGGACCGGGAACTCTACAGGAATCTTCTCGAAGAAGTGCTGGCCTTCGATCTTTCCAGCGCCCCGGAAATGACCTTGAGCAACCTGATTGCCCGGAAACAGGCCAAAAGGCTCCTTGAAGATACCGACAACTATTTCTAACAGGAAAAGATGAAGAATTTATCCCCCAAGACAATCATCCCGATCTTCATTGCCCTCGCCATTCTGCTGACGCCCCCGACGGTCCATTCCGCCGGCTCCAAATACCTGTTCAAGATCGCCTCACTGGCCCCGGCCGGCAGTGTCTGGGCGAACCATTTCGATAACTTTTCCAGGGAAATCACCGAGAAAAGCAATGGCGAGATAACCTTCAAGGTATACCCCGGCGGCGTGATGGGCGACGACCGGGCCATGTACCGGAAAATGCAGATCGGCCAGTTGCACGGCGGCGGTTTTACCATGACCGGCATCAGTGAAATAATCCCGGACTTCCGGGTTCTCGGAATCCCGGTCCTGTTCGATTCACTCCAGGAAGTTGACAAGGTTACGGAAGCGCTGCTCCCCTCCTTTAAAAAAGCCTTTGCCGAAAAAAACCTGTCTCTGGTGGCCATGACGGAAGTGGGCTTTGTCTACACCATGTCGACCGTGCCGATCAAGGATCTCGACCTGCTGCGAAAGAGTAAATGCTGGTTGCCGCCAAACGATCCGATCAATCAGGCCTTTTTCGAAGATATCGGCATTTCCCCGATCCAGCTGAGCATCCCGGACGTGCTGTCTTCCCTGCAGACCGGCCTGATCGATACGGTTTTCAACAGTTTCTACGGCGCCATTGTCCTTCAGTGGTTCACCAAAACATCTTATATCACGGATGCCCCGTTCGGCTACGCCTACGGCGCCCTGGTTTTCTCCAAAAAGGCCATGGACCGGTTGCCGCCGGAATATGTCGCGATGATCGACGAACTTGCCGAAAAACATTTTTCGAAACTACTGGCCGACACCCGGCGTAGCAACGAAGAAGCACTGGCCGCCTTGAAACAAAACGGCATCAAGATAATCGAACCGACCCCTGAAGCCCTGCGGCAACTGAAGATGCATCGGGAAAAAACGGTGAAAAAAACGATCGGCAAGGCATTTTCCAAGGAAATCCATGCCGAAACCATGCAGGTTCTCTCCGAAATCCGGAGGTTGGCGAAAGTATCGGGGCATTGAGCGGATATGGCCGGGTTTTCCCCTGAAAAGATACTGTCCGGTTGGTACAAGGTTGAGGAGACGGTCTTGAGCCTGCTCCTCCTTCTGATGATTACCCTGGCCTGTCTGCAGATCGGGCTGCGGATGCTTTTCTCCTCGGGAATTTCCTGGGCCGACCCGCTCCTCCGCTATCTGGTCCTCTGGGCCGGTTTGCTCGGAGCGGCGGTAGCGACCAGAAGGGGCCAGCATATCGCCATCGATCTCGTTTCCCACCTGCTTCCTGATCTTTTGACCCACTGGCTGCGCATCGCAACGGAATTTTTATCCCTGGCCGTATGTCTGTTCTTGACCTATGCGTCGGTGGTCTTCGTCATCAACGAGGCATCCTTCGGCAACGGCCAGATTATTCTGGGGATGTCCTCATGGCAACTCAACCTGATCTTTCCGATATCATTCGGCCTGATCAGCCTGCACTTCCTGGTCGACGCGGTCAGCGGGATCAGGGAAACGATATCGGGAAAGGCCAGATGACCGGTCCGGGGCTGTCCGCATGTTGATGTTTCAGAAACTTATAATCCTCATCCCGGCCCTGCTCGGCACCCCGATCTTCGTGATTATCGCCGCCTTCGCCCTGCTCTCCTTCCACTCGATCCAGGTGGACAGCTCGGTGATCATAATCGAGATGTCCAGGCTGGCCGACACCCCCATGCTGCTCTCTTTACCTCTGTTCATTTTTGCCGGCACCATCCTTTCGGACAGCAACGCCCCCCGGCGGATGCTGAATATTTCCCAGGCACTGCTGGGCTGGATGCCCGGCGGACTGGCGGTGATCTCGCTGTTGATCTGCGCCCTGTTCACCGCCTTTACCGGCGCCTCGGGAGTGACGATTTTCGCCCTCGGCGGCATCCTTTTCCCCTCCCTCATAAAAGATAACTACCCGGAAAAATTCTCCCTCGGGCTGGTGACCACCACCGGCAGTCTCGGCCTGCTGTTCCCGCCGAGTCTGCCGCTGATCATCTATGGGGTAATTTCCGAAACGAGGATCGACCAGCTTTTCCTGGCCGGCATCCTGCCGGGCATCCTGATGCTGGTCCTTCTGGCCGGCTACAGCATTTACAAGGGGAGACACGTCCGCAACCGGGAATTTGCCTTCTCCGGGCCGGACATCAAAAGGGCGCTGCGGGAAGCGGCCTGGGAAATCCCGTTGCCCTTTATCATTCTGGGCGGAATTTACGGCGGAATATTCGTGGTCGGCGAGGCGGCGGCGGTTACCGCCCTCTATGTGCTGATTGTCGAAATTTTCATCTATCGGGATATCAAGTTAAGCCGGCTGTCGCCGATCATCGTCAAGAGCATGACTCTGTTCGGCGGCATTCTGGTGGTGCTGGCCGCCTCGATGGCCTCGACCAACTACCTGATCGACCAGCAGATTCCAGACAAACTGTTTGGGCTGATCAGGGAATATGTCGACAACAAGTATACCTTCCTGCTGATGCTGAATATCTTTCTGCTGATCGTGGGCACCATGCTGGACATCTTTTCGGCCCTGGTCCTGATCGTCCCCCTGATTATTCCGATAGCCCAGCTTTACGGGGTGGACCTGGTCCATCTCGGCATCATCTTTCTGACCAATCTCCAGATCGGCTACTGCACTCCGCCGGTGGGCATCAACCTCTTTCTGGCCAGCTACCGGTTCAACCGGCCGGTCACCAAGCTTTACGCGGCCAGCCTGCCTTTTCTGGCGCTGCTGCTCGTCACCCTGGCGATCATCACCTATTTCCCGCTCCTGAGCCTGTACCTGGTAGGGCTCTGGGGTTGACGGCGGGGGCGCCGTCCCGAATTTTTTTGGCGGGACCGGCTGGTTGACCATCAAGGCCGTTGCAATCCGCCTTCAACCTGCCCCCTTACCCCGTCACCCGCCATAATCTCGACCAGTTTCAGGGCAAAATCCATGGCCGTTCCCGGTCCCCGGGAAGTAATGATCTTGCCGTCCACGACCACCGGGGCCTCCCTGTAATCGACTCCGGCCAACTTCATTCCGTCCAGGCAGCCGGGATAACTGGTGGCGCTTTTTCCTTCGAGAATTCCGGCCTTGCCTAGTACCATCGGGGCCGCGCAAATGGCGGCCACATATCGATCCTGTCGCGCCATGTTACGGACCAGGTCGATTATCCGCCGATCCCGCATCAGATTATCGGTGCCGGGCTGCCCGCCCGGCAGAACGACCAGATCGTATTCTTCGTTCAAGACCCGGTCAAGAACCCTGTCGGGAACGATCATTGTGCCCCGGGCGCATTTTATCGGTGTTTTTTCCGGCCCGAGCCCGGCCGTTACAACCGCAAAGCCGGCCCGCCGGAAGATATTGATCAGGGTTACCGCCTCCAGTTCTTCACATCCTTCCGCCATGGGTATCAGCACTTTTACGGTCATTCGGAACCTCCTCATAAATTAGAATCCACGGATTCAGATTAATGTTAACAAGTTTAGCATATGTCGGCCGAATCCCTCAAAATAACTTGCCAAATATCATGGGGTTTCATAAGCTGGCCCCAAAGACTCCGTAAAGGATAGAAATAATGGATCACCGATATCTGGAGAACATCGTCGGCCGTTTTCTGGCGGAAGACATCGGCCAGGGCGATATTACCAGCGAACCGATTTTTGCGCCGGACCGGCGAAACAAGGCGTTTTTCGTGGCCAAGGACGAATTTATCGCCGCCGGCCTGGCCACGATTGCCCCGACTGTTTTCAAGTGCCAGAACGAGAACATCGTCTGCGCGGGGATTGCCGATGGAACCGTCGTCAAAAAGGGCGACACCCTTCTTACGGCCGAAGGTCCGATCCTCGACCTCCTGAAAGCGGAAAGGGTAGCCCTGAACCTCGTGCAACGGCTATGCGGCATCGCCACCCTGACCGGAAAATTCGTGCAGATCGTCAAGGATCTGCCGGTAGCGGTGGTGGATACCCGCAAGACCACCCCCGGACTCAGGGCTCTGGAAAAATACGCGGTCAGGGTCGGCGGCGGCCATAATCATCGGATGAGCCTGGCCGACGGCATCCTGATCAAGGACAATCATATCGCGGCCTGCGGCTCGATCATGCTGGCGGTGGAAAAAGTCAGGGGTCAGGCGCCCCACACCCTGAAGGTTGAGGTGGAGTGCGAAAACCTGAAACAGGTCGGCGAATGTCTGGACTGCGGAGTGGAAATAATCATGCTCGACAACATGGCGATCGCCGAGATGATCGAGGCGGTTAAACTGGTGAACGGCAAGGCAATCCTGGAGGCCTCCGGCGGGGTCGGGCTGGGTAACATCCGGGTCATCGCGGAAACCGGGGTGAATATCATCTCGGTGGGCGCCCTAACCCACTCCGCCCCGGCCTGCGATATCAGCATGCGGCTGATCTCGGCCTGAACACGTTTTACTCCTCGGTATCACCGGCCATGTTGATTTTGCCCGATGCCGGCGGGCGATCTTGCGCGGTTTCCCGCGATCTTCAGTCGAAGATTTCGACATCGGGTTGTTTGCAGGCCGAGCAGCGCAGCATGGCGTTGTATTTTTCCTCAAAGGCCACCCGCCAGCCTTCTTCGGCAATGGCTTTTTCGTAATCCTGCTGGCAATCGTCACAAAGCCATCTGTCGCCCTTAGGTGTTACCCATAATTTCATGCCATAAACCCGTGTTGAATTGTTCGGTTGTTTAACCCACAGGGCATAAGTTTCGTTTGAGCAGACAAGCTGCTCAACTCAGCTTTATA
>JARGFN010000149.1 GCA_029210665.1 Desulfobulbales bacterium
AATGATCGATCCGCCATTACCTAAATAATGGCGCGGCTCGAAGCCGCGGAAACAACCTCCGGGATACCTCATCGGTTGCTGTGAACCGTTGTGCGTGTCCCAAAGAAGCGGCTAATATATATGCTTTCGAATATTTGTCAATCACTTGTTCGCAGATTATTTAAAATAATTATCGCATCGCTCCGAGGTAAATTTCAACCATCTGCTTACAGGTTTTCCGGTGATCGGCGAAATGGCCGATTTTCCAAGCAGTTGCCTTTGCAAAAGCGGCCCCGCCACCATCGCAATCCGGGAAGAATCGGGGGTTTTGTCGGTCGGAATCAATCGCGGTCAAGGGGAAAAACCGGCCGCAGCCGCTATTGATCTCCAAACCCGAGGATCAATTTCGGTAATAAAGCTACTCGCCGGAAAAGGAAATCAGATCCGGTTGATCGCCGAGGCCATGCAACCGGCCCCGAAGCCGTTATCGATGTTAACCACCGCCATTCCGGGAGCACAGCTGTTCAACATGCCAAGCAGGGCGGCAATCCCTCCCAGGCCGGTGCCGTAACCGATACTGGTCGGCACCGCGATCACCGGTTTATCGACCAGGCCGCCGATCACGCTGGGCAGCGCCCCTTCCATGCCGGCCACCACGATCAGCACCGTGGCCCGGTCCAGAATCTCCCGCTTTGCAAAAAGGCGATGGATCCCGGCGACTCCGACATCGTAGAGCTTTTCAACCTCGTTCCCGAGACTCCGGGCCGTGATCAGGGCCTCCTCCGCCACCGGAATATCGGAGGTACCGGCCGCCACCACCGCAATACTCCCGCGTCCGACCGGCTTGACTTTTTGGAGATTACCAACCAGCATCCGGGCCTCGTCATGATAAGTCAGCTCCGGCAGCCGGGTCAGCACCGCCGCCGCCTTGGCCGGGTCAACCCGGGTGGCCAGAGCCGCGCTTTCTCCGGCCAGGAGCTTTTCCATGATGGCGACAATCTGCCCGGCGCTTTTGTTCTCGCCGAAAACGACTTCCGGGAAACCGGTTCTGAGATGGCGATGATGATCCACACAGGCAAATTCAAGCGCTTCGGAAGGCAGATGCTTCAGACTGTTTAGGGCCTCGTCAACTGCGCAGTCGCCGCTTTTGACCTTTTCGAGTAATTCTTTGAGTTTCCGGTTATCCATCCGTTACCATCATGTCCCGGCTGCCGGAAGAGGCTTGCCGAACCGGGCTTTTATCCTTGCCACCGGCAGGCCGGCGTGCTATTTCTAACCGATATCGATAAAATCGAAGATCGATCGGTTTTACATTAACATATACCATGCGGGACCGGCCAGGCGACAACAATATCGGCTGAACCAAATCGACCGCTTCAAAACCTTCCATAACATATATGGTAAATTATGGATGAAAAAACCTGGCAGAAGCTGATTATCACCTGCCCCGCAGCCCTGGAAGAACTCGTCGCCTCATCCGTCACCGAACTGACCGGTTGCGGCGTCGAACTCGGCAGCGACGGATCCTCAACGGACAACGCCCTGGTGATCGGCTACCTCGCCGGAGACGATCCCGGCTTGGCCGACAAGCTGGCCGAGATCCGCGCCAGCCTCGAAGAAACGGCCCGCCGATTCCCCGCATACCGCAAACCCGTTCTGGAACTTGAGTCCCTAGCCGATCAGGATTGGCACCGACGCTGGAAAGAGAGCTTTAAACCCTTCCACCTGTCAAAGTCCGTTGTCGTCAAACCCTCCTGGAGGCAATATGCCCCGGCCCCCGGCGACAAGGTTATCGAGATCGATCCCGGCATGGCCTTCGGCACCGGACTCCATGCCAGCACCCGCCTGGCCATGGAACTGCTGGAGAAGCATCTCGGCGAAGCACCGACCCCGCCCCGCAGCTGCCTCGATGTGGGCACCGGCACCGGCATCCTGGCCATCGCCGCCGCCCTTTTCGGCTGCGAACGGGTAACCGCCATCGATAACGACCCGGAAGCGGTGCTCGCCGCCCGGAACAATATCGAAGCCAATGGTTTAACGGATAGGATCGAGGCCTCCGCTACCGATCTCAATGAGCTGAACGGCCCCTTCGATCTGATCCTGGCCAATATCATTCACAACACCCTCGTGGAGATGGCTCCCGCCCTGAGCGGACTTCTGGCCGAGAACGGGGTTCTGATCCTGGCCGGAATCCTTCAAGGCGGACAAAGCGAAAACATTGCCTCTATATATTGCAAACACGGTTTGACCAGAGAGGCGGAGCCTGGCTCCGGCGAATGGTCGGCCTTGAGCTTTTCCAAGATTAACGGCAAGAATAACCGCAAGAATAACTGATGCGCCGCTTCAACGTCTCACCGAACGATATAGAGGACTCGGAAGCCACCTTGCGCGGCAGCGAGGCGCATCACCTCCGGGATGTTCTCCGCCTGAAACCCGGCGCCCGAATAACCCTTTTCGACGGGACCGGGGCCACCTACGAGGGCAAAATCGACCGGCTGAGCGGTGACACGGTTACCGTGCGGATCGAGAAAAAAAACGAGGCGGACGACAACCGGCCCCGGCTTCATCTCGGCCAGGCCCTGATCACCGGCAAAAAGATCGATCTGGTCGTCCAGAAAGCCACCGAACTGGGGATCGCCTCCATAACTCCCTTTACTTCCGCCTACTGTTCGGCCAAAGAGCCTTCCGCCAATAAACGGGAAAGATGGCTGCGGATCGCCATGGAATCCTGCAAGCAGTGCAACCGGGCGGTTCCGCCAAAAATCGAACCGCCGATCAATATCAAGGATTGCTTCGAGAAAGCGGCGGGCTGTGACCTCAAAATCGTCTTCTGGGAAGAGAAGGCCGATCTGAATCTCAAGGATATAGAAAAGCGGATAGACAGGGAACAGCCCCGCTCGGCTTTCTACCTGATCGGACCCGAAGGCGGGCTGACCGACGACGAGGTCGCCGCCGCCAAGGAGTACGGATTCCTGTCGGTCACCCTAGGCCGTCAAATCATGCGGGCCGAGACCGCGAGTATCGCGGCGGGGGCGGTTCTCCAATATTTGCTCGGCAATCTGGATTAGAGGGATTCACGATTAAGTCGATCAATCCCGTGGAAAACGGTTGAATATCCAAACAATCAAGATGGAATAAACAATGAAGTCGTCCGAAAAATCTTTAATCGATCTCACCTGGGACGATCTGCGCCTGTGGGCCGGGGGCAAGATCCTTAACCGGGGAAAATCATACATCAGAAACGTTTCCGGCCTCACCCGCACCGATGACGGCGGGTGGACGGCCTGGGTAGCAGGGAGCGAGGATTATGCCGCCTTCGTCGAAGCGGACGGGCATGGCGAAATCAACTGGCACTGCACCTGTCCCTTTGACTGGGGCCCCTGCAAGCATGCCGTGGCAGTCATCCTTGCGGGGATCGAAGAGGTAAAAGCGGGCCGAGAGATACCGGTACTTGATGAAGAAAGCGACCTGTCCCTGGCGCTTTGGGAAGACCCCGACGAATTTGACGATTTTCATGACGAGGATGACGCCGACAACGAGGAGCCGGAAAGAAATAGTAACGGATCCGGCGTGGAAAAAATCCTCCAAAATAAGAGCCGGGAAGACCTGTTTAATATGTTGATCGATATTGCCTCCCGCCACCCCGAAATCAAACGTGGGATTATGGAACGCGAACAACTTGCCTGCGGACAAGTCGATAAACTCGTCCGCGCCCTGCGCAGGGAAATCAGAAACGTAACCGGCGAGGATGCCTGGTACAGCTACTGGAACAGTGAGGGCAACCTCCCGGACTATTCACATATCAGGCAACAGTTGACCGCCCTTTTGAAAAACGGCCATGCCGACACCGTGCTCGAACTTGGCAGAGAGTTGTGGGAAAGGGGCAGCGATCAGGTCGAGCAATCGGATGACGACGGGCATACCGCCGGGGAACTTCATCAATGCATGGAGATCGTCTTCAAGGCGATCACGTCGTCTTCCCTATCCGCCCCGAAACAACTTCTCATGATGATCGATATCTTTCTTGAGGATGAATTTTCGATCTGCGATTCACTTGAGAGGTTCGTCCGGCGCAGGGAGTATTCCAAGGCGCACTGGCGGAAAGTCTCGGAACAACTTCAGCGGCGGTTGGCGGCCATGCCGAATTCCAACAAGGGCGCCGGCTTTTCCGACCGTTACCGACGGGGACATCTGATGGACTGGCTGGTCGATGCCTATGAGAGGAGCGGTCAACCGGAAAAAATCATCCCGCTTTTTGAAGAAGAGGTCCATGCCACCCAATGTTACGAGAAACTTGTTAAAGCCTATCTTGACCACGGACGGTCCGAAGGAGCCCGCTCATGGTGCATTAAGGGTTTCGCCGAGACAATAAAGGATATGCCGGGCATCGCCCACGGTCTGCGCGATACATTGCGGGAAATGGCCGTTAAGGAAAAGAAATTCGATCTGGTCGCCTCTTACCGTGCCGAGGAGTTTTTCGAGCGGCCATGCCGGGCCAGCTATCTCAAACTGCAAAAGGCGGCGGGAAAAATCAAGCTCTGGCCGGAGGTGCGGACCGCGGCTCTACGTTTTCTTGAAGACGGGGAACGTCCCGACCCGTCGGCCAAAAAGAAAAAGAATTTTGATTGGCCACTGCCGCCGCCCGAGGTTAAGGGTAAAACAATCAGTCGGCCCCGCGATCGGTATCCCGATCTGGATACGCTTATCGATATCGCCATCCTGGAGAAACGGTTTGACGACGTGGTGCGTCTCTATCGGGAGCGGCAGAAGGGCAATCGTTGGGGGCTCGGCATGGGCGAGGAAGTGGCCGATGCGGTTGCCGACTCTCACCCCGATATTGCCCTCGACATCTGGAAACAGATCGTTGTGGGCAAGATCAAGCTGGTCAAGCCCAGGGAATACGAAGAAGCGGCGGTCTACCTCCGCAAGATGCGGAAGGTGTACCAAAAGACCAAACGGACCGGGGAATGGCGGACGCTTATCGTTTCCTTGAGGACCGAGCACAAGGCAAAGCGCCGCCTGATGGAGGTGCTGGATTCTTTGGAAGGAAAAAGGATTATTGACTGAACGAACGCGAACCCTGAAACGTTCCAACGCATGGAACCATCCGATATGAGCGAAAAAAAAGACAAGTTCAACGAAGAAATAGAAAGACTCGAGAACGAAATCTTCAGGGACAGGATCAAGGATGCCCTTGCCGAAAATCCGGGAAATTACCCCGAGTCCCTGGAGGATCTCGGCTTCACCTGGCATGACGACGGCTATCCCTCGGAGGAGGAAGAGGAAGGTGCCGCCAAGCCGGAAAACGACCACCAGCGGATTTTGGTCTCTTACTTCGAAGGGGAAACGGAGTTGTCGGATCCTGTTTTACACGCCCTCTCGGTCGAGAGAAACCGTGAAGAACCGAATTACCCCCTGATCAGAAAATATTTCAGGGCGGCCAACCCGCGCCTGAAAATCCTCATCCTTTTCGGTCTGGAAAAAGAGCCGGCCGATTTCGTTCTGCTGACCGATCTGGTTTTTTTCAATGAATTCGACCGAAATCTTTCGGAACTGGTCGAACATTTTACCCGTGCCTGCCGACAGGTCGACGATCCGGAGAAATTCTCCGAAATCGCCCGGGAATTTCATTACGGTAAGCTGGCCGACGGCTACAGCGCCCTGCCCGCCTTACGGGATATTTTCGATGAAAGTACCGATAAGCGAAAATAGTCGACTTTTTGATCAGCGAAGCGGAAGAGCAAGGATCGGGACGATTT
>JARGFN010000150.1 GCA_029210665.1 Desulfobulbales bacterium
AACCTGCGCGTCATTTTATGGCGCCGGCCTCAAAACCATTTTTTCCTTTTGAAATAAACGAGCATGCTCCCGGCGGTTATCAACATCAGCCCCAGGGCAAAGGGATAGCCGTAATACCAGTTCAGCTCCGGCATGTTGAGGGGGCTGCTCTCCTGATTGAAGTTCATCCCGTAAATTCCGGCTATGAAGGTAAGCGGGATGAAAATGGCGGCGAAGATGGTCAGGACCTTCATCACCTCGTTCATCCGGTTGCTTATCGAAGAGAGGTAAATATCGATCATCCCCGCGATGATGTCGCGGAAGGTCTCGACGGTGTCGATAACCTGGATGGTATGATCGTAAAGATCCTTCAGATAAAAGTGGATGGCCTCGCTGACCAGTTCGATCTCCTCGTCCCGGATAAGGTTATTGATCACCTCGCGGAGGGGCCAGACCGATTTGCGGAGCAGGATCATTTCCCGCTTCAGGATATGGATTTTATGCAGGGTTTCCGGCTTGGGATCGCCGAGCAGTTCCTCTTCCATCGACTCGATTTCATCCCCCACCTTTTCCAGGACTAAAAAGTAGTTGTCGATCACGGAGTCGAGCAGGGCGTAGGCCAGGTAGTCCGCTTTCATCTTGCGGATGCGCCCCTTGCTGTTCCTGATCCGGTGGCGCACCCCGTCAAAGGTGTCCCCCTCTTTTTCCTGAAAGGAGATCAGGTAATTGTTGCCCAGCACCAAGCTGACCTGTTCCATGTCGATCTGGCGGCTGTCGGAATTATAGGTCTGCATTCTGATGACCAGAAAGATATAGTCATCGAAGATATCGAGTTTGGGCCGCTGGGTGGTGTTGAGGATGTCCTCGACGGTGAGGGGGTGGAGGTTGAAACCGGTGCAGAGTTTCTCGATTACGTCGATCTGATGCAGCCCGTCGACGTTGATCCAGGTGATCGAGTCTTTCTCCCGGTAGGCCGCGCACTCTTCCGGGTTGTCGGGATATACGACCTCGCAGCTCTCCCGGTCGTAATTTATGATCGTGATTTTGATTTCCTCGGCCATCTGGGCGCCGACATGGACGAGGGTGCCCGGCGGCAGACCGGCCTTGAGGGATGATGATTTGAGGATCCGGAACATGGAGCCGGCCGTTTGGCTGAGGTTCGGTAATTTCAGGCCGGCCAGTTTGCCGATTTTTTTCATAAAGCTCCTTTCGCGATGGCAAGGTCTGAAAAAAACTTACGGAAGACAAGGGATCAGCGCGCTTTTCCCCTTTATTTAAGCAGGTTGCCGGAGAAAAGACAAGCCGCACCCGTAAAAACTCAACTTGCCCCTTGAGCCGCACCGACCACTTGTGCGTATAATTAAACAGAGGATAGCGCTGTCCCGCCAAACAGAAAGAGGGATTTTATGGCGACCATGGATCTGGAATATCTCAAGGCGAAACTCGACTAAAAAAAGCAGTCAGGATTTTGCCTGACCAGAACAAAGGAGAACGAATATGCAGGTGCCCTTGCAAGTTACTTACCGCGATGTGACGGTTTCCGAAGATCTGGATTCATATATCCGGCAAAGAGCGGCCAAACTCGATGAGATCTGTGAAACCATAATCAGCTGCCGGGTTGTCCTGGAAGAACCGCACAAACGCCAACAGACCGGCAGTCTCTACCATGTCACGATCGACCTCAATATCCCCGGGGATACCATCGTGGTCAATCGCGAGCCCGATCTGCATCAGGCCCATCAGGATAAGCAGGTGGTGGTGAGGGATGCCTTCGACGCCGCCCAGCGCCAGTTGCGCGACGCTGTCGCTCGTCGCAAAAGGAAGGTGAAAACCCATGAAGAAACCCCCTACGGGAAAATAGCGGCTCTTTTCCCGATGGAGGATTACGGCAGGATCATGGGAATTGACGGCGCCTATGTCTATTTCCACCGCAACAGTGTCAAGGATGCCGATTTTGACAAGCTCGAAGAGGGCATGAAGGTCGACTATTCGGTAGAGGAAGGCGATGACGGGCCCCAGGCAACCTGGGTAAGTCTTGCCGAATAGCGGCGGACGGCCGGGGCCATTTTTCATCGTTCCGGAACAAGCCTTTCATCCGACTGCCGGCTTCCTCGCGCCATCCCTCTTTGCGGAAATCATCTCCGCCGGAAAGGGTCAGAAATTCGAGACGTTTCGAATCCTGGCTGGCGACGATAATACCGCAAAGAATCACATAGTCCTGAATCCGTGCCTCTTCCAAGGGGGTTTCGTTTTTTAATCCCCTTATGGCGAAAAATTCGCTATACATAATGGGGCGGGAAAACAATCCGCACTGTTATCGAACGCTTACGGCTTCAGGATGATATCCGGATATCCGGTGCTCAAAAACAATCAATAGATTATTCCTATGGAGGAAAACGCCATGATTTTCAAAAAGAAGACCCTGACCGGGCTGGCCCGCACCTGCGGTTGAGCTGCCAAAATCGGTCCGACGGATCTGTCGGACGCGCTTAAAGGGCTGACTCCCCCCAACGACCCCAATCTCTTGGTCGGCATCGAGACCGCCGACGATGCCGCGGTTTATCGGCTGTCCGATGAGATCGCCATGATCAACACCGTCGATTTCATCACCCCGCCGGTGGACGATCCCTACTGGTTCGGGCAGATTTCGGCGGCCAATTCCATTTCCGACGTCTATTCGATGGGCGGCAGGCCCCTGACCGCCCTGAATGTGGTGATGTTTCCCTCCAAACACCTGGATATGGGGTTTTTGCGGGATATCCTCAAGGGCGGGCACGACAAGGTGGTCGAAGCCGGGGCCTGCCTGGTCGGCGGTCATACCGTCGATGACGAGGAGCCCAAATACGGCCTCTGCGTCAACGGCGTGGTCCATCCGGAACGGATTATCACCAATGCCGGTTCAAGGCCCGGCGACGCCCTGCTCCTGACCAAGCCCCTCGGTTCGGGGGTCCTGTTCAATTCGGTCCGTTCGGGCAAGTTCCCCTTCAAGGAACTGGAGAAGGAAATCCTGCCGTCCCTGGCCGCCCTGAACGGCCGGGCCATGGAGCTGGCCCTCGGCCATGACCTGCATGCCTGCACCGACATCACCGGTTTCGGGATCCTGGGCCATCTTCTGGAAATAGCCCATGGCTGTGACGCCAGGATCATCGTCAGATACCGGGACCTGCCTTTCTATCCCGGCGCCCGCGAGATGTATAAGAAAGGGGAGACCACCGGCAGCAATAAGGCCAACCGGGCGATGGTTGCCGGCCATCATTTCAAGATGACCGCTGTCCTGGATTCCTCCGAGGACGAGCTTCTCTACGACCCCCAGACTTCCGGGGGCTTGCTGCTCTCCCTTCCCTCCGCTCAGGCCGGCAAACTGCTGGGCGAATTGCGGGAAGCCGGTATCCAGGCGGAGAATATCGGCGAGGTTATCGACGAACCGGTCGGCATTACCGTGATCTAGAATGGAACTTGTCGTTCTGATCGGCCTGCTGGGGCTGCTCTGCGGTTTTCTTTCCGGAATGCTGGGGATCGGCGGCGGCATCATCATGGCCCCGCTGCTCCTTTACGTGCCGCCGCTTTTCGGGCTCGATCCTTTGTCGATGCGGGTCGTGGCCGGGCTCACCATTGTCCAGGGGCTGACCGCCGCGGTTTTCGGGGCGCTGGCCCATCATAAATATGACCGGGTGTCGCCGGTGCTGACCCTCTGGATGGGCACGACGATTTTCGCGGCGGCGCTGGTCGGCGGGGCCGGCGCCGCTTTTGTGTCAAACCGCTTGTTGCTCCTGATCTTCGGGGGGCTTGCCGCTGTCGCGGCGGCGGTAATCCTGATCGGCTCCGACCGGCAGGAGGCGCAACCCGGGGCGGGCACCCTGGAATTCAGCCGTGTCCGGGCGGTTACCGCGGCCGGCGCGGTCGGTCTGTTGGGCGGCCTGGTCGGCCAGGGCGGCTCCTTTCTCCTGATTCCCCTGATGACGGTATTTATCAGGATTCCCCACCGGATCGCCCTCGGCAGCAATCTGGCCATTGTCCTGCTGGCCGGCGCCGCCGCCTTTGCCGGCAAGGCCCTGACCGGCCAGATCGAGTGGCTGCTGGCGGTGCCGGTTGTGGTCACGGTCATCCCCGCCGCCTATCTGGGCGGCCATCTCAGCCAGAAGGTGCCGGTGGCGGTCCTGAGGCGCTGCCTGGCCGTGGTCATCGCTCTGGCGGCCGCGCGGATCTGGCTCTCTCTTCTCGGTTGATCAACCTCATCCCGGGTCGAACATCACAACATCTGCACCGTTCACCAACGCTCCCCGATTCAAGGATTTTCTTATCAAACCAGTTCACGGCTGGTATGATCTTCCTTATGATGCAAATTCTGCCAGGCTTTGGAAAGCGGGAGTATGCGATGCGAAATAAATCCCTGTCGATCTTTATCGCGGTCTTTTTGCCGATATTCGGGGCAGCCGGGCTCTCTTTAGCCGGCACCGATGAAGATCGGAACATTTCCTGGACCGCCGCTGAAATCAAGATATTAAAGTCTCTCTGGATCGAGAGTCTGCCGCCTTTGCCCAACGACCCCTCCAATGCCTATTCCGATAATGCCGGGGCCGCCCTGCTCGGGGAAGAGATCTTCTACGACAGCCGCTTCAGCGCCAACGGCAAGATCGCCTGCAGCAACTGCCATCTGCCGACCTACAGCTTTACCGACGATCTGCCCCTGGCCCGGGGCATGGCCACCACCGGGAGGCGGAGCATGCCCTTTCTCGGCCTGGCCTACAGCCGCTATTTTTTCTGGGACGGCCGCAAGGACAGCCTCTGGTCCCAGGCCCTGGGGCCGCCGGAGAGCAGGGCCGAGCACGGCATCTCCCGGACCGCCTGCGCCAACCTGATCTTCAGGTATTACCGGAGCCGGTACGAGGAGATTTTCGGGGTGATGCCGAAAATCGACGAAGAGTCCTGCCCGACCGGGGCGATCCCCGATCCGGCTGATCCGGAAGGGTATCGGTCCTGGCAGGGGATGACCGAAAAGAAGCGGCAGGAGGTGAACCGGATCTTTGTCAATATGGGCAAGGCGATCGCCGCCTTCGTCGGCCGGGTGGTGGTGGCTCCGGCCCGTTTCGACCGCTATGTCGAGGCGGTGCTCAAAAAGGATGCCGCCGGGATGGCGATCCTCGACCAAGACGAGCAGCTCGGCCTGAAGCTCTTTATCGACAAGGAGCGGGCCAAGTGCATCAACTGCCACAACGGCCCGCTTTTCACCAACGGTATTTTCCATAATATCGGGGTCTCCGAACAGGGCGAAGGTGACTATGACCGGGGCCGGGCGGTCGGGATCAAACTGATGCAAAAAGACCCGTTCAACTGTTTGAGCGAATACAGCGACGCCGAACCCGATCAGTGCAGGGCCCTGAAACTGGTCCCCGTCGAAATCAGGGAAACCGGCGACAAGATGGAGGGCGCCTTCAAGACCCCGTCCCTTAGAAATGTCGCGGCCCGGCCGCCCTATATGCATGACGGCAGCCAGGCGACCCTTGCCGGGGTAATGAAATTTTATGCCGATACCTCGCCCCAGACCAGGGAGGCGAAACTCTCCGAAGCGGAGCAGCGGCAGCTGGCGGCCTTTATGGCGACCCTCAATGCCCCCCTGAGGATCGTGCCCCCGGCCGGCAACTGATACAGGTTCTTCCCGCGATTTTAATAGGC
>JARGFN010000151.1 GCA_029210665.1 Desulfobulbales bacterium
GGCCTGCGATGTGTACTGGTGTACATGAGCAGGCCGATAACACAGCAGATTCGGTACTACCCTGTGATCGCTTACCTAGAAATGGATGAAGAGGCGGACAAAGAGCTGATCGGCCTGGGCGCCGAACTCGTCCTCTTCGCCGCCGTGGTAGATCAGGGCGCCGCCGCTCACCGTCATGTCGTCGGCGGCGCTGTAACTTACGACGGGGCTGATGAAACTGCCGTGATCGTCCAGATTGAGCACCGCCAATACCTGGCCGCTCCACAGCATGGAGAATTGATAGGAGAGTTGCAGGGCGCCATAATCAAGCTGACTGTCGTCGTTGTACTTATATTCGCCAAGAATGGTCAGGGAGTTGGCAAGTCCATACTCGGCGCCGACAATCAACTCGGTGTGGCGCCTGTCGGCCAATTGATCGTGGAAGCTGCCGCCCTCGCTGCGCACCTCAATGCCGGTCCTCCCGATCTCGCCCTGCAGCTCCCAGCCGATAATGTCCCGGTCAAGGTCATCGTCCCACACCGCCACCAGGGCCAGGTCCGCCACCTCCAGATAACCCTTGAGGCGGGCGGCCATTTTGCCCTGGGCCGCGGTGAGATCGAGATTGGCCAGGCGGGCCACGGCATATTCGTAATGGACGGCCTCGATGCCGCGCCGTTCATTCGGTTCCCTGGCCTGAAAATCGATGGGATCGAAGAGATCAATGGGGTTCCAGACCCGGCCGACCCCGAGGGGCACCCGTTGACGGCCGATGGTCCACAGATGGGTGGCGCCGCGATACTGGAGATAGCCGCGATGGATCAAGGTTTTATTGGTCAGGCCGGCGGGTCGCTCCACGTAGCGGCTTTCATTGTCGACGATGAGCCTGGCCGATAAATTATCATACCGGTCATGGCCGAGAGCGAGGTCGGCCCGAACCCGATTGTAATCGGTCCAGTGCCGGGTCTCGTCGTAGCCGAGGATGTTGGTGTTCTCCAGGGTCAGTCCCGGGACAACTCCAAGCCACAAGGCGGTCAGGAGACTAGGCAAGGTGCTCATTGGCAGCGACCTTGCCGTCCCTGAGGACAATGGAGTGTTTGGCCTTGGAGATTACCTGGGGATCGTGGGAGGAAAAAACTATGGTGATTCCCTCGTCCTCGTTGAGCTGCTGCATCATGTCCATCAGGTTGGCGGCGCTCTTGGAATCGAGGTTGGCGGTGGGCTCATCGGCCAGGATCAGTTTCGGCTTGCCGGCCACGGCCCGGGCCACGGCCACCCGCTGCTGCTGGCCGCCGCTGAGCTGGTTGGGCAGCTTGTCGAGGAGAGCGCCGATGTCGAGTTTGGCGGCCACCTCTTCGCCGCGCCGGCGGCACTCTTCGTGGCTCCTGCCCTGGAGGCGCATGACATACTCGATGTTCTCCCGGGCGGTGAGTACCGGGATGAGATTGTAGGCCTGAAAGACAAAGCCGATATGGTCGCGGCGCAGGCGGGAAAGCTCCTTTTCGGCAAGCTCGGTGACCGTGATGCCGTCGAGAATAACCGTGCCGCTGCTGGCGCCGTCAAGGCCGCCGATGATATTGAGCAGGGTGGTTTTGCCGCTGCCGGAAGGACCGGACAGGACGGCGAATTCGCCGCGGTGGATTGCGAGATCGATATCGGCGAGTGCCTGGACCGCCGCGGCCTGGTGCGGGGCGAATATCTTGCAGAGTTGTCTTGTTTCAAGAAATGAGGAGTCCATTTTCCCCTTTGTTTTTTCCTGGTTGGGTCGTAACTGCCGTGGTCATCGCAAGAAAATCCTCAGATTCTGTTGATCGCCTCGATGGGCCGGGCCTTTCTCAGGACGCGCAGGGGCAGCAGCACGCTGATCAGGGTGGCGCCGCTGACCGCGGCCAGGGCGGTAAGAAAATAACCGGGCCGGATCAGGGCATAGGTGACGGCATCCATGCCGAAGGCGTCGAGGCCGGCACTGAACATGGAGAGATCCAGGCCGTACCGGGAGAAATAAAGCAAGGTCAGGCCGCCCAACAGGGCGCCGCCCAGGTAGCCGCTCAAGCCGAGGACGAACGATTCGACAAAGACCATGGCCCGGATCTCGGCAAAGGTGGTGCCGATGGCCAGCATAATGCCGAACTCCCGCAACCTCTCCAGCACCGAGACCAGCACGACCCCGAAGATGCCCAGGGCCGCCACGCAAAAGACCAGCAGGCTGGTGATCAGGTTGAAGACGGCCATCATTTCCCGGCCCTGCATGAGGGCCGGGTAGAGCTGATCCCAACCGCGCACCTCCCGTTCCGGCAGCTCGGCCTGCAAGACCTGCCGGACGGCGTCGACCTGCCGGCGGTCATGGAGCAGGATACTTATCCGGCTCACCCCTTCGGCCACCATGAGCATCTCGCGGGCCTTGGCCAAATCGATAAAAACGGCGCTGTCGTCCAGAGCCATGTTATTGGTCTTCAGGATGCCGGTGATGCGCAGGGCCAGGGCTGTCACCTCATTATCACGATTCTGGGCCGACAGGACAATCTTGTCGCCCACCTTCACCTTCATCTTGGCGGCCAGCCTGGATCCGACCAGGGCGCCGCGCCTCTTTTCCCCGAAATCATAGACGCCTTTGTGGAGATAGGCGGCGAGCTGCCCGTGACGCTCCTCGGCGGCAAGATCCACCCCGAGAATGGCGCCATTGCGCGCGTAATGGGCCGTGGCAATGAGGCCGTCCTGGCGCAGGCGTTGGACATGGCTTTTGATTCGCCGGTCCGCATCAAGAACGGCGGCGATCTCCGCCGGATTGGCGATCAGGCGGTGCAGGCCGGGATCGGAGCGGTAACCGTCGGCAAAAATCGAAATATCCCCGCTGTCGCTGCGGATGGCATTATCGATGACCTGTTCGGTCATGCCGTCGTAAAGCCCCTCCATGGCAAGCAGACCCCAGAGGCTCATGACAATCATGATCACCACCAGCAGGGACCGTGACCGCCGGCGACCCAGGGAGGCCAGGGCGATGCGCAGCAGGACCCTAGACATGATGGATCGCCTCAATCGGCCTGACCCGGTTGGCCTTGACAATCGGATAGAGGGTGGAGCCCACCGCCAGGACAAACATCACCGCCATGTCCCGGAGGATCACCAGGGGGGCAAAGGCGGTAGGCATGCTTGACGCGGCCAGGCCATACTGCTTGAATTGCTCCTCGGAAAAGGAAAAACAGATGGGGTGGTGGTGGAAATACCAGGCCAGGACCCCGCCGATAATGCCGCCCAGCACGACACTGCCCAGGGCCAGCAGCATGCTCTCGGCCACCAGCATCCGCAGGATCTGGCCGGGCCTGGTGCCGACGGCCCGCAGCACCCCGATCTCCCGCATCCGGGCAAAAACGGTGAGCCAGGTATAGATCAGGACAACAAAGAAGATGACGATAAAGATGACGGCCAGGGTCAGGTAGCCGAAAATGGAGTCCACCAGCATGGCCTGCACCAGCCCCTCCATGGTGGTGCGCCAGCTTTCGGCCAGATAGTCCGGACCCAGGCGGCTGTTGAGGTCGGCCGCCACCGGATCGGCCTCGCGGGGATCGGCCGGCAGGACGATGAAGTGGGTGGCGTGATTTTCCGCCATCATGATCCGGTCGAAGTACCCCTTGTCGACAAAGGCGGCGGTGGCGTCGAAATCAAAGAGCCCGGTATTGAAGATGCCCTTGACCACCAGGGTATCGGCGGCAAAGGAGGAGTCAACGCCGGTGCCGACAAAGGAGAGGCGCTCTCCCACCTCGACCTTGAGACGACGGGCCAGTTCGTAGCCCAGGTAGAGCCGGTTGCCGTCGCCTTCCTCCAGGTAGGCGCCCCTGGTCAGGGAGGCGGCCAGGCGCGACAGTTTTTTCTCGGCCGCGGGTTCGATGCCGGTGAGCATGCCGCCCACCGCCTTTGCGTCGCCGGCAAAGAGGACAAAACTTTCGAACCGGGGGGCAAAGGCGGCAATGCCGGGGGTGGTCGCCACTACCCGGCGCACCGACCCGGTATCGAAGATCAGATTGTCCAGGCTGGGTTTGTCGCGGAAATCGCGGTGGGTGATCTGAATATAGCCGGGGTAGATTTCCACGGCGTTGCTGAGCATCTTCGCATGGGAGCCGTCCATGAAGGCGGTGGCAAAAACCAACATGGTCGTGGTCAGGGCGAGCAGCAGGATGGTGACCAGGCTGCGGTTCCGGTAGGCCCGGATATTCCTCACGGCGAAATGGACAAACATCATGGCATGGCCCCAGGGGGGGAATCGGTTCGTCACACAAGGACCTGGATTCGGAAGCACGCAAGACGTTTTTCTCACCCCGGGTCCTCGCCGGACCTGCTATTGGGAAAAGCGCTTCAAGGCCCGCTTCGTGAAATAGGCTTCGTCGATCTCCGCGTCAAAGACGGCGTGCTCAATGATGACCTCGGTGAGGTGGCCTTCCCGGTCCAGGGATTGGGGCAGCATGCGCCAGCGCGTCGGATAATGCCGTTCCCCGAAAGGCTTGACCTCAAGGTAGTCGAGGACGCGGACCAGGCGGCCTTCTTCATCATAATAGCTAACCCTGGCGGGTAGCAAATATTCTTTGGAGACATGCATGCGAATTCGGCCCCAGACCACCGGCGCCTCTTCCCGGGGATGGAGATCAAGGAGATATTCAGTCTCATTCTCGCCGGCCAGGGCGGCATGGTAATCCTCGGAGATGGAACTTTCCCGGACCAGGTCGTCATTGGTGAAATCACTGCCCATCCAGCTCTGCAGCATCATGGAGGCCGGGATCTTGATGGTCTTTTCGATGCGCGGCACGTACTGCCACATGGCATTGTCAATTTTAAGAAAGGTGATGCCGCTGTCCTTGCCCGGATAGGTGATTCTGATGAAACTCCTGTCCCTGCCCTTGGCCCAGCTCTCCATCTTCATGGTGCGCTTGCCGCGTTTGGTCCGGACCACCATGGTCAACCGCATAAAGGCGGTTTCCCCGCTCAGGTTGGCCTCCACTCTCTTGACGATGTCGTCCACCGAAGGGGTCGCCACCGCCGTGGAGGCGGTCCAGAGGAGACAAAAAATAGCCGCCGTTAGCCTTTTCAGATGGGTCATATGCTTTAATCTCCGGTATGGTGGCGTCGCAAAAATCACCCTGCAGGGCATGGATCGCCGGCTCCTGCGTTGGGCACCCTGGCTCTGCCGATTTTTGCCTGCCCCCCCCCATTTTCGGCTTTTCGCGCCGCCATCAAGTTTAAGCATAGCCCGGCCAACCAGGATATCAACAGTTAGCGTCGATTTTTTCGGCAAACTCACCGCCGCCGCATCCTTGTCGGTTTCGCGGCAAGACATATGTTTCAAGTAAGGAATTTCGGGAGGCGGTATCCGGAAGTCGGCAGGACCTGGTCCTAAAAGCTTTTCTCCTGGCTTCTGACTCCCGAATTCTGTATTCTTCTTTGATAATCGATCTAAAACAGCTTGTAAATTTCTTTGCGGTCGGACAGTTGAGTTAACTCGGAAGGGTGGGTCGATAAGATTTCCGCATCGATCCGGAGCGGATGGCAGACAGGGTTTA
>JARGFN010000152.1 GCA_029210665.1 Desulfobulbales bacterium
CGCCGCCCTGCGGGGCGCCCGATAACGGCGCATCTGCGCCCAACGGAAGTGCCCTCCTCAAGGGAGGATTGAACAGAACCCTTGGGGTGCCGCGTTGGCAACTCGTTGATATACCATCAGTATTATCAACATCGTTGCCGCCTTGCATCTGCGCCGTTCTCGAACGCTCATGGATTCAGGATAAAAATAAGAATGCTGCGGAGATTACCGACTCGACCATTACCGGACCGGAGAATGGGAAGGCTTAAAAATGGGACTTGAAAGACAAATCTGTGATAAAATTCTCTATCCGTGTGCTTTCGGGAACGAGAGGAGACGACGATGTTAGCCTGCCCGAGCCGGCCGCTGACGGCGAAGACAATCGAAACCGAGGAGGAATCGATGAAAATCGAAAACGGCAGCGATAAACGCGAGGATAACAAGATCTACACCGATCCGGTCTGCGGGATGAGTACCGAGGATAAAAACGCCTTTATCCCCTTTACGTACAAGGGAGAGTCCTATTATTTTTGCCGCGACCATTGCCTGAATAAATTCAAGGACGATCCGGCCGCCCATCTCGAAAAAACTCCGGCGACGCCCGGCGGGGAGGCGACCGGAACCGGCGGAAAGTACACCTGTCCCATGCATCCCGAGATCGCCCTGGACCAACCCGGTTACTGCCCCAAATGCGGAATGGCCCTGGAGCCGATGACCCCGCAACCTACCTCTTCCCGGACCGAATACACCTGTCCCATGCATCCCGAGATCGTCCGGGATTCGCCCGGCTCCTGCCCGAAATGCGGCATGGCCCTGGAGCCGCGCACCGTAAGTCTTGACGAGGAGGAGAATAATCCCGAATACGACTACATGCGCAAACGCTTTATCCTTGGGACGATTCTAACCGTACCCCTGGTGATTATCGCCATGCGGGAGATGCTGCCGGGCGGCGATTTCATTGAAGTGGCGGCCTCCGCCAGAACCCTCGGCCGGCTGGAACTGCTGCTCGCCACCCCGGTGGTGCTCTGGGCGGGTTGGCCCTTTTTTGTCCGCGGCGTCCAGTCGGTCATCAACCGGAGCCTCAATATGTTCACCCTGATCGGTCTCGGCGTCTCGGTGGCCTATGTCTACAGCCTGATAGCGGTCCTTTTCCCGGAAATTTTCCCGGCCGAAATGCACGGCCCGGACGGGGCGGTCGGGGTCTACTTCGAAGCGGCGGCGGTGATTGTCACCCTTATCCTGCTCGGCCAGGTCATGGAGTTACGCGCTCGCAGCCAGACCGGCGCCGCCATCAAGGCGCTCCTGGGGCTGGCCCCGAAAACGGCCCGCAAGATCAACGAGGACGGCAGCGAAGTTGACATCCCCCTTGAAGATGTCCGGGTCAACGACATCCTCCGCATCCGGCCCGGCGAGAAGGTGCCGGTTGACGGCGAAGTGGTCGACGGGAAAAGTTCGGTGGACGAAGCGATGATCTCCGGCGAGCCGATCCCGGTCGAAAAACAGCAGGGCGACAAGGTGATCGGCGCCACGGTCAACGGAACCGGCGCCATTACCATCCGGGCCGAAAAGGTCGGCAGCGACACCCTCCTGGCCCAGATCGTCAAGATGGTTGCCGATGCCCAGCGCAGCCGCGCCCCGATCCAGAAACTGGCCGATCTGGTGGCCGGTTATTTTGTGCCGGTGGTGATCGGCATCGCCCTGATCGCCTTTACGATCTGGTATTTGATCGGCCCGGAACCCCGCCTGGCCTTCGCCTTGATCGTGGCGGTCTCGGTTTTGATCATCGCCTGCCCGTGCGCCCTGGGGCTGGCCACCCCGATGTCGATCATGGTCGCCACCGGCAAGGGCGCCACCATGGGGGTCTTGTTCAAAAACGCCGAGGCTATCGAGACCATGCGCAAGATCGATACCCTGGTGGTCGACAAGACCGGCACCCTGACCCTGGGCAAGCCGAAACTGACCGGAGTGGTCGCGGCTGAAGGATTTGCCGAGGAAAAGCTTCTGTTGCTCGCCGCGAGCCTGGAAAAGGGTAGCGAACATCCCCTGGCCGCGGCGATTGTCGCCGGGGCCGGAGACCGGCGGATCGAGCTTCTCGACGCGGCTGACTTCGATTCCCATACCGGCAAGGGGGTGTCCGGTACGGTCGATAACTCCAGGGTGCTGCTCGGCAACCGCAAGCTGATGGAAGATTTCGGGGTCGATGCGACACTCCTTGCCGAACGGGCCGAGGCAATGCGGAAGGAGGGGCAGACCGTGATGTTCGTGGCATCGGACAATAAAATCGCCGGGCTGCTGGCGGTCGCCGACCCGATCAAGGAAAGCACCCCGGAAGCCATCCGCCAACTCCACGCGGAAGGGCTTGAAGTGGTGATGCTGACCGGCGACAACCGGGTCACCGCCGAGGCCGTCGCCGCCAAGCTGGGCATCGACCGGGTGGAGGCCGAAGTGCTCCCCGACCAAAAAGCCGCCACCATAAAAAAATTCCAGGATGAAGGCAAGACCGTGGCCATGGCCGGCGACGGCATCAACGACGCCCCCGCCCTGGCCCAGGCCCAGGTCGGCATCGCCATGGGCACCGGTACCGACGTGGCGATGGAGTCGGCCGGAGTTACCCTGGTCAAGGGCGACCTGCTCGGCATCGTCCGGGCCCGGAAGCTGTCGCGGGCCACCATGGCCAATATCAAGCAGAACCTTTTCTTCGCCTTTGTCTACAACTCGTTGGGCGTCCCGGTGGCGGCCGGAGTGCTCTACCCCTTCCTCGGCATCCTGCTCTCGCCGATCATCGCGGCAGCGGCCATGAGCCTCTCCTCGGTATCGGTGGTCGCTAACGCCTTGAGGCTGAAAAGGGTAAAGATAACCTGAACCGAACAAGCGCGATAATCTAAAGGAGGATGGTTCCATGCATATGTTCAGTGAATACGGGATGGGCGGCGGCGGGATGATGATGATGGTGCTGTTCTGGCTGGTGACCATTGTCGCTATATTTTACATCCTCAGGGCATTAACGGAAAAAAGCGGCGGGAAAGCCACTCATCCGGAATCCGCCGAGGAGATCCTGAAGAAGCGATACGCCGGAGGCGAGATTACCCGGGAGGAGTTCGAGAAGATCAGGGAAGATCTGAAATAGTCAACAGCTCACCGGCCAAGGCTACTCGGTTGGGACCGGATCACCTTCACCGGCAGGGGAGTTGTTCCCGAAAACCCATGATCATATTTTCAAGGCAGCATGTAACCGAAGGAACCGGAAAAACTCGACGAAAAGACGGACTGAAGATATAATTACATAACTCCGAGCCACCAAAAGACCTACCTCACACCCCCCTTGCGACAGGGTTTTCGGCCGCCAGGGTTGGGATGGAAACGCCCCCGCCTCCCGTTCAATTGGAAAGGAGAGCATCATGACCATGCAACACCGGGGCGTCCCACGTCCTCCCCCCCGGCCCGGCAAGCCAACTGCCTGACCGACAATCATGGCAGCCGGATCACCTATCTGCGGCTGGCCATCACCGACCGCTGCAACCTGCGCTGCCGATATTGCCGGCCGGAAAGCGGCGTGCCCTTCGTCCCCCACGAGGAAATCCTTCGTTTCGAGGAACTGGAACGACTGGTCCGGATCTGCACCGCCCTGGGCATCCGCAAGGTGCGGGTGACCGGCGGCAAGCCTTTCTCCCGGCGGGGCTGCCTCGATTTTCTGCGGCGGCTCCGGGGAATCGACCAGCTCAAATCCCTCCACATCACGACCAACGGGGTCAAAACCGCCCGGCTGCTTGCCGATCTGCAGGAAATCGGGGTGGCCGGGATCAACCTCAGTCTCGATACCCTGGATCCCTTGCGTTTCCGGGACATTACCCGGAGGGACTACCTGGAAGCGGTGCTCGCCACCCTGCAAGGGGTAATGGCCCGGCATCCCCCTCAAAATCAACAGTGTCGTCCTGGCGGACACCAGCTGACCGGGAAATCGTCAGCCTGGCCGGGCTCGCCCAAAAACTGCCCCTGACCCTGCGCTTTATCGAGCCGATGCCCTTTCCCGGGGGCAGTAACAAAGAGCTGGCGGGAAACGGCCGCCTGCTCCAGCGATTGCGGGCTATTCTTCCGGCCATGATCGAGGAGGCAAGCGCCCTGCCGACCACGGCGAGGACCTTGCACCTCCCCGGCTTTTCTGCAAGGGCTGCGATAAGCTCCGGATTACCCCGGCGGGGATGCTGAAGACCTGCCTGTACGATAACGGCGCCCTGGATCTGCGCGAACTGGTGCTTAGCGCCGCCGGCGACCGGGTGATCGGGGCGGCGATCGCCGCCTGCGTCAACCGCCGTTTTGCCAACGGCCACGAGCCGGAGCGGGCCTGCCGCCGAGCGACGGAACCCTCCATGTCGGTGATCGGAGGCTGAAAAAGAAGGGGGGTCGGGGCGGAAAAAGACCAGAACCGCCCCTGTACCCTTTAACCTTCTTGCAAGGAGTTTTCCATGATCGACGTCAGTCCCAAATTCAACACATTGTGTTACGCCAAGGCGGGGGGTTTTCTGTACGGCGCGCCGGAGACCATGGCCCGGGTGGCCGGCCGGGCCGTGCCCAAGGGCGATGTTCTGGAAGTGGCCCGGGCCGCCGGCATCGCCGCCGCCAAGCGGTGCAGCGACCTGATCATCTTCTGCCACCCCATCCCGCTTGACTGGCTGGAGATCGCTTTCGAGGTCGAAAAAGACCGCATCCGGGTCACTGCCGAGGTCCGCTCGGTCTGGAAAACCGGGGTGGAGGTCGAGGCGATCACCGGGGTCACCGGCGCCCTGCACATCTTCCCGATGATGGAAGGCAAGGGGCACTGAAAAGCAAGTTATAGGTTTAAAGTGAAGTGGGGGGCTCATTTTTTTCGGGGTTGTTTTGCGAAAATCATTCCGTCCCTCCTCTCACGAGGAAAAGTTAAAAGGTGAATTGATGATTTCCATCTCCGAAGCGGTTGCCGTCATCAAGGAAAACATCCCACCCCCGGCCGTGATCGATTGCCCGCTCGACCAGGCGGTCGGATGCCGGCTGGCCGAGGATATCCGGGCGCCGGAGCCTTCGCCGCGTTACACCAATTCGGCCATGGACGGCTATGGGGCGCGCTGGGAGGATCTCGCCGGGCGAGGCGGTGCGGATCGGCACCGGGGCGATGCTCCCCGGCGGCGCCGATACCGTCATCCGGGTTGAAGACACCCGGGAGGATGGGCGAAGCGTCATCGTTGTAGGAGGGGCGGCCGGCCGAATATGCTCCGGGTATGTTTAACCCGGGACCGGGACAACCGTTACGCCGTCTTCAGTGCCGAAAAACAGGGTTCGCACATGCTGACTTCCCTGGTCGACGCCGACGGCTATGTCATTCTCGAACCGGAGCAAATGCTGCGGGCCGGCGAGAGTGTCCCGGTCTATTCCTATGATTTTCGCCGGGAACCGTCGCATGAAGGTTAAACCTGAATCCGTGAGTGTTCGAGAACGGTGCAGATGCAAGGCGGCAACGATGTTGATAATACTAATGGTAT
>JARGFN010000153.1 GCA_029210665.1 Desulfobulbales bacterium
CGCCTATACGGTACTCGCCGCCAGCCTGGCCTATCAGTTCGGCCTGGAGTGGGGGGCGGTGCGCTCGCGGTCTTTCCGCTTCGTGGTCATCGACGAGGCTTTCGGCCGCGGTTCCGATGAGTCGGCCCAGTACGGCCTGCAACTCTTCGCCCAACTCAACCTGCAACTGCTGATTGTCACGCCGCTGCAGAAAATCCACATCATCGAGCCCTTTGTCGCCAGCGTCGGCTTTGTGCATAACGAGGACGGGCGCTGCTCGCTGTTGCGCAATCTCAGCATCGAGGAATATCATGCCGAGAAGCAGAGGATGCAGGGATGAAGTGGACAACCCCGGCCGACCTGAAAACCCAGGTGGAGAAACTCTGGGATCGCGGCCTGCTGCTGGTCGCCTTGGCGGGCGGCGCGGCGGTCTTTCCCCGGCGGCTGACGCTCAAAGGGCCTGATTCCAGGGAGCTGAGCGAGCGCTTTGCCGAGGTGCGTGACTGGATTGGGCAACTGTCGGACGGTGCCGGTCATTACCGGATCGAGTGGCGCGGCGTCAAGCATCGTATCCTCGGGGCCAATGAAATCCCCGCGGAAATCTGGCTCGATACCCTGGAAGATGCCCTCGGGCTGATCGGCAAGCGCCGGGCCGGAGAGCGGTTTGCCGTCCTGCTCGCCTTGACCCGCGCCAGTCAACCCCGGCTGCTCCCCTGGCTGGCCAAACGACCGCTGCGCGCTCTGGAATTGGCCGATGACTGGCCCCGTCTGCTGGAAATCTGCGCCTGGTTGCGGAACCATCCCCGTCCGGCCATTTATCCGCGCCAGATCGATCTGCCCGGAGTCCATAGCAAGTTTGTCGAAGGGCATCGGGGCGTGTTGGGGGAACTGTTCGATCTTTTACTGCCGCCGGAAGCGATCAATCCAGAATTTAGCGGGGGCGGCGGGTTCTGCCGGCGCTATGGTTTTCGGGATAAGCCTTCGCGGGTGCGGTTTCGGGTTCTCGATCCGGATCTGAAGCTTATAGCGACGGAATCCGACCAGGATATCGCCTTGACCCGGACCGCCTTTGCCGGGCTGGATCTGCCGGTCACCAAGGTGTTCGTCACGGAAAATGAAGTAAACTTTCTGGCTTTTCCCGATGTTCCGGGCGGGATCGTGATTTTCGGGGCCGGATACGGTTTTGAAAACCTGGCCGCCGCCCGGTGGCTGCGTGAAAGGGCAATCTATTATTGGGGGGACATCGATACCCACGGCTTCGCTATTCTCAATCAACTGCGCGGCTCCTTCCCCCGGGTTGATTCCTTTCTCATGGACCGGCGGACCCTTTTGGCTCACAGGGAGCTTTGGGGAATTGAGGCCCAACCTGAAACCGGGCAGCTGGAGCGATTGAATATGGAAGAAAGGGCTCTTTACGATCGGTTGCGCGAGAATCGCTGGGGGGATCGAATCCGGCTCGAGCAAGAAAGAATCGGGTTTGATTTCCTCCTTGAATTTTTGGGGAAACTGTAAGCGGTGGCCGGGCATCTAAATAGTTGGTGATCGGCTTTCCGGGTTCACGGGCCGGTTTGCGATCCAGCGCTGGACATCGGGGCTGCAACGGCTTATTATGCTTGATTGTGTACTGTCCTGTCCGGCCGGTTTTTTTCGGGATGAAATATGAAGCTTAAGATTCTTTCGCTATTGATATTGCTGGGCCTTCTGTCGCCGGGCCATTCCTTCGCCTTCGACGAGGGGGAATGCGTCGCGGGCGACTGCGTGAACGGCCAGGGCACCTGGGAGTTTCCCAACGGTTCCAAGTTTATCGGGGGGTGGCAGGACGGGGAAAGGCACGGCAAGGTGGTCTGGGTTTCGGTCACCGGCGAAAAAGACGTGCGGGAGTACAAGAACGGGGTCCGGCAGGGCAAGTGTTTCGAGGGCGACTGCGAAAACGGCACCGGCCTGATCGTCTATCTGGACCGTTCGATGTACGCCGGCGAGTTCAAGGATGGCCAGCGGCATGGCCAGGGGGTCTGGTCCCAGCCCCAGGGCTCCAAATATGACGGCTCCTGGGAGTACGATAAAATCCAGGGTTACGGCACCCTGACCTATGCCAACGGCTCCAGCTATGACGGCGGGGTCGATAACGGCCGCCAGCACGGCCGCGGCACCTACACCTTTGCCGACGGCAGCAGTTATGAGGGCGAGTGGCGTTATGGCAAGCAGCAGGGCAACGGCCGGGGGGAGCTGGCCAATAACGACGGCTCCAGATATGTCGGCGAGATAAAGGACGGGGTGCCGAACGGCCAGGGGACCTTTAGCCATCCCGACGGCAGCCGGTATATCGGGGAGTGGCGGGAAGGGGTCTACCATGGTTTGGGAAAATACCGGTTTGCCGATGGCGGCGAATACGAGGGCGAGTTCCGGGACGGCCTGTTCCAGGGCCAGGGATTCCTGACCGCTATCGGCGGCAGCACCTATAGGGGAGAGCATAAGCAAGGCAAGCCCGACGGCGAGGGGGTCTATCACTATGCCGACGGCGGCCGGTATGTCGGGGGATACAGGGAAGGCAAATGCCATGGCTGGGGGACCTACACCTATCCCGACGGCCGGGAGTATGTCGGCGAATGGCTCGACGGCAAGCCGCATGGCTACGGCACCTTTACCTATGGCGACGGCAGTAAATACGTCGGCGCGTGGCAGGACGGCAAAAAACATGGCCAGGGTGCCATGGTTGAGGACGGCATCAGCGTTCTGGCCGGGGTCTGGCTGGCGGGTGTTTTCGCCGGCGAGCAACAGCTGGTTGAACAACCGGCTGGTCCGCTTCGCTGAATAACTCCGGCTCGCCCCTTGAGAACCTAAATCCCTGAGGCGGCTATTGTGGCGGGTTGCCCAAGAGTGCCTATCTCCCGATAGAGGATTACTGATAATTTATGGCACTGATTGATCTCCAGGAAGTATCCCTCGCCTTTGGCGGGACGCCGCTGTTTGACGGCATCACTCTCCAGATCGAGGCCGGGGAGCGGGTCTGTCTGGTCGGACGCAACGGCGAGGGGAAGTCGACCCTGATGAAACTGATCGCCGGGGAGCTTGAAGCCGATGGCGGCAAGGTTTTCAGGCAGCAGGGTTTGACGGTCGCCCGCCTGCGCCAGGAGGTTCCCAATGATCTGGCCGGCCGCGTTTACGATGTGGTGGCCGGCGGGATCGGCGAATTGCTCGGGCTGCTGGCCAGACATCATAGCGTCGTCAGCCGGATGGGCGATGGTGATGGCGACGACGCATTGGTGGACGAGCTGGCCGCGGTCGAAGAGGAAATGGCCCACGCCGATGCCTGGCAGGCCCAGCAGAGGATCGAGACGGTCCTTTCCCGGCTGGAGCTTGACGGCGATCAGGATTTTTCCTCGCTGTCCGGCGGCATGAAAAGACGGGTCCTGCTGGCTCGAACCCTGGTCAGCGATCCCGACTTGCTGCTTTTAGACGAGCCGACCAACCATCTCGATCTGGCGGCGATCTCCTGGCTGGAGGAATTTCTGCTTAACTGCCGCTGCGCCCTGCTCTTTGTGACCCACGACCGGGCGCTGCTCAGGAAAATCGCCACCAGGATAATCGATCTCGACCGGGGCCGGGTTACGAGCTGGCCGGGGAATTATGAAACCTATCTGCGGCGCAAGGATGAGGTCCTTGCCGAGGAGGTAGTCCATAACGCCAAGTTCGACAAGAAACTGGCCCAGGAAGAAACCTGGATCCGCAAAGGAGTCAAGGCGCGGCGGACCCGGAACGAGGGGCGGGTCAGGGAGCTTCAGGAGTTGCGCCGGCAGCGTCGGGAGCGGCGCGAACAGCTCGGCAAGGCAAAAATGGACATCACCGCGGCCGGCATGTCCGGCAAATTGGTGGCGGTTCTGAAAGAGGTAAGTTTTTCCTACGAAGGCCGGTCGATTATCGATAATTTTTCCGCCACCGTCTTGCGGGGCGACAAGATCGGCATCATCGGTCCAAACGGGGTCGGCAAGACCACCCTCCTGCGGTTGATGCTCGGCGATCTCGTGCCGGACCGCGGCGAAATCAAACTCGGCACCAATTTGCAGCCGGTCTATTTCGATCAGCAACGCGCCCGGCTCGATCCGGCCCGGACGGTGATCGATAATCTCGGCGACGGCAGCGATACCATCGAGATTAACGGGCGGCCGCGCCATCTGATCGGCTATCTGGGCGATTTTCTCTTCACTCCCGACCGGGCCAGGTCGCCGGTCCGGATCCTGTCCGGCGGCGAACGGAACCGGCTCCTGCTCGCCAAGCTTTTTGCCTCTCCATCCAATGTCCTGGTCCTCGATGAGCCGACCAATGATCTCGACATGGAGACCCTGGATCTTCTTGAGGAACTTCTTCTGGAGTATAAGGGCACGGTTCTCCTGGTCAGTCATGACCGCGCCTTTCTGAATGACGTGGTGACCAGCACCATTGTCTTTGAAGGCGGCGGCAAGCTCCGGGAGTATGCCGGCGGTTATGACGATTGGCTCGTGCAGCGTCCCGACCCGGTCCGGCCGGGGAAAACGGCCGGCCGGCAACCGGCCGGGGAGCGTAAGCAATCGCGTGCTCCGGCGCCCCGCAAACTCTCTTTCAAGGAGAGCGCGGAACTCGGCAAGTTGCCGGAAAGAATCGAAGCGCTTGAAGTGGAGCAGCGCGAACTTTATGAAAGGCTGGCCGGCCAGGCGTTCTATCGGGGCGGCGGCAGCGAAGCGGCCCTGGCCCGGGCGCGTCTCGCCGCAGTGGAAACCGTCCTGGCGGCGGCCTATTCCCGGTGGGAGGAACTGGAGACCCGCCGGGAGGAATGGCAGGGTAATCAACAAGTTATCAGCAGGAAACCGGAGGTATAAGGTATGATGGCCATGATCAGAAAGATTTTCGAAGGCGAAAAGGGTAAGACCCCGGCGAGCCCCGAGGAGCGTGAGCGCAAGAAGCATATTGCGGCCGGGGTCCTGCTCCTGGAGGCGGCCCATATCGACGATGAATGCACCGAGGCGGAGATGGAGCATGTCGTCGCGACCCTGAAGGAGAAGTTCGATCTGACCGCCGATTGTGTCGCCGAGCTTATCGAACTGGCCCATCGGCACCGCGAGGAGGCCATCGATCTCTGGCAGTACACCAACCATATCAACCGGCATTTCGAACGGAATGAAAAACTGGCGGTGATGGAAGATGTCTGGCGGATTATCCTGGTGGACGGGCAACTGGAAAAGCACGAGGATCATTTCGCCCACAAACTTGCCGCTCTCCTCCGCCTCAGCCACAAGGAGATGATCGACGCCAAGCTGCGAGCCAGGGGGTAAGCGCTTACAGGGCAACACATCTTGCGGCGATCAGCCCGGCTCACGTACAAAATGTACGCATCGCCGTCCCGCTTGCCGCAACCTGCGGCACCCTGTGATCGCTTGCAGGATGGGAGAATGGCCGAACCTAGGTGTTTCATGCCCTTGTGGAATCCATGCGTTACTCCGCTTCGGGGCG
>JARGFN010000154.1 GCA_029210665.1 Desulfobulbales bacterium
GTTCGACCTGATGGCCATGGGCCAGCCCGACGGACCCGGCTGCTACTGCGCCGCCAACCAGCATCTGGCGATGACCATGGAGCACCTGGCCGGCAACTACAAGTACATCATTGTCGATAACGAGGCCGGCATGGAGCACCTGAGCCGGATGAACATGCGGATCATCGACCACCTGATCGTCACCTCCGACCCTTCGGCCCGGGGCATTCTCACCGCCCGGCGGATCGCCGAGTTGACCGGTCCGCTCGGCATCGAGGTCAAGCATAAATGCCTGGTGGTCAACCGGGTGCCCGATCCCGCCTCCAGGGAACTTCTGGCCAAGATCGAGGAGGCGGCAAGCGAAAGCGACCTGCCCCTGGGCGGCCTGATCCACTCCAGCGACAAGCTGATCGCCCAGGAGCTGAGCGGCGGCTCATATCTTGAAATTGACCGCGGGGAAACGGTGATCAGGGAGGCCTTTGCCATTTTCGATTCCTTTCTCGGCGAAGACTGATCCGGCGCGGCTTATCCCGTGATCGGTTACCTTGCGGCGGATCGGCAAAGGACAAATAGAATGTCATTTTCTTCCAATATGTTATACAGTTAGCCGTTCTAATGTAACCAATCCCGGGATGAGGCGCCCAGAGTCTCCCCATCCCTCATCCGGCAAACGATCGCGGGGCGCCCGAATCCGCGGTGTTACCCGGCCGGATCAATATCTCGGAATACTCGGAAACCGGTAAAAAAACAGATGATTAAATCATTTTCAGACGACCTGCCGATTGTCGATATTGTCAAGGCCACCAAGGTCTACCCGCCGGACATCATCGCGGTGCAGAATGTTTCCCTGGCGGTCGGCAAGGGCGAGCTGGTCTTCCTGACCGGAATGAGCGGGGCCGGCAAGACCACCCTGCTGAAAATGGTCTGCTGCATCGAACAGCCGACCAAAGGCGTCATCGAGGTGGCGGGCCACGACCTGAGCAGGATCAGGCAGACCGAGATCCAGAAACTCAGGCGTCAGATCGGCGTGGTCTATCAGGATTTCAAGATCCTGCCCAAACAAACGGTTTACGAGAACATCGCCATCCCCATGGAGGTCATGTATCGCAGCCCGAAAGAGATCCGCAAACGGGTCGACCAACTCCTGGAAACCCTCAGGATCACCCACAAGCGCAATATCCAGACCGCGAAACTATCCCGGGGCGAACAGCAGCGCGTGGCGATAGCCCGGGCTGCCGCCAATGAACCGCCCCTGATTCTGGCAGACGAGCCGACCGGCAATCTCGACTCCGAGGTCTCCGGCTATGTGATGGAACTGTTCAAGCAGCTCAACAACGCGGGCAGCACCATAATCATCGCCACCCACGACGAATCGATCTACCGGAAATCACGGCACCGCAAGGTCGAGTTGCAGCACGGCCTGTTCAGCGGCCATGTCGGCCACCGGCAGCTGCCGCTGATCAACGCGTGAGGGGTGTGGGAGTGAGGGGTCCGGTTCCCACGACCAGCATGGCTGAATTAGGGAGAAAATAAAGATGGGTCACAAAACCTACTTCCATATCAAGCAGACCGGGCGCAACCTCCGCCATAACTGGCCGACCCAGCTGATGACGGTGATGACCATCAGCCTTTCCGTCCTGATCTTCAGCTTTTTCCTGCTGATCTACCTGAATATCGTCAACGCCGGCAACAGATTGGGCGACGAGCTGCGCCTGATCGTTTACCTGAACGAAGAGGTCGCGCCCGAAGTTAAACAGATGTATGAAAACAAGATCCGGGAGTTCGGCAAGGTGGAGAGGATAGAATTCATCTCCCGGGCCGAGGCCTTTGCCCGGCTCGGCCGCCAGCTCGATACCGAAAAGGACGTCCTGGCCGACCTGGGCCCGGACTTTCTGCCGCCCTCCATCGAGGTCTATCCCCGGCGAAGCATGCGAAATCTGACCAGCCTCAAGCAATTTTCCGACTACCTGACCACCCTGCCCGCCGCCCAGAAAGTCCAGTACGGCCGAAGCTGGGTGGAGCGGTTCGGCTACTTCATCGAACTGCTGCGGGTGATCGTCATCCTGAGCGGGGTCCTTCTGGTCATGGCCACCGTCTTCATGGTCTCCTACACGATCAGACTGACCGTGGTGGCCAAGGAAGAAGAACTCGCGGTGTTGCGGCTGGTCGGCGCCGACAATAAGTTCATCCAGACCCCCCTGCTGATCGAAGGGGTCCTCCAGGGCGTGATCGGCTCGGCCTGCGGAATCCTGCTGCTCTATCTGATCTTCCGGTGGACCACGGGCCACTTAAGCGGACCGGGCTTTCTCAACATGCTCGATTTTGCCTTCTTCCCGCCGAAAACCACGGCGATTATCGCCGGAACCTCCGTCCTGTTATGCGCCGGCGGCAGCCTGATCTCGATTCGAAAATTCATGCGCATCTGACCTGTAACGAATATGGCAAGACAGCCGCTGTTCAGCATAGCAATCCTTGTTTTCCTGGCGCTCGCCGCTTCGGCCAACGCCGATCTGTCCAAGGAAATCGAAAGCCAGCAACAGAAAATAAAGCGGGTCCGGGAAGAGATCGACGACCACCGGGACCGGGTCCGTTATTCAAGGGTCAAGGAGACCAACCTCTTCGAACAGCTTGAGATCATCGAGCAGGCCTTGCGGGACGGCAGGGAAAAACTGGCCGAACTCAACAAAAAAACGGCAAGCCAGGAGGAGCTGATCAAGGAGAAGATCGCCGAAGTTGCCCGCCGTAGCGAGGAAAAGGAAACGCTCAGGGAACACATCGAGGAAAGGCTGGCCGCCTATTACCGGATGGGCGATCTCGGGATCATGAACGTGACCTTCTCGGCCGGCAGCTTGCCGGATCTTTTGAATTTCGATGAATATTTCAAGGCCCTGATCAAGTACGATCAGCAGGTGATTTACGATTACCGGCTGAAAATCGAAAAGCTCATTGACACCCGGAAGAACCTGGAAGAGGAAAAAGCCCGACTTCTGGAGGCGGTCAGTAGCGCCGAAAATCAGAAAAAGCAGCTGGAGACCGTCCGCAAGGAACGTCTGGCCCTGCTTGCCAGGGTCAATACCGAGAAAAATCTTTACCGCCGCGCCATCGAGGAGATGGAGGAAGCCTCGACCGGCCTCACCGAAACCCTGGCCGAACTCAGGAAAAAACTGGTGGCCAGCCGGGAATCCCAGCAACACTACTACTCATCGCCCAAGAAGAGACGGCCGGGGTCACCCCGCTCGTTCTCGACGAAAAAGGGCAGACTCCCCCCGCCGGTACGCGGCGCGGTAACGACCTTCTTCGGGAAAAGCAAACAGGGCAAGTTCGGGATCGTCACCCGCGCCGACGGTATCGACATCAAAACCCTGGCCGGCAGCGAAATCAGGGCAATCCACGCCGGCAAGGTGGTCTACTCCGACCGCCTGAAGGGCTACGGGAACCTGATCATTATCGACCACGGCCACCAGTATTACAGCCTGATCTCCAGGGCCGCCGAGCTTTACAAAAAAGAGGGGGAAGCAGTCACTGCCGGCGAGGCAATCGGCATAATGGACGAAGGCGGCGGGTTGCTCGGTGAAGGGCTCCATTTTGAAATAAGGCACGGTACCACGCCGCTGGACCCGCTTGATTGGCTTAACAGGGATCAGCTCAACCTCGGCTCCGCTCATGTCGCCGGCCGGGCGGGAAAGGCAAAGACGCGGAATAATTGATTGTCCGGCGGCCGGCAAAATGCTAGAGTGCCAGGTATCGCTGGGAGAGTGCCGATAAAGCTCAACCCTTCGGAAAAATCCGAAAATCATTGCACCGGAGCACCGGTGCTTAACCGAATATGTTCAACTTAACGGGATTATTGCAATGCAAGGAAAAAAAACAACGACTTTAAGGAAAACCCTATTAATCGCCCTTATCGCCACGCCGATCCTCGCCGTGACCCTGTGGTCCAACGGCAGCGGCGCCGACGCAAAACCCCATGACACCTACAAGAGCCTTGAGGTTTTTTCAAACGTCTTGAGCCTTATCCAGAAAAACTATGTCGAAAACGTCGACGCCACCGAGGTTCTGCAGGGGGCGATCCGCGGGATGCTCACCTCGCTCGATCCCCATTCGTCCTACCTGAAGCCGGACGACTTCCGGGAGCTCAAGCTGGAAACCAAGGGCAGCTTCACCGGCATCGGTATCGAGATAACAATCCGGGACTCGGCCCTTACCGTCGTCTCGCCGATCGAGGACACGCCCGGTGACCGGGCCGGTCTCAAGGCTGGTGACAAGATCGTTCGGATCGAAGGCGAACTTACCAAGGACATGAGTTTGATGGAGGCCGTTAAAAAACTGCGCGGCCCCAAAGGGACCACGGTCAACATCTCGGTCTACCGGGATGGCTGGACCAACTTGAGGGAACACGCCATCGTCCGGGATGTAATCCCGCTGTTGAGCGTCCGGCACAAGGTTCTGGAGCCGGGGTACGCCTACATCCGCATAACCAACTTCCAAAGCAAGACATCGGCGGATTTCAAGAAAGCCCTGGACGAAATTTCCGAAAAGGGCCGGATATCCGGGTTGATCATCGACCTGCGCAACAATCCCGGCGGACTCCTCGCCCAATCCGTAAAGGTCGCGGATTTCTTTGTCGATGAAGGGATTATCGTTTCCACCAAGGGCCGCATCAAGGAGCAGAACACTGTTTATGAAGCCCGGTCGGGCTGGACCAAATACGATTTCCCGATCGTGGTGCTGGTCAACGAAGGCAGCGCCAGTGCTTCGGAGATCGTCGCCGGCGCCCTCCAGGATCACAAGAAGGCGCTGGTCGTCGGCACCAAGACCTTCGGCAAGGGCTCGGTCCAGACCATTATCCCGATGAGTAACGGCGCCGGCCTGCGCCTGACGACCGCACGTTATTATACGCCGAGCGGTCGTTCCATCCAGGCCAAGGGTATCGAACCGGACATTCTGGTCGAGAAAATCACCCCGACCGAAAAAGATGACGACAAGAGCATCTCGCCGACAATTCTCCGGGAAATCGATCTCAGACATCACATCGACAATGGTGACAAGCAGGACGGCAAGGAAGAAAAAAGCAAGGACAAGGAAGCCGTTATAGAAAAAAATGACAAGGAAAAAAGCATTAAGGATAAGGCGGACGAAGAGGCCAGGGAAATCGTCGAACAGCTCTACAAGGACAATCAGTTGCGAACCGCTCTGATGTTATTGAAGGGATTGAACGTCTACTCCGGCTTCAAACCCGCCGCCCAATAAGGGCAGGGAAAAGAAGTAACCGGCCGGGGGGCGGAGTGCCCGGCGGGACTGCCCGATAAATCCGCTGATGAAGTTTTTCAACGGGCTGCTTCGGCCCCGGTTTTCCGCTTGCCGGACAAGCAACGAAAAAGCCGCCTCCTGCCGGGGGGCGGCTTTTTTTTATCTAAGCACCTGAATCCGTGAGCGTTCGAGAACGGTGCAGATGCAAGGCGGCAACTTGTTGAT
>JARGFN010000003.1:0-8514 GCA_029210665.1 Desulfobulbales bacterium
GGATCTGACGATTTTTGCTTAGCGATCCTCTCGAAGCCACGATCACGGCTCATAGAATCTCGCCATTTCCGGGGAACAACATGCTCCTTGCCTGGTCCGGACATGGAAAGGCGGCAGAATTTCCGGATCCGAATCGGCGCCGCCCTTGACCGCCTCCACCAGGACCAGGCGGCACACCGCGCCGGGATATCCGTAAACCTTCCGAAGGCGAGCAACCGGGCAACCGGCGCTCCCTAACCTATCCTGCAACTCCGCCAATCGATCGAACGGATAGACTAAATCAAACCGTCCTCCATCGACCATGACCCAGCACGCCGCCCTGACGATATCGTCTAGAGCAGCTCTGACTTCGTGGCGGGCAACAGCCTGCTCCGCATCGGGATTGGGCCGGGCTGAACCTTTTTTTCGATAGGGGGGATTACAGACTACCCGGTCAAAGGACGCCGCCCGGCAGTGGTTTGCGATGTTCCGCAAATCGCCTTCGACTATCTTGATCCGCTCTTCGAGACGATTGTCGGCGACGTTTCGGCGGGCCAGGTCGATCAGCCGGGACTGGATCTCGAGGCCGGTAACGGCCGGCCCCGGCCAGCGATAGGCGAGGATCAGAGCGATAATCCCGGAGCCGCTGCCGAGATCGAGAATATGTTCCGAGGGGGATGGTTTAAAAAAATGGGCCAGGAGCACCGAATCCTGGGAAAACCGGTACCCCTCGGCATTCTGTCGACAGGTCAGGCGGCCGTCAAAAAGGGTGGCCTCGTCGGTTGGGCCGGGGAAACAGTCAGAGATCAACCTTCTCGCCTTCGACCAGCCGGTTCATCACCAGGCCGGTCAATATCTTGGGGTAGAAGTAGGTCGACTTGTGGGGCATGACCAACTCGGCGTCGGAAACCTTCTTGACCTGATCGACCTCGGTGTTGTTCATCAAGAAAATGACGCTGACTCCCTCGGACTCCCCGCTCTCCTTGACGGCCCGGTCGAGGGCATCGTCGGGATCGCTGAAATAATCGATCAGGTTCTCCTCTTCGCACCGGTCGTGATCGAGGCCCAGATATTTACCGAGAATCAGCTCGGACAAGACGACCACATCCAGTTCCCGAAGCGGAGCCGGCATGGCGCCGAAGCCTGCCTTCTCCATTATCTTCTCCTTGCCGACCAGCAAAAAGCAGCGGTCCTCGCCGGGATGATACAAGCCGAAGACGTTGCCGCGTCCCCTTTTTTCTTCCATCCTGGCAAGGACTTCCGAGATCAGCGTCTCGCGGGAACCGCCCTCGATCTCTTCGATTGCAAAGCCCGGCGCCAGTTCCGCGACCAGCTCATCGGCGGCGGTCCCGGCCAGCCGGACCAGGCGATGGGTCGGCAGGACGGAAAGGCCGGGGTCCTCCATGGCACTGAGATACATCATGATAAAATTGAACGGACTGTCCCCGCTCACCCCGCCCTGCCGCCCGGCCATCAATTCCCGCATCTGCAGGGCGGTGTTGTAGCGATGGTGGCCATCGGCGATATAGAGACATTTGTCGGCGAATTGTTCCCGGACCCGGGCGATGGCCTGCCGGTCGGTCACCCGCCAAAGAACATGCCGGCAGCCATCCTGATCGTCGCAGGCGCAAAGGGGCTCCGGCTCGCGTCCATCCTCCAGCACATTGATAATTTGATTCTCCCGGTCCGGGTAAACGGAAAACACCTGGCTGAACTGGGTGCGGCAGGCATCGAGCAGCCGCAGCCGATCGCTTACCACGTTACGGAAAAACTTCTCGTGGGGTTTGACGATCCCCTCCGAAAATTCGGCCAGTTCGGTCAGGCAGATCAGTCCCTTGCGGGTAAGACGCCGCCCGGACGGATGATTATAATCTATATAGTAAAGGTAAATGGCCGGTTCTTCGTCCCGGACCAGGATCCCTTGCCGCAGCCATTCTTCGAGAAGTTTTCGGGAGTCGTCATAACGCGCGTCGGTCATTCCCCCGGGCTCGATATCCTTGCTCAAATCGAGCTTGATCATGCTGTAGGGATTTTTTTCGAGCAGCATGCGCCGGGCCTGGAGATCGATAACGTCGTAAGGCGGGGTGACAACATCTTCAAGACGGGATATTTTGGCGGTGTTGTAGCGCAGACCGCTGAAAGGGGCGACAATAGCCACTGACATGCTCCATATAAAGATTCTAATGTAAAATTGTCATGTTTTCTGTTACAAAACAAGACGCTTTGTAGCCAAAAACCCACGGACTTTCAAGCTTTATATAATTTAAGAAATCACGGTTTCGCGAACCATGGAACCATAAATTCCCCCACCCCGAAAGGAGAAAAAAATGTTCGATATTTTTGTAAGATCCCATTTTTCGGCCGGTCATCATCTTCGCGACTACCCCGGCAACTGCGAAAGGCCCCACGGCCACAACTGGAAGGTCGAGGTAACCATCCGGGCCGAAAAACTCGACGCGCTGGGCATGGCCCTCGATTTCAGGGTTGCCAAGGAGGCGGTCAGGGAGGTGGTCGACAGCCTCGACCACATGGACCTGAACGAACATCCCGCTTTCCGGGACAACAATCCGTCGTCGGAGAATATCGCCCGCTATATTTTCGAAAACCTCAAGAAAATCCTGACCACCGACAATTACGCGCCCTACAGCGTCCAGGTTCGGGAAACCGACAACTGCGGAGTAATCTATCGTGAAGACCCCGCCGCGCCTTGAGGTTTCGGAGCTGTTCTTCAGCATCCAGGGCGAATCGAGCTATGCCGGGCAACCCTGCGTCTTTATCAGGCTGTCGGGCTGCAATCTGCGCTGCCGCTACTGCGATGCCGGCTACACTTACGAAGAACCGGGAACCCTAAGGGATATCGGCGAGATCCTCTCCTTTGCCGGCCAATATCCCGGCTTCCCGGTGGAGATCACCGGCGGCGAACCGCTGCTTCAGGACAACGTCTATCCGCTGATGGATGAGCTGCTGAAGGCCGGCCGCGAAGTTCTTCTGGAGACCAACGGCAGCATCAACCTGGCCAGGGTCCCGGCCGGGGTGGTTAAAATAATGGATGCCAAATGCCCGGGCAGCAACATGCACGAACACCTTAAAAAGGAAAACCTCGGACTGCTCGGCCCCGGCGACGAACTCAAGTTCGTCCTCTGCTCCCGGGCCGACTACGAGTGGGCGGCGGCCTTGATCAGAAAAACCCCTTTAAACAAATCAGTGATCATCCACTTCTCCCCGGTGCCGGGCGAACTCGACCCGGCTTCCCTGGCCGAATGGCTCCTCGGAGACCGGCTGCCGGTCCGGCTGCAACTGCAGCTCCACAAGATCATCTGGCCGGGAATAGACCGGGGGAAATAGAAGGGAAGGTGAGGGGTGAGGGGTGAGGGGTGAGGGGTTATAAGTTGAAAGTTGAAAGTTGACAAATTCACCAAAGGTCCAGGGACACCTTTGGCCGTCATTCCCGCGCAGGGGGTAATCCAGTTTAAGCTCAACCGTTGTCCACTTATTGCCATCCGAGACAGCTATAATGTCATTTCGACTAACGGGAGAAATCTTAATAATATCAACTACTTAAATGGCAAGCTACACCAGCCCCTGCCCTTACCCCTTGCCCCTTGAACCTTGCGCTTGAAATCACTGGTGCCGCCAATAAGCCTGACCCCGCAGGGCCGCAAACGTTCACGGCATCCAGTGAATTGATTGGTTATATTTACCTCTTTAAATGATCAGGGATAACAGCAAGGGGCAGATTTTCTTTAAAATTCTCAAGTGATAAGGTAAGGTTTGCGGTAAGGGGCGAAGGCGGCGAAGCTGCTACTGAGCTATTTTTTTTCTTACCAAAAGGAGGTTTATATGCGGTATTTAGTTTCTTTGGCGGTTTTTACTTTGTTTTTGTTTTGTTCTTCAGCGGCTTTTTCTAGAACAGCACGGATACGGGACGATTGGGAGCACTGGGGGAAAAAGGGGGAGGCGCTAATCATGAATCGTTTAATATGTGTGGATGGACTCAAGGTCTTTCAGACGTATATCAGTCACAGTTCAGGCGTGTCAGTCTCGACTATCCAGCTGTACGAGACCAAAGACGCCAAGGTGGTACCCGCAACCTGCAAGTAAGTGATTACGAACCTGAACCATGGCCTGACTACACTCTTGCCTTAATACGGTCTTAAAAACAAATCGGACCCATCCGAGCCAGCGTCGAACATACCTTGCCACACGCCCATCGGGCCTGTTTCGCTCATAAAGCCGGCTCAGCCGTTCGACAAAAGAACAAAGCGCGAGGTCTGCCAGGCGGCAGCCCTGCGCTGCAAAGTGGATGCCCAGAAAATGAAAGCCCTTGTCGATGCGGCCGATAAAGGTTTTGTCCGGGTGGATGCGCAGCTTGAGGGACGCCAACGTCTCATGCATGATGCGCACCGCCCGGCGCAATTGCCAGCGGCTGCCGGCGGTAATGAGCCAATCATCCATATAGCGGACATAGCGAACCTTCTGACCGGCCATGGCTTGATCAAGGGGGATAAGGTAAAGGGCGCCCAGCAGTGGTGACAGTGGCGAACGCAAAGAGATGCCCCGGGTTACTTCCCGGTAATTTTCTCCCTTGCAGACATTGCGGCTCAGATATTGATACAGCAGCCGGATTAAGCGGCGGTCCTTGATATGCTCCTCAAGCATACCGAGCAGGATCGCGTGATCGATGGCGGCATAATAGCCCTTGACATCGCTGCGGCAGACAAAACCGGCCGCCTTGCTCATCTTATGCGCTATTCGCAGGGCGCCCGGCACCCCGCCATGGCCTTTAACATGGTGACAGGATGTTGGAATATTCGGCAACAGATGATCGCTGAGAACAATGGTGATGGCCTTTAAAACCAGGGCATCACGCGAGTTCCACAATTCCAGCATTTCACCGGCGCCCCAAAAGGCCTGCTGAGGGCCAAAACGGTATTGCCCTTTCAGCAATTCTTCCTTTAGGCGCTCCTTTTCTGCCGGCCAATTGCGGCGCAGGTCCCAAATATCCTGATTATGGTGGTGTTTACGTCTTTTCCGGCAGAGCCATGCGAAGGCCTGCTGCAGTACATGTTCCGCAACCACACCATCCATATTGGCATACTGCGTGCGGGGGGGGGAATTCTCAAGCTATTATCTCTTACCATTCTGATATTATACAGAGATTTTGAGAATGTGTTGTTTGAAAATATAACGGCCCGGATGAGCAGCGGGAAGCCTGATCAATTCGGATGGATGGCGGTCAAGGGTGGAACTTGAAATTAGTGTATCGAAGCCGTGCTGCTCATCCGGGCCGATGGCTGCGCGAAGCGAAGCCATCCTGTTATTCATCATAGCCGAAAACCCGGCGCCGAAAAAAATCGACCATTCTCCGGCGCCGCTCGGAGCCTTTTGCCTGTTCGGGGATCATATCGGAAACTTCCATCTGCAGAATAGACATCTTGTACTCGATATGGGCCGCAAAACGGTTATCGAGATACCAGGCGAACATCAGTCCGAAAAGGAGACCCGGCGGGGTAAAACCTTCCGTGCCGTTTAGCAGCCGGGTATAGACTCGGGGGTTTTGGGCCGAGCGGCACATCCGGGCCAGACCCAGGTACTCATCCAGATCACGGTCCCCGAAAAAACTGTGCCGCTCCGCCTGGGGACGAACGATGAGCTGATATATCCGGCCCAGCACCCCCGCCCCGTTTTCCACGGGCAGCATCTCCTTTTTGGCCGCGTAATCGCCGAGCAGGGACTCACCAAGGGCCACCAGAAAAGCCAGCTCAAAACGATTCGAATCGTCAAAGACATCCTGTCGGATCTTGATCAGCCGGTCACCGGGATCGTAGAAGGAATAGATCCGGTCCCAATCCTGGGAACGGCTCCAGTCCCGGCGGTCAACCAGCACCAGACCGGCAAAGTTGCCCAGATGGGCGAGGGTGATGTCCCGATGCCGCCAGATAATATCCAGCAACCGCTCCCGCAACCGGGAATCGACAGCCATCCCGGCCAGCAGATCGCTGACCGCGGTCAGACGCAGGGCCGAAGTGTCGAGGGCGGAGCCGACAATCAGGGAATTCGAAGCCTTTTCCAGAGGCAGAGACCCGGGGGGGAAACCATCCAGCTGGTCATGAACTGCCCATACCGCCCGGACGGCCCTGGCCATGGCGCCGGGATCATGCTGGACCACGGCCCGCTCCTTCAGGGCGGTATCCGAGTAGATCTGGCATTCCACCGGCATGAAACCCAGGCCCGAAACCTTCTCCCGATCAAAATAAATCGGCACCTTGCCCTCCAGGGCATAACTCTGGAGAATATTGCCGGGAATTTCGTGGAGGCCGAGGACCATTACCTGATGAAAAAGCTCGGCAACCCCGCCGGGAATATTGCGGTTATAGGCGAGGAGCAGATCGGAAACATAGAAGCGCCGTTTCGAAGGGCAGGAAACCAGGTCGGTCTCCCCCTTCTGGACCCAGAGGTTCGAGACCAGCAGCTTAAGGGCCCGGCCATTGGCCCGCACCGCCTCGGAGATAACCGGCAGTTGCAGGATCGGAATGATACTGGTGTAAAGGCTGCCCGGCGCGAAAACGATGATATCGGCGGCGGCGATATTGTCGATTACCTCTGCGGGCACCTCCGGCTCGCCGTGGGAATGGACGAAGATCCGCTCCACCGGGCAACCGCGCCGGGCATGGCCCGCCTTATATTCGCCGCTGACCAGCACGCCGTTGGTGTAGAGCAGTTTAAGATGGGCCGGGGTCAGGGAACAGGGCAGCACCGCGTCGCGGCCGGCCCCCAGCAGCTCGGCCAGATAATGAAAGGCCGCGATCAGCGCCGGGTGATCCCGGCTGAAATCATCAAGCTCCGAATGGCGCCGGATCGCCGCGACCACCAGCAGGTTGCCCAGACAGTGGGGGCGCTGCAAAAGCTTGCGCAGCCGCCGATCTTCGAACAACGCCGCCAGTAGATCGTTGACCGCGGCGGCCAGCGGGCCGGGGAGCGCGGCCGGGTCGATCTCCGCCCCGGCCAGCAGAGTGCCGGGATCGACCGGAGGAGTATTAAAGCGGTAGTTGAAAAGCCGATGCAGCACAGCCGCGGTTTGGCGGCATCCCTGTTCCGCCAGGCCGTAGCACTCCTGCAGCCCTCCGCGGCTCACCGAGGAAAGCAGGACATGGCGCAGGTCGCCGATGGCAATCAGATCGAGATCCTTGAGCAGTTCCCCGGTCGAGCCGCCGTCGTCGGTAATACAGACAACCGCCCTGGTTTTCGGGAAAACCTCCTTCAAACCCTGAAAGGAGGCGGCCGGCCACAGGGGATGGCGGCTGTCGCCGCCGACCAGGTTGGACAAACCGGTGCCGCCGCCGAAGACCACGACATTCAGACCGCCGGTGTCGAGATTCTCCAGCTGCCGGGCCAGGCCGGCCAAGCCCGGGGGGATGGCCGCCGGTCCGGACAGGGCGAGACCGACCACCTTCTCGGCAAGTTCCGCACCGGATAAACCGACCAGCCCTGCAAAATCAAGACCGCTGTTCTTTTCGTCACCCATTGGCTTAATAATCTTGCCGGAGTCGAATTATAAACCGGTGGCGGCCATCTGGCCCCTGACCGCTTCCTCGGAAATTCGCATCGCCTCCCGCTCCTCGCCGTTAAGGGTGAACTCGACGATCCGTTCGACTCCACTTGCGCCGAGGACCACCGGCACCCCGAGGAAGCAGCCGGAGAAACCGAACTCCCCTTCCAGATAGGCCGCGCAGGGCAGAAGCCTCTTGCTGTCCTTGAGGACCGCCTCGGCCATCTCCACCGCGGCCAGGCCGGGGGTGTAAAAGGCGCTGCCGGTCTTCAGGTGGTTGACGATCTCGATGCCGCCCTGCTGGGTGCGCTTGACGATTTCGGCCAAGCGGTCTTCGTGAATCAGTTCGTTCACCGGAATCCCGGAGACGTTGGCCAGCCTGACCAGGGGGATCATGTTATCGCCGTGAATCCCCATCACCATGGCATTGACATCCCGGGGGGCGATCCCGAGCTCCATGGCCAGAAAGGTGCGGTAGCGGGCCGAATCGAGGACCCCGGCCATACCGATCACCCGCTGCCGGGGAAAGCCGGAGACCTTGAAAGCGGTGTAGACCATGGCGTCGATAGGATTAGTCACCACGATCATCACGCAATCGGGCGAATACTTGGCACCCTGCTCGGCGCAGGACTTGACGATGGCGACGTTCTTGGCCAAAAGATCGTCCCGGGACATCCCCGGTTTCCGGGCCAGTCCGGCAGTAATGATCACCACGTCGGAATCGGCCGAATCCTTATAATCGTTCGAGCCGGTGACCATATTGGAAAATTCGTCAACCGGCCCGGCCTGCAGGAGATCCAGGGCCTTGCCCTGGGGAATCCCCTCGACCACGTCGAGCAGGACCACATCGCCCAACCCGCGGCTGGCCGCCCAGTGAGCGGCGGTAGCGCCGACATTGCCGGCCCCGATAATCGTTATCTTTTTCCGCATTAATTCAACCTCTTAAGCTATGATTAATTTAAAATAATTGATTGTTTAAATTTCTG
>JARGFN010000003.1:8614-36060 GCA_029210665.1 Desulfobulbales bacterium
AATTCAACCTCTTAAGCTATGATTAATTTAAAATAATTGATTGTTTAAATTTCTGGCTCCTGGCTTCTGGCTCCTGGCTCCTGGCTCCTGGCTCCTGAATTCTGGCTCCTGGCTCCTGGCTCCTGGCTTCTGGCTCCTGGCTCCTGGCTTCTGGCTCCTGGCTCCTGACTATCGAAACATCGCCTCAACCCTCTCCAGATCCCGGGGCGTATCGACCTCGATCGAATCGTGTTCGGTAAGAATCACCTTGATCCGGTAACCGTATTCAAGGGCCCGCAGCTGTTCGAGTTTTTCGAAACGCTCCCACTCCCCTTCCGGCAGACCGACAAAGGTGAGCAGAAACCCTTTACGATAGGCATAGAACCCGAGATGTTTGTAATAGGTGGGAACATGGGGCTCGTCCGGATTGCGCTGGAAAGGGATCGAGGCCCGGGAAAAGTAAAGGGCCATGCCGTTGATATCGAAGACCGTCTTGACATGGTTCGGGTCGTTGATCTCCTCGGGCCGGATGATCTTGTAGATCAGGGTGGACATCGGCAGGGCCGGATCATCGAGCAACGGCCGGGCCACCTGCTCAACCACGGCCTGGTCAAAGAGGGGCTGGTCGCCCTGGATATTGACCACCACATCCTGCTCGTTGATCTCGAGCAGGGTGGCGGCCTCGGCCAGCCGGTCGGTCCCGGAGACGTGCTCGGGGCTGGTCATCACCACCTCGCCGCCGAAACCGCGGACGCAATCGGCGATCCGCTCATCGTCTGTGGCCACCGCCACCCGGGAGATCAAATCAACCGCGGTGGCCCGCTCGTAAACGTGCCGGATCATCGCTTTACCGGCGATTTCGGCCAGCGGCTTACCCTCGAAACGGTTCGAATGATAGCGGGCCGGAATTATCGCCACAACCTTGGGGGCTTTTTTATGGGTCGGATCCATGCTAATATCTCGTCGGAATAATTTATCTCGGACAACGGCCATGCCGTTTTACTCCACAATGTATATAGCTGTCCAGAATAACATTACCGACGAATCATAACCAGCAGATTTAAAAGGAAATAGTGCCGAAAACCAGCAACACGATAGCCGTTGCGGCGGCAACCCCGGAACTGCTTGAGAAAGCGGCGGAGCTGGCGGCAAGGCTTGAAATTCCCCTCAGCGAAACGGGGTCGGACAATTACGCCCTGTTGCTGGAAGTCACCGGGGAGGGGCTGCAACTGCGCCGGACCGGACCCGGGGCGCCGGGACCGATCCGGATCGATTTCACCTCCGGCCGGGCCGAATACCGGCGGCGCCACAGCGGGGGCCGCAAGGAAACCCTGATCCGGGCCATGGGCATTAAGGGGAAACCCCGGCCGACCGTACTGGACGGTACCGCCGGTCTCGGCCGCGACGCCTTTGTCCTGGCCTGCCGGGGCTGCAAAGTCGAGATGCTGGAACGCAACCCGGTAATCGCCGCCCTTCTTGAAGACGGGCTGAGACGGGCCGGGGCCGATCAAGAGATCGGGCCGCTGGTCAGGGAAAGAATGTCCTTGCGCAGGGGCGACATCCTGCTGGAAGCAACAAGGATGGAGGAGGAGCGCCGTCCGGAAGTGGTCTATCTCGACCCGATGTACCCCCACCGAAACAAGAGCGCCCTGGTCAAAAAAGAGATGCGAATCTTGCGGACCCTGGTCGGCGACGACGAGGACAGCGACCGGCTTTTACCCGCCGCCCTAAGGGCAGCGATAAAACGCGTGGTGGTCAAACGCCCCGCCGCCGCCCCGCCCCTGCCCGGCCCGAAACCGGATCTGGACTTCAAGACCAAAAGCCACCGCTTCGACGTTTACATCATAGATGGAGGGAGTTTAAAAGACCGGCGTAACCGGGGCGTCACCATAATAAAACAAAACTTGATTGTCGCTTTAAATAGACCTACAATAAGCACATAAAACAGGTCATTAAAAATGGAGGCGACCACATGGAATCTGTATTGGCGGGATGTTCGGCAAGTATTTCCGAGTTAAAGAAGAACCCATCTGCTCTTATCGAGCAATCAGGTGGAGAACCAATTGCAATCTTAAATCATAACCGGCCAACGGCATATCTCGTGCCTGCCGAAACATACGAAGCCTTGCTTGAAAAAATTGAAGATTATCAATTAGGTATTTTGGTTCAGGAACGGCAGCACGAAAAAATCTCCGCGGTGGAAGTACCTTTGAATGAATTATAAATTAAAATTTCTTCCAACCGCCCTGAGAGAATGGAAAAAGCTGGACAACTTCATTCAGCTTCAATTTAAGAAAAAACTTAAAGAACGACTTGATTTTCCACATGTTCCCAGTTCACAACTGTCCGGATTTGAAAATCATTACAAAATCAAACTCCGTGCCAGCGGCTATCGTTTAGTCTACGAAGTCATTGATAAAGAAATATATATACTTGTAATCGCTATCGGGAAAAGAGATAAAAATCAGGTCTATAAAAAGGCCCAAATTAGAAAATAACCATTAATCTGGTAAGAAGGCCTCCCCAATTAGCTCCAACACCTTCTCTTCCGCCCTTACCGCCATCTTCATTCACCTGCCAGGCTACTGCAAGGCGAGCTTCATCGCCCAGATATCCCATTTAACACCCCGGTTCGACCGGAAGTAAATGGTGCCGCCGTCCGGCTGAACACGGGAGAATCATCCTGGGAGCCATTTGTCGTCAACTGAACCAGGTTGGCCGCAATTTCATTTCTTTTCCTCCTTGCTCGATGTTTTTGAAAGCCAATCTAAATATTCGCAAACAAAGCCAGATCAGACAGGCTGGCCCAACCTACCCGGTAAAAACCCAAAAACCAAAATCACTGTCCCGCGCGCACCAAACGGACATGGCCGGCGTAGTCCTTGTAGTTGGCGCCGTCATAGCCGTAGACGAAGCCGACGTACCACGCGTAGCCCGGGTCACCGGCATAGGGCGAAGACGACCAGTACCAAAAAAATGGGGTGTTGGGGAAGAGGGCCGCGTTGATCGGCGGCGACCAGCAGCGTTCCTCGACGATGGACCCCAGTTCGACCTGATTGGGCAGCCGCCAGTCGGCATGTCCGGCGAAGCCCGGTTGCCCGTCGCCGTCCGGACCGGCGCCGTCGCTGTTGACGTCGAGGGCGGCCTGCAAGGCGGACTGCCAGGTATAGGTCTCGGCCACGCCCGTCGCGCAGTCGCTGCCGTTCCAGCTCTGGCCCAGGGTGCAGCGCATCCAGATCAGGCCGGTGCGGGTGTCGGTCACCGTGCCGTCGTTGTTGTCGATAAAGGCGGCGGTGGGGGTGGTCTCGGTCACCGCCGTATTTTCGTTGGTGCAGTCCACCGCGCTCATGGCCGTCGCGGCCGGGAGCAACAGACAAAAGGCCGCGAGGGCGGCAAGATTTTTCAGGTTCATCGCTATTCTCCTTGTTGGTTTTGGCTTCTGTGTTTTGGAACCTGTAGGAGCGGCTTTAGCCGCGAATTTCTTCGGCGCAAATGCCGACCGTTCGCGGCTAAAGCCGCTCCTACAGGAATATTCTTGTAAATTGTCCGGCGAATACGTTCTGTTTCCAGGCTCCCACAGACGGCGCAGCGTCCGCCGCTTAAGCCCGCCGGGCAGCCAGCCCTGTTCCTCGCAGCAGAGATAGGCCGTGCCCCGGCGGCGCAGCAGCCGTTCGATGCCCGGATGTTTCCGCCAGGGCAGGGTCCAGGCGGTGATACGGGCGGCGCCGGTATAAGGCGCGGCCCCGAAGAGCGGCTCGCTCAGGAGCGCCTGGCGGCCGCACTGGATCAGGAGCAACCGGCCGGGCCAGTTGCCGGCGAAATAGCGCCATTGAGAGGCCATCGACCAGGGGGCGGCGGGCTGCCAGCGGGGGACGGGGGCAGCCAGGCTCCCGCCGACAGGAGCGGATTTAACCGCGGACCGGGTTGGTGCGGGATTGGCAGTGGTACCGCCTTTATTATTCGCGGCTGAAGCCGCTTCTACCGCGGCAACCGTTTCCGGAAAGAAAAAAAGCCCGGCCAACCAGGGACGCCGCTTAACGATCCGCCGCCGCAGGTGGTAGCTGTCGGCGTGCCTGAAATGGCCCCAGTAACTGGCCAGGGTGGCGCGCAGTCGGTCGCGGGTGGCCGGCTCAAGGTCGAGGAGCAGACCGCCGCGCTCGCGACAAATCAGGTTCTTTTCGAACTCGGCGAGCCGCTCATCCAGGTTGCCGACCACCCGCCGCCGCACCAGGCGGTAACCGGGCCTGACAATGTAGCCGAGGAAATCGGCGCCGTTGCCGAGCGGCGCCAGGATCGGCCCGGCTTTGAGAGCGAGCCGCAGACTATCGGCCAGAAAAGTCTCTATCGCCGCGCGCCACTCTTCCAGTTGGTTCCGCTCCTCGTGCAGGAGGATGAAATCATCGACATAGCGCACGTAATGGCTACATTTGAGCCGATGCTTAACGAACTGATCAAGTTCGTTGAGATAAAGGTTGGCGAAAAACTGGCTGGTCAGATTGCCGATGGGCAGGCCGCAGTCGGGGGCGGCGTTGGCCAGCCGCTTGTGCGGCGGCACCCGGGCCAGTTCTCCGGCCGGCCCCAGACGGATGGCCCGCGCCAGTTCCGGCTGGCCGACGATGCGGGCCGCGATCCGGTAGCAGCGGCGAGCCTCTTCCAGGTCCAGGCCCCGCCGCGCCACCGCCTTTTTCAGTTTGCCGGCCAAAATGGCCAGCAGAGTGGGTCGGTGGATGGAGTTGAAGAAGTTAGCGATGTCCAGTTGCAGAAACCAGCCCCGGCCCTGTCGGCGGCGCATGAAGGTCTGCAAACGGCCGACCGCGAAGTGGGAGCCGCGCCCCTTTCTGTTGGCGGCGGAATCGTGGATGAAATCGCGGTCGATCGCCGCCTCCAGCCGCGGGACCAGCCAGTGGTGCACCACCCGGTCCTCGAACTGGGCGGCGCAGACCTCGCGCGCCTTGGGTTTGGCCACCGAAAAAACAACGGGCGGCAGCGGCCGCCAGCTCTGGTCGCAAAGACGGTCCCGGGTTTCCACGAGATGGTCCAGCAACCGCTGCTCGTACAGACAGGTTCGCGCCGTGGCGCGCTTGCGGCGCCGGCAGGCCAGATACGCCCGCTCGACCTCCCGCAACCCCGGCCCCGGCGCCGCTTCACTATCCCGCGCGCACCAAACGGACATGGTTGGTGTTGTTCTTGTTGTTGGCGTTGTCATTGCCGTTGTCGAAGTTGACGTTCCACGCGTTGTTCGGGTTATTGGCATAGGGCGAAGACGACCAGTACCAGGAACCCTTGCCCGCTCGCTTGTAATCCCGGCCGCCATCCGCACGCGGTAGGCGGTGGGTGGGTCATCCCCGGACCTCGGGGGGAGCGGGCGCACAGTGAATCGGGTCGCGCCGGACGGCCCCATGCCGCCCGGCTTCCGCCCGGGTCTGTCTGAGCCAGCCGCCGGACTGCTTGCCCAGGCCGACCGCCAGTTCCGCCGCCCGTTGAAACTCGGCGAAATTCTTGAAGGCCTTGAGTTCCCTGGCCAACTGGATCTGCATCTTCAGGTCGTCCACCAGCTCGGCCGTCTGCTGCACCAGCTTGACCCGGCTTTCCTTGCGGGAGTGGGCCCGGTGAATGGTTTGGCAAAGGCGCAGAGCGGTGCTTCGCAGGTCGCTGCCGATGGTGTACTTGTGATAGCGGGCGAAACCACGCACCGCCTGCTCCAACTCCAAAAGGAGCAGATTGGCGTCCCGCCAGATCGGCAAATAGTTCAAACCGCGCATCATCCTTCACCTCCTCGTTCATCAGGCCCAAAAGCCAAAATCACTGTCCCGCGCGCACCAAACGGACATGGTAGGTGTAGTTCTTGAGGTTGGCGTCGTCATTGCCGTTGTCGAAGACGACGTTCCACGCGAGGTTCGGGCCATTGGCATAGGGCGAAGACGACCAGTACCAGGAACCCTGGGTGTTGGGGAAGTAACCGGTGTCGATGGCCGGGCCGGGGTAGTCGATGGAGAGATCGGCCAGGGACTTCAACTCCATCCTGGAGGGCAGCCGCCAATCGCTGTGGCCGCAGAGCCCGGCCGCGTTGACCTGGGCCAGGTACTTCTCGGTGTCGCAGTTGGCGGAATCGTAACAGCTGCCGCTGTTGGCGGTCCCGGCAACACCGCCGTTGGTGTTGGCGTCGGAATTATACCAGGTGTAGGTCCAATCCTTGTCACGCAGGTCGGAATCGCTGGTCTTCACCTCCCAGACCAGGCCGGTGACGTTGTCATAAGTGCAGCCCCAGCCGTCGGCCCCGCCGCCCAAAACCGGCACGGCCGGACAATCGCCTTCCCCGGCCAGCTCGCCGCTGTTGCAGATCCGGGTGTAGGAAAAACCGGCGTGGCCGTCAACGTCGCTGTTGGTGAGCGGGTTGGCGTCGCGGCCGAAGTGGGCGTCCTGGCCGCCGGGCACCGGATCGCCGTCGCTGTCGCTGCCATTACCGGAGGTAGTGGCGCCGACCGCGGCGCAATCGAGGTTGTTGTTATGGTTGGAGCTGGCGTCGTAGGCGTAGTCGCCGCAGGCGGTGATGCCGGTGTCGTTCAGGCCGCCGGGATCGTCGTTGGCGATGGTGCCGGTGGCCGAGGCAACCGCGAGGGTCGCGCCAAAAGGATTACTCAGGGTGAGGGTAAAAGTCTCGTTGGCTTCGAAGCCGGTGTCGCCGCTGACCGGGACGGTGATGGCGCCGTTGGTCTCCCCGGCCGGGATGGTCAGGACGCCCGAGGCGGCGATGTAGTCGGCGCCGGCCGTGGCGCCCGCATCCGAGGTGGAGAAATCAACCGTCACCTCGCTAGCGGAAGCGGCGGAAAGGGTGACGGTGAAAGTGAGATCGGTGGAACCCGCGTTGCCCTCAAGGACCACGGCATCACCGATGCTTGCTGTCGGCATGTCCGCATCGGCGGAATCGACCGGGACCGGATCGTCTCCGCCGCCCCCGCAGCCGGCCAGCAGCAGAAGGGTTGCAAGCCCCAGACCCAGCCAAGGGCTGGTAAATTTCAGGAAGCGATCATTGGTTGGTTGGTTGGTTGGTTGGTTGGTTGGTTGGCAATTTATGTGCCATGCTCACACTCCTTTTTCTTTTTAAGGGACATTTAAAAAAAACGCGCCGCCCTGACGGGGCAGGCCTAAAACGAAGGAATCGAACAGTCGGCCATCGACAACCATCCGGCGCCATTAATCACACAGGGAAACTGAACATATCGACTTTCTCCCGCATGCGCAATCAAAAAGTGTGGCAGACTCCTGAATCCGATCATTACAGTCAAGTTAATGTCTATAGCCCGGTTTGCAGGAAAAAACGCTTAGTTCCGTTTGCTCAGGCGGAAATCAGCCGGTTCCATCAACTTTACCGAATTCTGAAAACTATTCCGCAATCGCAATGACGCTTAGCCGATCAGCGTCACGGTGAGGCCGAAGAACTTGGCGGCCTTGGCCATCCGGCGGTCGGCGGTTAGCAGCCGGGCCGACTCTCCAGCCGCGGCAGCCAGATGAAGGGCGTCGAGATTCCGTAGCGGCGTGGAGAAGGTTGCCAGCCACTGGAAGGCCTTCTCGTAATGGTGGTGCTCGATGGCCACCCAATGATAGAGGTTGTGGGCGATGTGGGCCTGGAATTGATTGACAATCCGGTTGGCGTCTTGCTTTGATAACTCTTTTTCCCGGACCTTCCAGGCTAAAGCCGAAACCAGCTCGACCTGGGCCAGGGAACTTATCGCCGGCTGTTCGGCCGCCAGGATCGCGCGCTCGGCTTTGTCGCTGAGCGCTTCCGGGCAGTAGTACGCAGCCAGGACGCTGGTGTCCAGATAAACCATCAGTATCGCTCATCCGTACGCTGCCTGCGAACCGTTTCGCTAAGTGAATCGCCTGAAGCTTTGATGGCCTCGCGGAATTCCTTAAGGCTGGGCAGGCGACCGGTCGTGCCGGGGGGGACCAGACAGGCAACCTTCTTGCCGTGCCGCACCACAGCCACCTCTTCCCCATGACTGACCTTGTTCAGCAACTGACTCAGTTTGCTGCGCGCTTCCTTGACATTGACCTGGATCATGACACCTCCTTGCGACTCTAATCTGTGTACACTTTTTTTGTACACACAATCAAGTGCTTTGTCAACTAGTGTCTGTCACGCATCGGGACGCACCAGGGGGGATCCCATACTCCTCCTGTCAACAGATACGGAGTTCCAGGGACCTTACACAACCATTGCTTTTTCGGTTATCTTTAGTCAGCCAGGCAGGGGGCTCCGCCCACAATAAAACTGGGCCAATGAAAATCGAAAAAAAAAAGAGCTCCCGCGATCGACGCTCCTCTCATTGATAGAATTTCTTTCGCTGTCGACCAAAAGGGAGAAATCTTGAACCCTTGAGAGATAGGATTTCTCACATCCGTTCGAAACGACAATATCGGTTACTCCGGCAAAGTTTATACCGCCGAAGCCGCCTTCTCCAAAGCAGCGCAGATATCCTGGAGCCGCTCCTCGCTCAACTTGATCGGCACCTGATAGACCAGGCAGCGCCCCATGATCACCGCCGATTGCGGCAGGGCGTCCTGGTCGTAGACCACCCGCTGCTTGCCGTGGCTCACGAAGGGCCAGCCGGACTCGGCCAGGGTTTTACCTTCGAGCATATGCTCCCACTTGGGATAGTAATGCCAGGTGTTGTCGGCAAAATAGATCGCCCCGCAGCCTGCCTCTTTCAAGACCGCATTAACCGCCTGGGCCTTGGCGGCATCGGGCATCAGGAAGGCGAAGAAGGTGGCATTGTCGCCCTCTTCGTCGAGCTGGGTCCGGAAGGTCGCCCCCGGGATCCTGGCCGCCGCCTCTTTCAATCTGGTTTTATGCAGTTTCTGGGTCTCGATCATCAGGTCGAGCTTGGCCAGCTGGGCGAGACCGATGGCGCCCTGCAACTCCATCATCCGGTAATTGAAGCCGATGAAGCTTCTGCCCTCACCGCCCCGGCCGGCAGGATTCCGGGCATGATCGTGGCCGTGGTCGTGGTACTCGCTCATCTTGCGCCAGAGCTCCTCATCGTCGGTGATCACCATGCCGCCTTCGCCGGTGGTCATGGTCTTGACCGCGTCGAAGGAGAAGGTACCGAGCCTGCCGAACGAACCGAGCCCCTTGCCGTTCAGCTTGGCGCCGGCGGCCTGGGCGGTATCCTCGATGACCGGAATCCCGTGCCGGTCGGCGATGGCGACAATCTCCTCGATCCGGGCGGCAGATCCCATCATATGGACCGGGATAATCGCCTTGGTCTTATCAGTGATCTTCTTTTCCAGATCGGCCGGGTCCATGTTCAGGGTCTCGTCGATCTCGGTGAAAACCGGCACCGCGCCGATATCGAGGATCGCCTCCCAGGTGGCGACAAAGGTGAAACCCTGGGTGATCACCTCGTCGCCCGGCCCGACCCCGAGAACCGCCAGGGCGACCTTAAGGGCGACGGTGCCCGAGGTAACCGCCTGGCCGTATTTGGCCCCGCTGTAGGCGGCAAATTTTTCCTCGAAGGTTCTGACCTTATAGATGCCTTGGCGCTGCTCCGGAAACTCGTAGCGAAACAGCACCCCGGTCTCGAGTACCTCCATGACCTCCCTTTTCTCTTCCTCACCAAACACTTCAAATCCGGGCATTTCAGCCTCCCATTTTTTTCTTTTACAAACGATTCAGAGCCTGTCCTGTCATCTCGAACGGCGCAGCCGGAGAGATCTTCTCGCGCTCATATCTTTAGTTTAAGATTTCTCACATCCGATCGGAATGACATGAATGACACCTTTATATGCTAAAGCTGAGTTGAGCAGCTCGTCTGCTCAAACGAAACTTATGCCCTGTAGGTGTAAACAATCTCCCACAACCCAAGGCCGACAAATCCGGACAAGGGCAGGCGTCCAAAAGATTTCAGCGCGGCCATACTGACGTTATGTCGAGCATGGAATCTCCGCAACCAAAGCCGCAATTGACCGGGATCTTCAGCCGGACCGTAACCGTTCAGCAGTGGTGCAGATTTGGACAAGCGGACCGGCGCCGCGTACCTCGTGTACGTAAGCCGGGCCGATCGTCCGAAGATGTGGTGCTGCTGAACGGTTACCCACTATTCCCAGCCGATCAAGGCATTATGATAAACCTGGATCACCTCGTCCCTGGTCGGGATCCGCGGATTATTTTCAACCGGCACCGTGACCTTCAAGGCGATATCGGCCATCTCCGGAACCTTCTCGACCGGTATATCGAGCGCGGCCAGGCTCAAGGGAATCCCCACATCGCTGTTCAGATTGAAAATCGCCTCCACCGCCAGGGCCGCCGCTTCCCGGATCGGCATATCGGAGGTATCGTAGCCCATGACCTCGGCCACCGCCGCGTATTTGCCGGGGTTGCCGATCAGGTTGTACTCGATCACATAGGGCAGCAGGACCGCGTTGGCGAGCCCGTGCGGGATCCCGAACATGCCGCCCAAAGGATAGGCCATGGCGTGGACCAGGCCGACTCCGGCTGTGGCCAGGGCCTTGCCGGCCAGCAGGCTGCCCATCAGCATCTCGGAACGGGCATTGATGTCGTTGCCGTTGGCATAGGCCCGGGGCAGGTTGCGGCTGATCATCTCGATCGCCTCCAGGGCGTACATGTCGGAGATCGGGTGGGCTTTGGTCGAGACATAACCCTCGATGGCATGGGTAAAGGCGTCGATGCCGGTCGAGGCGGTTATCCGGGGCGGCATCGAAACGGTCAGTTCCGGGTCGAGCAGGGCCGCGTTCGGATAGAGGGGCGCGCCGTTCATGCCGCCCTTGGATTTGGTCTTCTCGTTAATGAAAACCGCGGTGAAGGTGACCTCCGCGCCGGTGCCGGCCGTGGTCGGCACCATGATCTTCGGCACCCCCGGTTTAGCGATCTTGCCGACCCCCAGATAATCCTCGGCCTTGCCGCCGTTGGTCAAGAGGATGCTCACCGCCTTGGCGACATCCATGGCCGAGCCGCCGCCGATCCCGATCACGCAGTCGCAGCCGCTCTTTTTGGCGAGCTTGCAGCCGGCATCGGCCAGTTTCAATCCCGGCTCCGGATCGACCTTGTCGTACACCTCGAAGTCCATTTTGGCCTTCTTCAAAGGAGCGGTGATCCGCGCCAGCAGCCCAGCCTTCTTGACACCGGGGTCCAAGACCAGGAAGGGTTTGCTGGCGCCCTCCTCCCTGACCAGATCGGCCAGGCCGGCAATGGCTCCGATTCCGAAAGTTATCCGGGTAGGTTGATTGATGGTAAATGTTTTGTGACTCATTGAAGATTTCCTTATCAATTTATGGTATTAAGCTGGTTAAATGATAGCCTGAAAACATCGAGATTCTACTTCAGCCCGTCGCCGAAAGGCAACAAAAAAAGCCTTGCCGCCCATGGCTTAAGGGAAAAATGGACCATACCATCAGCCGTACCCAAAAAAAACGTCAGGCCAAAGAGATCGAGAACCTGAGCAAGGAGCTTGCGGAACTGCCGCCGGCCGATCTGGCCAAACTGCCCTGCGACGACATTCTGCGCGAAGAGATCAAGGCGGTCGCCAATCTCAAGGCCGGCTCAAGGAAGAGGCAGATCAAGTATATCGCCAGGGAACTTCGCCAACAACCGATTGACGAGATTCTCGATTTTCTCGCGACCCGCCGGGGCTCGCGCCTGAAAGGCAAGATCGAGCTTGAAGAGATTGACCGACTGAGAAACGACATCATAGCCGCCGCCATCGATGAATATAACGACCGGGAAGACCACGAAAGCTATTTCAGCATGTCGCGCCAGGCCCCGGTCCTGCAAAGGCTGCTGGAGATCTTCCCCGCCCTCAATCTGGAAGATTTACGCAAGGCGGCGGAAAACTTCGCGGTCACCAGAAAACCGGGCAAATCAAAGGAGATTTACCGGCTTTTAAAGGCGGCGGCGGAAAAACGCCGGTTTTCGGGGCAGGGAGGCGAGTAACGACCATGGACTACCGACAGGGCCGGACCGGGCGGATTTTTTCAATCCGTTTCGATGAGGGTGATGACTTTCTGGAAGGACTTTTGGACCTCGTCAGGAGAGAGCGGATCAAGCAGGCCTGGTTCCAGGTCATCGGCGGCCTCCGAAAGGCCGAATTCGTTACCGGCCCCAAAGAGCCGACTGTGCCGCCGGAGCCGGTCTGGGCGTCGCTGGAGGAGAACAGCGCCAGGGAGACCCTCGGGGCCGGGTCCGTTTTCTGGGACGGCGACGAGCCCAGGATCCACCTCCATGCCGCCCTCGGCCACCACGGCCGGACCACCACCGGGTGCGTTAGAAAAGGCACGAAAGTCTACCTGATTCTCGAAGTATTCCTGCTTGAGATCGCCGGAATCGAGGCGGACCGGCCCTGGTATGAAAAGGGCGGCTTCAACCGCGTGACCTTCAGGGATTAATCCGCATATCATGAAATTCGGAGCAAAACCGCGACGAATTCGAAATAATCACTGAGAAAGGCGACCATTTATAGATCCGGAAAAAAGACTTCTGACCGTGTTCACCCCTGGTAAAATGTATACGGGCGAGATCGATGTGCCCAATCCCCTGCTGCGGACCACCGACCTCCTGAACAGCTCGAATCTCTACTGGAAGGACCCGGCCCGGAAAAGCTTCGGCGATGCCCTGCTGATGTATAATGTAATCCTCTCCATCGATGGGATCGATAAATACCAGACCTTCGAGTCCATCCAGATCAGGCAGCCCAATATTATTTTTTTCCACGACGGCTACGCGACCATGGGCAGTTCCGGGGAAAAGGAAAGGGCGGTGAAACTTTCCGAGAAGGCCCATGAAGGAAAGAAGTCCGTCCACCTGATCACCAAGGCCAGGTTCAACTCGTTCTTCGAGATACAGGGCAGCTTCCACGGCCTGTTCAAAAGAAAATCGAACCAGAAATATATCCCGATCAACGACGTCGTCCTTTACGAGATCATCCGCCGGCAGGACAAGTGGGTCAAGCGGCGGGTAGGTCTGACCAACGATTTTATCGGGGTAAACTCAAGCTATATCGAATCAAGCTCTCTAATCTGAAAGACATCGTCAATGGCTTCAATTCTCCATCTCTCCCTGATGTCTTTTTCTATCGGCTCGGGCGGTTGCATTGTCGAAGAGCGACCGCCGGCCCGCCCCTAAAATCGTCCGCTGAATATATATTTGACATCCCTTATCTTTTCGTAATAGCGTAATAACAGGGGAGAAACCGGTTGCCGGCGATCCCCGCCCTACCGGTTTCGATAATCGACCGCGGCTGCCTTGCCGGTCGAAACGAGGACTGCGACTGCGCCCGACGTTCCAGCGGCCGGGTCGATCATTCCGGCAACAAGGGAGGTTATCATGAGGCGTATGCTTGCGGCAGCCTGGCTGCTTGCCTTTTTCATTACCGGTCCGATGATTTCACCATGCACGGCGGAGACCCGGAAGATCCCGTTCAGCTATTACGACGGAAGCCGCCAGATCGAAATCGACAAGGAAACCCTTGACGCCTATCATGACGAAATGACCAGGTTCTATACGAACAGCGCCGACCTGCGCCATGCCATCCGGGAAAAGATCGACCTGTTCGCCAAGCTGCTGACCGAGGCCGATACGGATAAGGAGGAGATCATGATGATCCAGCAGGAAATTCAGGCGCTGACCGGCGAACTGCAACGGGCGGAGTTATCCTTTCGCTGGGATCTCAACCGGCGCTTTCCGGAGCTGGCCACCGACAAGTACCGAAGCTGCCTGGGCGCCGCCACCGGGACCAGGGGGCCGGGCCGCTGACGGCCCGGCCCTCCGTGTACCCGTTACTCAAGGAAAAGGATATGAAACGATATTTTATGGATTGCCGCGACCACCCGAACGAGGTGAACTGCACGGTTTCCTTCTTCGCCGCGACCAGGGAAGAACTTCTCGAGGCCGTCATCCTGCACAAACGGAAAGTTCACGGCAGCGAGGACACCCCGCAATTCAGAAAGGCGGTCGCCAAACAGCTCAAGGAGGCGCCGCCCCTGCTCAGGTGCCATCGTTTTTGATCAGCCGACGCCGGAAGTCGAAATCACAGACATGGAATATTATGGTGGTGAGGATGGTGGCTAATAATCACAATCACAAGCCGGAAAGGTTAAGCCTGCTGTGGTTCGCTGCCGCTCTGGCTACCGCCGTTTCGCTATCGGCGGGATGTGCGCCGACGCCGTCAAGGTATGCGGTTATCGCCGACGAGCCCCCTCCGCCACCGCCGGTCACAATCTATTTTTATCCGGCCGAAGGGCAGAGCCCGGAGCGGCAGGACCGCGACCGGTACGACTGTTATCTGTGGGCCAGGGACCAGACCGGCTTCGAGCCGAGCGCTCCCTATCTTGCCCCCCACCATAAACTGGCGGTGGTGGCGGACCGCCCACCCGGCGCCGACACCGTCGCGGGCGCCATTACCGGAGCGGCACTGGGCGCGGCCGTGTCATCAAGGGGCAACCGCCCGGAAGGAGCGCTGATCGGCGCGGCGGCGGGCGCTCTCGTCGGTTCCGCTTCGGATGCCGCCCGCCGGGAGCAGACCGCCGACCTCCAGGAATACTACAATCGGCAGACGGCTAAACGTTTGGCGCTGATCGAGCGGCAGGCCGCCGATTATCGGCGGGCCATGGCAGCCTGTCTGGCGGGAAAGGGTTACATCGTTGAATAAATTCACCCCTTGGCCGGCAAAAGCAACGAGGATCCGATGATGAAATTGCTCCCTTTGATAACCGGGGTCGTGCTGCTCTCGACAATGGTTCTGGTTGCGGCCGCGCCCCCAGAGGCGCAATTGGTGCGGCAAGGAGACATTAAGCGTGATTCCGCCCGGTCCAAAAAACAAGATTACGTCTTCGATAAGCGTTACAGCCACAACCGCAGCTACCCGAAACCGGGATTGCGGGTAAGGGAATTGCCGCGCGGCTCCCGCTATTTGCCCTATCGCCGTAATCACTTTTATTATCAGGGCGGCAGCTGGTATCGTCCGGTCAGGGACGGATTCACCGTGATAATCCCGCCGCCCGGCCTGGTTGTTTCGGCCCTGCCGCCCTATTACACGACGATCTGGGTCCGGGGTGCGCCCTACTACTATGCCTACGGCGTTTATTACGTCTGGCGGCCCGACGAGGGAGTTTACGTCGTCACCGAACCGCCTCCGGAGTCCGAAGTCGACGAACAGCCACCGATGGCCGAACAGCTGTTCATCTACCCCAAAGCGGGACAAGATGATGAGCAACAGGCCTCCGACCGCTATGAATGCCACAGCTGGTCGGTGGAACAAACCGGATTCGACCCGACCCGCCCGGGCGGTAATGTTCCACCGGAACAACATCCCGATAAACGGCGGGATTATCAACGCGCCATGAAGGCCTGCCTTGAAGCGCGCGACTACAGCGTTCAGTAAACCCGGCCGCCGGTAACCGCCGTTCGGAATCAATCGAGGAAAGCCATGTACTCCCGCCTTTCGGCCCTGATGGACGAGGCAAACGCCGGAAAGCTGGCGCGTTGCAGCCCCGAGGTTCTCGAACCGATCCACCGGGGGGTCGTTCGCATGGCCCCATCGTCGATTTTCATCAATAACGGTTCAGCCGGAGATCTGGATTACGTCAGGCGGCAGGCCCTGGCACGGGGCGAGGAAGAGCTGCTGGCGATACCGAACCACTACTGTCATTTCGACGGCCCCGGCGATCAGGGCCGCGACATGGCCAACACCGGATATCTGGCCCACGACACCACCGCGATCAGCTCACTCCAGACCAAGAAAGAGCTCCGGGCCGGGCTTGAGGAAATCGCCGAAATAATGGAGGGGATCATGACCGGCCGGGAAATGATCGTCTCCTTCATCTTCCGCGGCCCGATCGGCTGCCGGGCGGCCGACCCGGCCCTGCAGATCACCGACTCCTACTATGTGATTCACAGCGAAGCCCTGCTCTACAGAATGGCCGGCCCGGCCGAATTTTCCCGGGATGTCGCCGAGAAAGGCTACATGTTCGTCAACTATCACAGCGCCGGCCGACTGACCGCAAACAGGGTCTCCGCCAACCTCCCAAAAAGGCGGATCTACATGGACGTGGAAAATTTCCGCTCATACAGCGCCAACTGCCAGTACGCCGGCAACTCCATCGCCCCCAAGAAGATCAACCACCGTTTCGCCAACATGAACAATCTGCGCAATCACTTCGGGCAAAGGCTGGACGAGCATATGTTCATCACCGGTTTTGACCTGGAAGGAGAGATCCTCTACTTCGCCGGCGCCTACCCAAGCGGCTGCGGCAAGACCGGGACGGCGATGACCGGCGCCCGCCTGATCGGCGACGACCTGGCCAAGATCTTCATCGATTCGGAATCGGGCGAGGTCCGGGCCGTCAACCCGGAGAGAGGGATGTTCGGAATCATCGAGGGGATCAACCGGGAAGAAGATCCGGAAACCATGAATGTTCTGGAAAACGGCGAAAACGAAGTGATTTTCTCGAACCTTTTAATCAGCGACCGGAAACCATACTGGCAGGGAATGGGAAAAGAACTGCCGGAGCGCGGCCGGAATTACGCGGGGGAGTGGACCAGGGATTCCGGTCGACCACCGTCCCATAAAAACGCCCGCTTCACCTTTGCCCTGGACACCCTGGGAAATTACGACCCGGCAATCGAGGAACACCGCGGCGTCAAGCTAAGCGTGCTGCTTTATGGCGGCCGCGACTACACGACCATGCCCACCATTGTCATGGCCCACGACTGGACAAATACGGTGGTGCACGGCGCCATCATCCGCTCGGTCACCACCGCCACCGAGATCGGCTCCGACGGCAGCGAGAAGAGATCGCCCTTCGCCAACGAGGCCTTCTTCCCGGGCCCCCTCTGCAAGTACATCAAACACTACCTGGCCTTCGGTAAAAATCCGAGAATCGCCGGAGATAAAATCCCCAGCGGTTTCCAGGTCAACTACTGGCTGCACAAAAGCGCGCGCGGCCCCCTTGCGCCGGGAGAGCGCGACGGCCTGCTCGGCGACAAAAACGACACCAGGGTCTGGATGCGGATCATGGCCCTGATGCATCTCGGCAAGGTGGAGACGATCCGGACTCCCATCGGCCGGATTCCGAAATATCAAGACCTGAAAAAACTGTTCCGGAAAATGATCGACAAGGATTATCCCGAGGAGACCTATGCCAAACAGTTTTCGCTCTATATCGACAGGCTGCTCGGCAGAATCGACCTGTCGGTCGCGGAGTTTTCGGAAGAAAAGGAGATGCCGGAAGAGTTTTTCCATACCCTGGACGGCTGGAAGCGGGAACTGCTCTCACTGAAGGCAGCGGTCGGACCGGTAGCCACCCCCGAACAGATCATGGGGATAATCGCCGAGCTGGAAAGGGAAGCTGATGGGTGAACAGGATTATAACAACCCTCTTACCGTATACGGAAAATGATGAAAACCGATTAACCCGAAACCAAAAAAGGAATCCGCCTTAACCGTGGATTCCTTTATCTTTTTTTACTGGTGGGCGAGGCGGGATTCGAACCCACGACCTTCGGCTTCGGAGGCCGACACTCTATCCAGCTGAGCTACTCGCCCTTTGGTAATCCGATCAGGCAGGCCACTTAATTACCATTAAATGACTTGCAGGTAAAGCTCTTTATCTTGGCAATACGCTAACCTTAAGCACTTTTCGGCTATTGTCCACCAACCGGCAGCGGTGAGCGATCCGCAGCCCCAACAGGGCGACAATCTCCCCGCCGCTGGTCAGAACCGGAACCCGGCCGCGCTCCTCCCGGGCCACCTTGCAATCGCTTAAAAAATCGGCGACCTTGCGGCTGCCGGGGCCGCCCAGGGGGTGGAAGCGGTCCCCCGGCCTGGGCGCCCTTACCGTCAGGGGAAAGCTCAGTTCCGCCATATCGAGGTAATCGGCCGCCATCCCGCTTAATTCCCCGCGGTCCGGCGCCTTGGCCAGCACCTCGACCAGCAGGGTAAGGCCGAGTTCCTTGATCGGCCAGCGCCCCACCCCCTCGATCACCTTCTCAAAGGAGAGTTTTCCGCAGGCCGCCAGACCGGCGCGATGGCGCTTGCGCCCGGCCGGGTGGGAGAATTCCAGAACGGGGCCACGCTTGATAACCCGCAGACCTTCGGCCAGATGGAGCTCCCCGCCGCCGGCGCCCCTCGCCGCCAACGCCAGCACTTTATCGATATGCTGAAAGGAAGGCTGAGCGTCCAGTTCGACCAGAACCATCTCGATAACCCTGCGCTGCAGGGCCTGATGACCGGCGGAGAGCCCCCCGCTATCGAGCCGGAGGATCCCGGCTACCTCGACCGGCGATACCGCCCGGCGATAAAGTTCCCCGCTCAATTGATCGAGAAGCTCCTCCTCGCCCCTCAGAATCTCGGCGGTCCGCAAAAGATTGCGGCGGATGGCCGGATTGAAGTGCTTCTCCAGATAGGGCAGGAGGTCGAGCCGGACCCGGTTCCGCAAAAAATCCCGTTCAAGATTGGAACTGTCTTCGAGAAAGGGCAGCTTGCGTGCGCGCAGATAATCGAGCAATCGCGCCTTGGTCACCTGCAAAAGGGGGCGAATTACCCGCCGGTAGTTGACCGGGGCCATGCCGGCCAGGCCTCCCCGCCCGGTTCCCCTGATCAACCGGAGCAGAACCTCCTCGGCCTGGTCATCGGCGGTATGGGCGACAACGATTGCCGCCGCCCCTAGCTCCCCGGCGGTTTCCGCCAGAAAGCGATAGCGCAGGGTCCGGGCCGCCGCCTCGATGGACCGCCCCCGCTCCTCGGCGTAGTCGCGTACCGCCACCCGGCCGGTCCTGAAAGCGACCCCAAGCCGGGCGGCCAGCCTTTCGACCAGTTCCACCTCGGCCGCCGATTCATCCGGGCGCAGACCGTGATCAACATAGACCGCGCAGAGCCCGACCTTAAGTTCATCGGCGACGGCGGCCAGCAGGTGGAGGAGGGCGACCGAATCGGCGCCGCCGGAAACCCCGGCCACCAGCAAGCCGCCAGGGGTCGCCATGCCGGTCTCCCTGAGCTGGCGCAGGATATGTTCTTCGAGAGGATGCATAATTTTCCTGTCGGGTTATCACAGAAAACCGATGGCTTTTCCAGCGGAATTTGGGCATAATGTGAGGAATTATCAAACGACACAAGACACTAGCTAAATCGATTATACAGGATAATAATATGAAAATCACCAAGGCGGTCATCCCGGTGGCCGGGCTCGGCACCCGTTTTCTGCCGGCCAGCAAGGCAATTCCCAAGGAAATGCTGACCATCGTCGACCGGCCCACCATTCAGTATATCGTCGAAGAGGTGGTCGCCTCGGGCATCGAGGAGGTCATCCTGATCACCAGCGAGGGCAAGTCGGCCATCGAGAATCATTTCGATTACGACTTCGAGCTGGAAACGGTCCTCAAAGGCAAACACAAGGACGATCTCTGCGAGGAGATCTGCAACATCTCGAATCTGATTGACATCGTCTCGGTCCGGCAGAAAAAGCCTTTGGGCCTGGGCCACGCCATCTGGTCGGCCCGCAATGTAGTCGGCAACAATCCCTTCGCGGTCCTTTTGGGCGACGACCTGGTCCTCTCCGACACCACCCCCTGCACCCAGCAGATGCTCAACCTTTTCGAGGAATTGCAGGAATCGATCGTCGCCATTCAACGGGTTCCCAGGGAACAGACCGACCAGTACGGCATCGTCGAGGGAAAACAGATCGGGGAGCGGGTGGTCAGGGTCGAGCGGATGATCGAAAAACCGCCGGTCGGCACCACCGATTCCGATATGGCCATTATCGGCCGCTATATCCTGCAGCCGGAGATTTTCGGCTTGCTGGAGAAGACCGGCCCCGGCCATGGCGGCGAAATCCAGCTGACCGACGCCCTGCTCGCCCTCTCCAAAAAGAGACCGCTCTACGCCTACGAATTCGAAGGGACCAGGTTCGACGCCGGCGACAAACTCGGCTACCTGAAGGCGATTATCGCCTTCGCCCTGCGGCATCCCACCCTGAACGAGGAGTTCCGTAAACATATCAAGGAAGTCGCCGCCGATCTTTGATAAACGCGCCATCAATCCCCCCAACCGGCAGGCCATGCCCCATCACCGACTATGAGCAGGAACGATAAATATCTGGAAGTCGCGGTGGTGGCCCCCCTGTTGAACTCCCTCACCTACATGGCCCCGGCCGGGATCACCCTCCGGCCCGGCTGCCGGGTGCTGGTCCCCCTCGGCCACCGGCAGGTGACCGGCTACATTCTGGCCGGCCACCCGAACAACCCGGCCAGCCACAGGATCAAGCCAATCAGCGAAGTCCTTGACCCTGAACCGCTGTTTCCGGCCGCGATGGTCGAGCTGTTCCGCTGGATCGCCGGATACTACCAGTATCCGCTCGGCGAGGTGATCAAAACCGCCCTGCCCGCCGGCCTCACCCCGGCCAGCGGCAGGGAGATCTTCCTGACCGCGGACGGCAATGGCAAGATCGGCCGGGAGGCGGATTCGCCCGCCTGGCTGCATACCCTTCTCGACCAAGGCAGGCTGCCCCCCGCCGCCTGCCGCCGGATCTGGCGGAACCACCGGGAACGAACCCTTCTTGAAAAATGGCGGGACCGGGGGCTGGTCAGAATCGAGGAAGTGATCACCGGGGCAACCGCCAAGCCGCGGACGGTGGTATGCGCCACCCTGCAGCCATTTGCCGATCCGGCCCGCGAAAATCTGAAAAAATCGGAACTGAAAACCCTTGAGCTTCTGCGGGAACTGGCCGGCGAAGCCAAGACCCCGGTCCCCCGTCCCCTGCTGGGCAAACATTACAGCGGCGCCCGCGAGGCCCTGAAATCCCTGGCCGCCAAGGGACTCATTTGCCTGGAGGAGCTGCCGGTCTATCGCGATCCCTTCGGGGAACCGCCCCGTTTTTTTGCCGAGCCGAAAACCCTCACCGCCGAACAGCAGGAGGTAATGGCCGAATTGAAACCCGCCCTCGCCTCCCGGGAATTCCGCCCCTTTCTGCTCCACGGCGTCACCGGCAGCGGCAAGACCGAAATCTACCTGCAGGCCGCCAAGGCGACCCTGGCGGCGGGCCGCGCCGTATTGGTCATGGTCCCGGAAATCGCCCTGACTACCCAGCTTGAAGCCCACTTCTTCTCCAGGTTCGGGGACCGGGTCGCCCTGCTCCACAGCGGCCTCTCCAAGGGAGAACGGTTCGATCAGTGGCGAAGGATCGCCGACAACCAGGCCCGGATCGTCATCGGCGCCCGCTCGGCGATCTTCGCGCCGCTGGCCGATCCCGGTCTGATCATCGTCGACGAGGAACACGACGGGGCCTATAAGCAGGAAGACGGCCTCCGCTACCAGGGCCGCGATCTCGCGGTCCTCCGCGCCACCCAGGCCGGGGCCACGGTCATCCTCGGTTCGGCCACCCCTTCGGTAATCAGCTACCAGCACGGTTTGAACAAAAAATACCGGATCCTGACCATGGCCAGCCGGGTCGAGGAAAAAGAGCTGCCCACCGTCGAAATTGTCAATCTCCAGGAGATCAAGACCGTCTCCGGCCAGCCGCCCCTGTTCTCCCACGAACTGACCGTCGCCCTCCGAAAAAACCTGGCCGCCGGCGACCAGAGCCTGATTTTCCTGAACCGCCGGGGCTACGCCAGCATGATGCTCTGCCGGGACTGCGGCCAATCGGTTCGCTGCCCGAGCTGCCACATCTCGCTGACCATGCACAAGGGCAGCTCCAAGCTGCTCTGCCATTACTGCGGCCACGCCATAGACAGCCGGACCCTCTGCGAACAGTGTCAATCGACCAATCTGGTGCCGATCGGCTTCGGCACCGAACGGCTGGAAGACGAACTGGGCAAACTCTTCCCCAAGGCCCGGCTCGCCCGGCTCGACCGGGATACCAGCCTGAATCGCAAGGATCTGCTCGCCATTTTGAAAAAGGTCCACGACCGCGAAATCGACATCCTGATCGGCACCCAGATGATCACCAAGGGGCACCACTTCCCGCACGTCACCCTGGTCGGGGTGGTCTGGGCCGATGCCGGTCTGGGCCTCCCCGATTTCCGGGCCGGGGAGCGCACCTTCCAGCTCCTCTCCCAGGTGACCGGCCGGGCCGGGCGCGGCGACAAACCTGGCCGGGTTATCATCCAGTCCCTGAATCCGGAGCATTATTCGATCAGCACCGCCCGGCTCCATGACTACCGGGGGTTGTTCGACCGGGAGATCGAACTGCGGCGCACCCTGCAGTTTCCGCCCTTCACCAGACTGATCAACATCCGCATCGAAGGGGAGCGGGAGGATCAGGTCAAAAAAAGCGCCATCGCCCTGGCCGAAGTGGCCAGGCGCATGAGCCGCCGCCACAAGACGGTAACGGTCATGGGCCCCGCCCCGGCCCCGCTGGCCAAACTGCATGGCCGCTATCGCTGGCAGCTGCTCTTGAAGAGCGGTGACCTCAAGACCCTGCACGGTTTTTCCAGCGCCCTGCTCGACAGCGATCGAGGATTTCGCGCCAATGGCGTCAAATTGTCGCTGGACGTTGATCCGGAAAATATGCTATAGTCACTTGTTTTTTACGAGACTATTAAAATGCCGATATTACCGATACTTAAATACCCAAATCAGACCCTCCGCAGAAAAGCCGCCCCGGTTCGTGAATTCGATGCCGAACTGGTCGCCCTGGTCGAAGATATGGCCGAAACCATGTACGCCGCGCCGGGGGTCGGCCTGGCCGCGCCACAGATCGGAGTCTCGAAGCAGATTCTGGTGTACGACCCCGCGACCGCCGAGGAAAAGGGCAACTACACCGCCCTGATCAACCCTCGAATCGTCGAAGCGGAAGGCGAGGAAATCGGCGAAGAGGGCTGCCTGAGCGTCCGGGAGTTGTGCGCCGAGGTCAAGCGAACCTATCGGATCGTCGTCGAGGCCCGGGATCTCGAAGGCAGCAGGCTCAACTTCGAAGCGGAGGGATGGCCGGCCAGGGTCCTCCAGCACGAGATCGACCATTTAAACGGCATCCTGTTCATCGATCACCTGAGTTCCCTGAAACGAACCCTCTACAAAAAGAAGCTCAAAAAAATCATCGAGGCCGAAAAGCAAGGTGACATAGGGGAGTCCGCCGGATGAGCACCCTTAAGCCGCTGCGGGTCGTTTTCATGGGGACCCCGGAGTTCGCGATTCCCTCCTTGCAGGCACTGCTCGACAGCCGCCATCATGTGGCGGCGGTGGTCACCCAGCCGGATCGGCCCAAGGGGCGCGGCCGCAAACTGACCGCGCCGCCGGTCAAGGAACTGGCCCTGCAAGCGGGACTGCCGGTCCTTCAGCCGGCCGCCATCAGAACCGCCGAATTCCTGGAAGAACTCCGAAGCTACCGGGCCGACCTCTTCGCGGTAACCGCCTACGGCCGCATTTTGCCGGGACCATTATTAAATCTGCCGCCGTTCGGCACCATCAACGTCCACGGTTCCCTGCTCCCCAGATACCGGGGCGCCGCCCCGGTCCAATGGGCCATCCTGAACGGCGACGCCGAGACCGGAATCACCATCATGCGGATGGACGAAGGGCTGGACACCGGCGATATCCTCTTGCCCGGCGTGATCCCCATCGCTGCGGACGATACCGCCGCGACTCTCGCGGTCAAGCTGGCCGGTCTCGGCGGACGGCTCTTGATCGAAGCGCTTGACCAACTCCAGCGCGGCGAACTTATTCCCCGGCCCCAGGATGAAAGGGCGGTGAGCCTCGCCCCGCCGCTCAGCAAGGAACAGGGTCGAATCGACTGGTCGGCCCCGGCCGGATCGATCAGCTGCCGGATCAGGGGGCTTGATCCCTGGCCCACCGCCTATACTTTTTTAGACAACAAGCGGTTGCGGCTCTTTGGCCCGAAGATTGTCGGCTCCCCGGAAACCGTTGAACCAGGCACGGTTTTGCGGGCCGACCGGGAAGGACTGCTGATCGCCACCGGCCGGGATGCCCTGCTGATCAAGGAAGTCCAGCTTGAAGGGGCCAGGCGAATGGAGGTGGAACCATTTCTCCAGGGCCGCCGGCTTGAACCCGGTACCCGATTAGGCTGATGGCCGGCTTGACTAAACGCCAATATATCCTGGCCCTCGGGGTGCTCCTCTTCCTGGCTCTGCTGTTCCTGTACCTCAACCGGGAAGGGATGCTCACCACCATTCTCGGCCAGCTCAAGAACTTTAAAACCGAAAGCGACGAGCTGCGGGCCGCGATCCTCGCCTACGGCCCTTATGCCCCGCTGTTCTTCATCGCCATCCAGATCTTTCAGGTCATTCTGGCCCCGATCCCCGGCGAAGTTAGCGGCCTGGTCGGCGGCTACGTCTTCGGCACCTGGCCCTGTTTCCTCTATTCGACCATCGGCCTGACCATCGGTTCGCTAATCGCCTTCGGCGGCGGCCGCCTGCTCGGCTCGTTCCTTACCGACAGATTCCGCCATACCCGCTTCTACCGAAGTTTCAATCATCTGATCTGCCGGGGCGACTACCTGATTCCCTTTATCCTCTTCATCCTGCCGGGCTTTCCCAAGGACTCGCTCTCCTACCTGCTGGGGATGAGCTCGATGCCCCTGCCGATTTTCATCTTCGTGGCCGGGGTGGGGCGGATGCCCGGCACCCTGCTGCTCTCCGCCAACGGGGCTGAGGCCTACAGCGGCGACTGGCTAAAACTGGCCCTCCTCTTCATCCTGTCCGCTGTTCTGGTGATCCCGGCGATGCTTTACCGGCATCGCTTACTTGAAAAAATCAGGCACCACCGGCAAGCCAAAACCGGGCCAACCGAAAGAGGAGATTGCGAAACGCCATGACTGTTGAAACCATCTACCTTGACTGTTTCGCCGGAATCAGCGGCGACATGGCCCTCGGCGCCCTCATTGATTGCGGCGTGCCGGCCGAGGCTCTCCGGGAGGGGTTGAACGGCCTTGATCTTACGGGTTACAAGCTCCACATCGGCCGGACAACCGAAACTCCGATCAGCGCCAACAGGTTCCGGGTCGAAATCGCCGCCGGCCAACCCCACCGCCACTGGCCGGAAATCCGGGCATTGCTTAGCGTTGGCCGTCTGACTGACACGGTAAAAAAAACCGCCCTGGCCATCTTCACCACCCTGGCCGAAGCCGAGGCCAGGATTCACAACCAGCAGGTGGACCAGGTCCATTTTCACGAGGTGGGAGCGGTCGATTCGATTATCGACATCGTCGGTTTCGCGATCTGCCTCGACCATCTCGGGATCAAACGGGTGATCTGCTCGCCGCTGCCGATGGGCAGCGGCCTGGTCTCCTGCCAACACGGCCTGCTGCCGCTGCCGGCCCCGGCGGTGTGTGAAATTCTTAAAGAGGTCCCGGTCTACGGGGTCGCCCTGGAGCAGGAACTGGTCACGCCCACCGGCGCGGCCATCGTCAAGACCGTCGCCGACTCCTTTGGGCCCTTTCCGGCCATGACCATCGACCGGATCGGCTACGGCCGGGGCAGCCACGTTCTCGGCGACGGCCGCCCCAACCTGTTGCGGGTGGTGCTCGGCACCGCGGTTGAAGTAGATGAAGCGCGGGAGATCGAGGTTATCGAGTGCAATCTCGACGACTGGTCGCCGGAGGGTTTTCCGCACCTTACCGAAAAACTCTTTGCCATCGGAGTTCTCGATGTGGCCCTGATCCCGATCCAGATGAAAAAAGGCCGACCGGCCTTCCAGCTCCAGGTGATCTGCCGCCCCGGTCTGGGCTGGGAGGCGCAGCGCTGCCTTCTGTCGGAAACCACCGCCATCGGCCTGCGCTACCGGACCGAAAAGAGGTGGACCCTGCCCCGCCAGATCGGCAGCGTCATGACCGAGCTGGGCCGGGTCGCGGTCAAACGGGTGGAGACCCCCGCCGGCCCGGTGCTCTACCCGGAATACGAAGAGTGCCGCCGGCTCGCCCTGGCCATGGACCTGCCCTTGAAAAATATCTACGCGGCGGTCAGCCGTTGCCGGACCAGCGAATTCAACCCGGAGAAAAGTTAATGGACCGACTGTACATGGCCGTCGCCACCGGCTTCGGCCTCGGGAACCTGCCGAAGGCGCCCGGCACCTGGGGCACCCTGCTGGCCCTGCCCGTCCACTACCTGATTGTCAAGCTGCCGCCGTCGGGCTACGCGAGCGCCATCGCGATCGTCAGTCTGATCGCGATTATCAGCGCCGGGGCCGCCGAAAAGATCATGGATAAACCCGATCCGGGCTGCGTGGTGATCGACGAAGTGGCCGGCATGCTGATCGCGATGATCGCCATCCCGGCCCACCCGATCGCCTGGCTGCTCGCCTTTATCCTTTTCCGCCTCTTCGACATCCTCAAGCCATTCCCGGTCAACTTCCTCGATCAACGTTTCCACGGCGGCCTGGGCATCGTCATGGACGACCTGATGGCCGGCCTCTATGCCTTCGGCGCCCTCCAGCTGCTCTGGCCCTTGCTGCTTAAAACCGGGTGGTTGTAAAAGACGCGGCCATGGACAATCACGACTTTCCCTATCATTTTGACCACAACGCCTGCAAGACCTGCGGCGGCAAATGCTGCCGGGGGCGAGCCGGTTATGTCTGGACCAGCGCGGCGGAACTGGAGAAAATGGCGGCGGCCATGAAAATGGCGGTCCCCTTGTTCTTCAAGCAATATGCCCGCCGGGTTCAAGGCAGACTTTCCCTGCGGGAGCGGGTTGTAAACGGCGAACATCTCTGCTGTTTTTTTGACCTGAGCGCCCGCCGATGCGCGATCTATGAGGTCAGACCCGAGCAGTGCCGGACCTTCCCGTTCTGGGATATATTCAGGGAAGAACCCCGGGAGCTTTTTGATGAATGTCCCGGAGTTTCTTTACGGATTGATAACATCGGCTCAACCGGGTAATAATCAAGGGAATCGGCAGTGAATATCTTCGAAACGCTGTAAAACATGAACCTGAATCCGATGAGGATGATATGTCCGGGAAATGTCTTTTTCTGTTCCTGATCTTTTCCATTCTGGCCTTCACCCCGGTTTCAGCGGCCGAAAAATTTCAGGCGCCTGAGCCGCTCAAGCCCTGGGTCGACTGGGTCCTCCACGATCACCAGGAAGAACTGCTCTGCTCCGCCAATTACGATAACCCCGGAAAGATCCGCTGCGACTGGCCCACCTCCCTCGACCTGGAGATCAGCGCCGGCCGGGGTTCTTTCAGGCAGAGCGGTCATCTTCAATATCAAAGCTGGATCCAGCTGCCCGGCAATGAACGGATCTGGCCGGAGAAGGTTACCGTCAACAGCAAACCGGCTCTAATGCTCATGCGGCACGGCCTTCCCCACCTGCGCTTAGAGACCGGGGACTACCGGATCAACGGCTCCTTCCGCTGGAAATCAGTGCCGGAGTTTTTGCAGATCGACCCCGCCACCGGCCTGTTCACCCTCAGGATCAACAATAAGCCCATCGAGTTCCCCAGTGTGGACCAGGCGGGCAGGGTCTGGCTCCATGCCGGTAAACAGGCGGAAAAGGCCATCGAGGAC
>JARGFN010000155.1 GCA_029210665.1 Desulfobulbales bacterium
GGCAATCCAGGGAAAAACGATTATCTAATGAAATTACAAGCTGATAAGTGAAATTTACCACGAAGCCGTCACGGATTCAGGGAAAACCTTTTAACGGGCCACGCCGGTTCCCTGCGGATCGGCGCCGGTTGTAACTGCATAACTAATGGAGGTAAAGGCTATGACCAAGGTAGTCCAGTGGGAAACTGAAATTGACAATGCCCTCGTCCGGGCCAAGAAAGAGAATAAACCGGTCCTGCTCGATTTCTTCAATCCGGAGTGAATTGGCTGTAAACAAATGGATGCAGTTACGTATCCTGACGAGGCCGTAATCGATTTCTGCAACGAATCGTTGATTCCGCTGCGGGTCAGGTCCGATGCCAAACCGATCAGCGATGATTTCAATATCAAGTGGACCCCCGCCCTGATTACCCTGGATTCCGACGGCAAGGAGCATCACCGGACCATCGGTTTTCTGGAACCGAAGGAGTTGATCGCCCGGCTGTTGCTTGGCGAAGGAAAGTGTTATTTTGATAACGACTGTTTCGGTGAAGCGCTGGAGGTGTTCGAAAAGATTCTGGCCGATTACCCGGACACCGATGCAGCTCCGGAGGCCGCTTATCTGCGGGGAGTGAGCCGCTATAAGAGCAGCGGGGACCCGAAGCCGTTGCGGGAAGCCTACGACCAGCTGAAAGAAAGCTTTCCCGACAGCGAATGGACCAAAAGGGCCTATCCCTACCGGTTGATCGGCTGATTCTGGTAATGGATTTTGCCACAAAAAAAGGGGCACCCGGTTCGCGCCGGGAGGCTCCTTTGCTGTTTCGGATTTTCGGCTCAGCGGCCAGGGTTTTCAGGGTTGGACCATTTACCGATCAGGGTCGGTTTGTCCACCGCCAGGGCCAGTCTTTCCCAGAATTCATCGCCGGGAATCTCGGCGGCTCCGAGGCTCTCCAGATGGGAGTTGTGGATCTGGCAGTCGATCAGGTCGAATTCCCAGAGAACCAGCTGGTTGACCAGGGCGGCCATCGCCACTTTGGAGCCGTTCGGGGCCAGGCTGAACATCGATTCGCCGAAAAACACCGACCCGAGTGACACCCCGTACAATCCCCCCTTCAATTCCGTACCATGCCAGCATTCCACCGAGTGGGCGTAGCCCAGTTCGTGAAGTTTGCAATACGCCTCGATCATCTCGGCGCCGAGCCAGGTCTCTTCTCCCCGGTCCAGGCGGATTGCGGCGCAATTATTGATAACCTCCGGAAAGGCCTCGTCGAAAGTGACCGTGAAGGTTTTGCGCCGCATGGTGCGGGCCAGGCTGCGGGAGAGATGAAAGTCGTCGGGAAAGAGGACCATGCGGGGAACCGGCGCCCACCAGAGGATCGGCTCTCCCTGCGAGTACCAGGGAAAGATCCCCAGATGGTAAGCGAGCAGGAGCCGCTCCGGTTTAAGGTCGCCGCCGACGGCGAGCAGACCGTCTTCCCGGGCCATTTGCGGGGGCGGAAAGCTGATCGATTCGTCAAGTTGAAATACGGGCATGTGTTTGTCTGATTTAATCCGGGCTTGCTTCGGGGACCCGGCAAAAGTCGAATTCAATAAAACTCGGTAAAATAAAGGCGCCGCCGGCCCTATCTTGACACTTATCGGTAAAAAAGGTAACAGTTTTCAGTTGGTTATGATCGTTTAATATAAACTATACCGGGACGTCGGATGACACCAGAAAGAAAAAAAGAGATGACCGGCGAGGTTCGGGAGATGCTGAAGTCGATTCCCAAGGTGGATGAGTTTCTCGGGCGGCTTGAAGAACGGGGCTTCGCTATCGGCAAGCAGGTCAAGCTTGCGGTGCGCGAGGTGCTGGACCACTGCCGGGAGGAGATCCTGGCGGGACACCTCGCCGATCCGGAGGGGCTTGCTTTCGCCAACCTGGCGGACCGGTTTGAAGAGCGCTATCGCCGCCGCATGTCCCCCAATTTTCGCGGGGTGATTAACGCTACCGGGGTGGTGATCCATACCAATCTGGGCCGCTCGGTCCTGCCCGACGAGGCGATGGCGATGATCGCCCGGGTCGGCGGCGGTTACTCCAATCTGGAGTTCGACCTCGATACCGGCCGGCGGGGCAGCCGCTACAGCCTGGTCGAAGGTCTCCTCCGCGAATTGACCGGGGCCGAGGCGGGCCTGGTGGTCAACAACAACGCCGCCGCCGTCCTCCTCTGCCTCGACACCCTGGCTAAGGGGCGCGAGGTCGTGGTCTCCCGGGGCCAGCTCGTCGAGATCGGCGGCTCTTTCCGGATTCCCGATGTGATGGCCCGAAGCGGCGCCCGCCTGGTCGAGGTCGGGGCCACCAACCGCACCCATCTTCGCGATTACGAGGGGGCGATCAGCGAGGAGACCGCCCTGCTCTTAAAGGTCCACACCAGCAATTACCGGATGATCGGTTTCACCTCCGAGGTGCCCCTGGCCGAGCTGGTCGAACTGGCCGGGCGGCACGGGCTGCCGGTCATGGAGGATCTCGGCAGCGGCTGCCTGCTCGATCTTTCCCGCTTCGGCCTGATCAAGGAGCCGACCGTCGGCGAGGTGATCGAAAGCGGGGTCGATGTGGTCACCTTCAGCGGCGACAAGCTGCTCGGCGGCCCCCAGGCCGGGATTATCCTGGGCCGCCGCGAGATTATCGAACGGATCAAGGGTAACCCGATGACCCGGGCCCTCAGGATCGACAAGTTCACCCTGGCCGGTCTGGAGGCGGTCCTGCGCCTCTATTACGACGAGGAGACCGCCCTGGCCAGGATTCCGACCCTGGCGATGCTCAGTATCTCCAAGGATAAAATCGCCGCCAGGGCCCGGCGGCTGGCCCGGCGGCTGAACAAGGGGTTTGCCGGGCAATGTCCGGTCTCGGTTGTCGATACCGGTTCGCGGGTCGGCGGCGGAGCCATGCCGGAACAGGACCTGCCCAGCAAAGCCGTGGCCCTGCGCCCCGAAGGAATTTCGCTCAACGAGCTTGAGGCGCGACTTCGCAAGAGCGCGGTGCCGGTGATCGGCCGGATCGAAAACGAACTCTTCCTGCTCGATATGCGGACCGTTGCCGATCGGGAAATCGTGCCGCTGGCCGAGACCATTCTCAAGGTATTCGAGGCGGTTTAATGGGTGCTCCTTTTGACTGGTCGCTTATGGCCGCGGAGAGGAACGATCCTTTTCGGTTCCGGCATTTTTTCAACGAGATAGCCTGCCGGCATCTCTCCTGCGACCATGCCGAGCTTCTGCCGGCCGATTCCGGCAAGGTTTCTTCGGAACAGTTCAGTGAGGAAAGCCGCAAGGCCTTGCTCCTGGCGGGTACGAGCGGCAAGCCGGTGATCGACAGCCGGCCGGAGCGCCTCTTTCTGCCGTTGTTCGATCAGGCAACCCTGTACGGGATAGCCGCCGTGGAAGGGGGCGATCCGGATCTTTACAATAAACACACGACCAGGACCCTGCTCGATCATGGCCGGGCCATCACCGCCGACTATCTGGCCCTGTCGGCCAGAGCGATCGATCCTCTCACCGGCTTGTTTAATTCGGTAATCTGGCGGGAAAATCTGGAAAGTTGTCTGGCCCGGCGGGAGGATTTCGTCCTGGTCCTGCTGGAGATCCATCCCCGGGCCCGCGACGCGGCCCATGCCCATGCCTATCTGCAGAGGGCGGCTGGCGCCCTAAACTCCATCGTCGGGCGCGGGATCCCGCTCTTTCATTTTGGCGCCGGGGTTTTCGGCATGGTGTGGCACGGCTTGGCCTCCGGGGAGGCGCGCACCCTGGCCGACGTTATCCTTTATCGTCTGCAACGGGACGGTCTGGACCGGGTCCAGATGGGTCAGGTCTGGGTGAAGGGTTCCGACGATATCGGTTTTGTCAAGTTGATGGATCGGGCCTGGGGCGCGGTTGTCACGGCCCGGCAAAGGGGGCCGTTTGCCAAGGCCGTCTACCAGAGCGCGGCAGAGCGGAGCCGCCATCCCTTCCGCTCCCTCTCCCCCCCGGAAATGAACCGGTTGCGGGATCTGTGGCGCGACGAGGAAAAATTCGCCGTCGCCGCCCTCAAGTGCGATCGGGACAGGCCGGATCTGCCAGAACTGCTCGAACCCCACCTCGGCAGCGGCGAACACCTGATCAGGCGGGAAAGCGGCGAGGTCTTCATCTTCCTGGCCGGTTTCGACCGGACTCGGGTCCCGGCCGCCATTAAGGAATTGCAGGACAAGGTTGCCGGCGGGAATGAGCGGACCTTTTCTGCCGGTTTCGCCCTCTTTCCTTGCGCCGATTTCAAGAGATCGGAGGTCCCCCTGAATGCCCGCAAAGCCTTGCAGCACACCTTCTTTTTCGGGCCGGGGACGGTCACGGAGTTTAACGGGGTGTCCCTTAACATCAGCGGCGATGTCTATTACAACGAAGGTGACATGAACGGCGCGGTTCGCGAATACCGGCGCGGCCTGGGGCTTGATCCCCGCAACGTCAACCTGCTCAACAGTCTGGGGGTGGCCTATGTCCGGCTTAACCGGGTCAAGGCGGCGATTAACTGCTTTGAAAAGGCCCTCGGCGTTGAAGGCGATAATTACATGGCCCTGTTCAATCTCGGTTCGGCCTGGCTGACCTGTGACCGGGACGATCTGGCGGTCGGCTTTCTTGAGAAAGCGCTGGCCGTCGATGACCGGATTTTCGATCCGGTTCTGCAGCTCGCCGAACTGTATTGCCGCTCCGGCCGATACCGCGAGGTCGTCGAACTGCTCGATGTCGACCAAGTCGGCCGGGACCGGCGGGCCGACTGGGAGGATGCCGCCGCCCTCCGCTGTCTGGGGGAGGCCTGGCGGCATCTCGGCGAGAACCGGCGGGCCATGGAATGTCTCCAGCAGGCCAATGTTTTTAATCCCAGGGACAGCCGGGTCCTCAGTCTGCTCGGGGAGCTTTACGATGTCGAAGGGCAGGGCGGCGATATCGCCCTGTCCCTGTGCCGGGAGGCGGTCGAGCTTGACGATGCCAGGTGGGATAACCTGTACCGGCTCGGCCTGGTCCTCTACCGGCAGGGGGACAGGCAGGGGGCGGTTGTCAACCTGCAGAAGAGTCTGCGACTCAAGCGGTCTAATCTCGATGGGGCGCGCTTGCTGGAAAAAATTTACCGGAAAACGGGCAAGGAGCGATTGGCGGTACGGATCGCGGAAAAGGTGGGAAAAATAAGCAAAAAAGCTTAGATTAATCCCTGAATCTGTGAGCGTTCGAGAACGGTGCAGATGCAAGGCGGCAACGATGTTGA
>JARGFN010000004.1 GCA_029210665.1 Desulfobulbales bacterium
CCAGCGTAGCTCAGCTGGTAGAGCTACTGATTTGTAATCAGTGGGTCGGGGGTTCAAATCCCTCCGCTGGCTCCATAAATATATTGGTGGGGTTCCCGAGTGGCCAAAGGGAACAGACTGTAAATCTGTCGGCGTAGCCTTCGGAGGTTCAAATCCTCCCCCCTCCACCATTGATTTTTTCGCCGGATCTTCGATCGGCGGGGTATTTTTAGAGACGACAAACAGCGGGAATAGCTCAATTGGTAGAGCATCAGCCTTCCAAGCTGAGGGTCGCGGGTTCGAAACCCGTTTCCCGCTCCATAATCTTTATGGACCAGCCTCTCGGGGGCTGCCGGTGAAGTTGGTTTTTTTCGACAGGCCCACGTAACTCAGTAGGTAGAGTACTTCCTTGGTAAGGAAGAAGTCACCGGTTCGAATCCGGTCGTGGGCTCCAGGCAATCGATGGTCGGTCCGGAGCAGAGGTCGAACGGGACCTGTACGGGGTAAATATTAGAAAATCAGGGCAGAGGAGATTTGTCATGGCAAAGGAAAAGTTTGAAAGAAGTAAACCGCATGTAAACATCGGTACGATCGGTCATATCGATCATGGTAAAACGACTTTGACCTCGGCAATCACCCGGGTACTGGCCACCAAGGGCCTGGCCTCCGCGACCGCCTTTGACGAAATCGACAAGGCGCCCGAGGAGAAGGAGCGCGGCATCACCATCGCCACCGCCCATGTGGAGTACCAGACCGAGAAACGTCATTACGCCCACGTCGACTGTCCCGGCCACGCCGATTATATCAAGAACATGATCACCGGCGCCGCCCAGATGGACGGGGCGATCCTGGTGGTTGCCGCCACCGACGGCCCGATGCCCCAGACCCGCGAGCACATTCTGCTCGCCCGCCAGGTCGGGGTGCCGGCCATCGTGGTATTCATGAACAAATGCGACCAGGTCGACGATGAGGAACTCTTGGAACTGGTCGACATGGAGCTCCGCGAGCTTCTCAATAAATACGAGTTCCCCGGCGACGACACCCCGATCATCCAGGGCAGCGCCCTGAAGGCCCTGGAGAATCCCGAGGATGAAGCGGCCGCCAAGTGTATCTGGGAATTGATGGAAGCGTGCGACAGTTTCGTGCCGGAGCCGAAGCGCGATATCGACAAGCCTTTCCTGATGCCGGTTGAGGATGTTTTCTCGATTTCCGGGCGCGGCACCGTCGCCACCGGCCGGATCGAGCGGGGGATCATCAAGGTCGGCGGCGAGGTTGAGATCGTCGGCATCACCGATACCCAGAAGACCACGGTTACCGGGGTCGAGATGTTCCGCAAGCTGCTGGACGAGGGTCAGGCCGGCGACAATGTCGGCATCCTGCTGCGCGGCACCAAGCGCGAGGAGATCCAGCGCGGTCAGGTTCTCGCCGCGCCGAAGACCATCACCCCGCATACCAAGTTCAAGGCGGAATGCTACATATTGAGTAAAGAGGAAGGCGGTCGGCATACCCCGTTTTTCAACGGCTATCGTCCGCAGTTTTACTTCCGGACCACCGACGTGACCGGAGTGGTAAATCTGGAGGCCGGAGTTGAGATGGTAATGCCCGGTGACAACGTCACCATCGAGGGCTCCCTGATCACCCCGATCGCCATGGAAGAAGGCCTTCGTTTTGCGATCCGCGAGGGTGGCCGGACCGTCGGCGCCGGCGTTATCAATAAGATTATCGAGTAGTTTTCGCTATTTAGATAAATTTTGGCTGTCGCTTAGCGCCCTTTTTTTATGCGGGCTGACAACCAGCTCTATACTGGCAGGGACAATGAGAGATATTATCACTTTGGGCTGTACCGAATGCAAACAGCGCAATTACACCACGACCAAGAACAAGCGGAAGACTCCCAATAAACTGGAGTTCAAGAAATATTGCCGTTTCTGTCGAAGCCATACACTTCACAAGGAAACCAAGTAGCGGTACGGTAGAGGCCAGTAGCTCTAATTGGTAGAGCATCGGACTCCAAATCCGAGGGCTGGGGGTTCGAATCCCTCCTGGCCTGCCAATCCAAAACTTTCTTGGCCTGCGTCACATCGAGGCGAAGCAAGCTGATTGAAAGGTGCTTGTCAGGTTGTTTTTTGCCGATACAACGGCAGTCGAGGTATGATAACTTATACCCTCAGGGCGTAAGTTTCGTACGAGCCGACAAGCTGTTCAACTCAGCTTTATCTGACAGAAGAACTTTACTCGCCAGCCGGTTGCAACTTTAGAGAAATTTTATGACTGAGAACAAGACCGACCTACCTCGTAAAAAGAAAGGCGAAAAAGATCGCGGTGATGCGCCCGGTAAATTCAGGATAGCGCAGATCAAAGAGTTTTACGGCGAGGTAAAAAGGGAATTTACCAAGATAGCCTGGCCAAACAAAAAGAACACCGTTACTTCGGCCGTGGTCGTCATCGTTTTTGTGACGATCATGGCATTATATCTCGGCTCGGTGGATCTTGTTATCGGCAAGCTGGTCAGTCTTGTGTTGAATTGAAATCCAGGCGGGGTTAAACGACGGAAATTATGGCGCGATCATGGTACATACTGCATACTTATTCCGGTTTTGAGGAACAGGTTAAGGCAGCCTTGCAAGAGAGAATAAGAAATGCCGGGCAGGAGGAATTCTTCGGCGAAATTCTTGTTCCGACCGAGCAGGTTGTCGAGATGGTCAAGGGTACCAAGAAAACCTCTTCGCGTAAATTTTTCCCCGGATACATATTGCTTAATGTCGATCTGAACGATCACACCTGGCATACGGTTCGGGACACCCCGAAGGTGACCGGATTCGTCGGCGACGATCTGCATCCCCAGGCCCTGTCCGATGACGAGGCGATGAAGATCATCGGCCGGATCAAGGATGGGGCGCTTAAGCCGAAACCGAAGGTGATGTACGAAATCGGCGATTCGGTCAGGGTAACGGATGGCCCTTTTGCCAATTTTCAAGGGACCGTCGATGAAGTGTTTCCCGAGAAGGGACGCGTCAAGGTAATGGTCTCCATATTCGGCAGAGAGACTCCGGTCGAGCTCGAATTTGTTCAGGTCGTCAAGGGTTGATTGGCGGCCGCATCATTTTTACGATTGTAGAATAATCAAGCTGTATTACAGGAGAAGACGATGGCTAAAAAGATTCAGGGCTATATAAAATTACAGATTCAGGCGGGCAAGGCGAATCCTTCCCCGCCTATTGGCCCTGCCCTGGGGCAGCATGGCGTTAATATCATGGAGTTCTGCAAGGCCTATAACGCCAAGACCCAGGACAAGGGTGATATGATCATTCCGGTGGTGATTACCGTTTATGCCGACCGCTCTTTTTCTTTTATAACCAAGACCCCGCCGGCTTCGACTCTTCTGCTCAGGGCCGCCAAACTGAAGGGTGGTTCGAGTAATCCCAAGCGGGAAAGGGTTGCCCGGCTCTCCCGCGACAAGGTCAGGGAGATTGCCGAAATCAAGTTGCCTGATTTGAATGCCTACGATATCGAGGCGGCCATCAGGATCGTTGAAGGCACGGCGCGGAGCTGCGGCATCACGGTTGTCGATTAGTCCCGGTTTTTTTGCGACGCCGCCTTACGTGATAGACCATAATATAATCTGATCTCAGTTATTGGAGTAGCAGTCATGACGAAAAGAGGAAAGAATTACCGGCAGAACCTCGCCCAAGTCGATGCCGAAAAGATGTATGGCGTTGATGAGGGATTGGAGCTGGCCCTTAAGACCAAATACGCAAAATTTGACGAATCCCTGGACATTGCGGTGCGGCTCGGCGTTGATCCGCGTCATGCCGACCAGATGATCAGAAGCAGTATCGTGTTGCCGAACGGCACCGGCAAAACCGAACGCGTTCTGGTTTTCGCCAAGGGTGAAAAGGTCCAGGAAGCCTTGGATGCCGGCGCCGATTATGCCGGTGGCGATGAGCTTGTCGAGAAGATTCAGGGCGGCTGGCTTGAGTTTGATAAAACCATTGCGACGCCGGATATGATGGGCACCGTCGGTAAAATCGGCCGGGTGCTCGGACCCCGGAATCTTATGCCGAACGCCAAGCTCGGCACCGTAACCTTCGACGTGGGCCGCGTGGTGGCTGAGGTAAAAGGCGGCAAGGTCGATTTCAAGGTCGACAAATCGGGGATTGTGCATGCCATGGTCGGCCGGGCTTCTTTCGGGGCCGAAAAACTCAGGCAGAATGTCTATGCCTTTATTGATCGCCTGATCCAGTTGAAACCCTCTTCCTCGAAAGGCGTCTATCTGAAAGGGATCAGCCTGTCCACCACGATGGGGCCCGGTATCAAGATCGATCCCGTCGAGGCCAGGGCCGTGATAAAAACCGCCGGTTGATAATTTTTTTTTGCCCGCCGGTTCTTGCCGGTGGTATCATTAGGTCGCGGTGTTGGTCTTTCCGTCCTGGCGTAGCGGGTTGTGAGAGACCGATGTCGCTTTGTAAGCAGTTTGAGTCGAAGACCGTGGGCGCCTCGTGAGGGGCTTAATCGGTGTTGCGGCTGCCCAAGCTTCGGCAGTTCGACAGCGGCCTGCCTAGACGATCGGACATATAAGTAGCGTTGTAAGCTGCGGATCAACCGGCTGAAGCCAATCTAGTTGCCTTTCAGCTATTTCCCGAAGATCTTACATTGTCTGTGATTAATCGACCTCGACTGTTTTGGTTGTAAAACTCAGTTGAAAAAGGAGGTAATAGACATTGAAGCGTGATGAAAAGGCGACGGTAGTCGAAGAGCTGAATAGCAAGTTTTGCGAAGCGACGCTTGCCATTGTCACCGACTACCAGGGAATGAAGGTTGCCGTGCTGGAAGGTCTGCGCCGGGAACTGAAAAAGAACAACGCCGAAATAAGGGTAGCCAAGAACACCCTTTTGCGAAGGGCGGTGGCCGGCACGGCATTTGAATCCATTACCGATTCATGCAAAGGCACAACCGCCGTGACCATGTCCTATGAAGATCCGGTGGCGCCTGCCAAAATCCTGGTCGATTTCGCCAAGGATAATCCGGCCCTGGCAATCCGGATCGCCTGTATGGATGGCGCGATCTTGTCTGCGGCGGACATTGTCGCCCTTTCCAAGCTGCCGGGCCGCGATGTTCTGCTCGGCCAGTTGCTGTCCGTCATGAACGGCGTTTCCACCGGCTTTGTGCGCGTGTTGAATGGCGTGCCCAGCAAGCTGGTTTATGCATTGAACGCGATCGGCGAGCAGAAGAGTCAAGCGTAAAAACTTCTAAAATTTTAATTCAAGATAATTGTTCCAGGAGGAATTTGACATGGCTGTAACCAAAGAAGACGTAATCGATTTTATTTCCAATATGACTGTTCTTGAGCTTTCCGAACTCGTTAAGGAACTGGAAGAAAAATTCGGCGTTTCCGCCGCCGCTCCCGTTGCGGTAGCGGCCGGCCCGGCCGGCGGTGGCGAAGCCGTCGCCGCTGAAGAGAAGACCGAATTTGACGTAATCCTTACCTCGGCCGGCGATAAGAAGATCGGGGTTATCAAGGAAGTCCGGGCTATCACTTCCCTGGGTCTTAAGGAAGCCAAGGAGCTGGTCGAAGGCGCGCCGCAGCCGATCAAGGAAGGCGTTACCAAGGAAGAGGCCGAACAGATTAAAGCCAAGATCGAAGCCGCCGGCGGCGGGGTTGAAGTCAAGTAAGTCGTCTTGTTGATTAAGACGAGCCGGTGTCAAGCTCCTGGCTTGCGCCGGCTCGACCGCGGAGGTCCTGCTTCCGCGGGTTTTGCTGGGAATAACGCTACGGGGGCAACCCCGTAGCGTTTATTGCGTTTTTATATTACCGGATTTGGCCGTGTCTTGTTGTCTGGTCTGGCAGCAGATTTTTTCCGGGAATTTACCGTGGGCCGCATTGTTAAATTGACGAGGGCGATGCTGAATGAACACGATTAGAAGAGTCCGAAAGAGTTTTGCGAAATCCAAGGAGATTGTTGAAAAACCGCATCTGATTGCGATGCAGCGAATATCCTACGAGAAATTCCTGCAATTCGAAAAACAACCGAACCAGCGTGAGGACGTTGGTTTGCAATCGATCTTTAAAAGTGTTTTTCCCGTAGAGGATTTCAATGGAACCTGTTCCCTTGAGTTCGTCAGCTACAGTTTCGGGGAACCTAAATACACCGTCGAGGAGTGTGTTGAGCGGGGGATGACCTTTGACGTTCCGGTCAAGATTACCGTCCGCCTGGTATCGTATGATATCGACCCCGACACCGGCGTCAAAACAATTCGCGATATCAAGGAACAGGCCGTCTTTTTGGGTAGCATTCCCCTGATGACCAAGGACGGCGTTTTCGTGGTTAACGGCACGGAACGGGTAATTGTCAGTCAGCTCCAGAGGTCGCCCGGCCTGTTCTACAGCCATGACGGCGGCAAGAGTCATGCCGGCGGCAAGCGTTTATATTCGGCCCGGATCATCCCGGTGCGCGGCTCGTGGATCGATCTTGAATACGATGCCAAGGACATTCTCTACGTCCGCATCGACCGGCGCCGCAAGTTTCCGGTTACCACCCTCTTGAAAGCCCTGGGCTCTTCGGCCGAAGCTCTCCTCCGCTTCTTTTACGATGTGGAAGATGTGGAGATTAAAGGCAAGAAGATTAAAAAACAGTTCGACCCCCTGGCCGCGATCGGCCAACGGGTCGCGGTTGATATCCTCCATCCCGAATCCGGCGAGGTCCTGCTGAAGGCCGGTCTCAAAATCGGCAAGGGGCGGGCCCAAAAACTGGCCGAGGATGGGGTGAGCCAGATTACGATGCCGCTGGAGCAACTGATCGGCAAGGTTGTGGCCGAGGATGTCGTCGATTCGAAGACCGGCGAGGTCGTATTGCCGTGCAATACCGAATTGACCGAATCGATGCTGGATGATCTTGTCGCCCTGAAGATCAAGAAGCTTGCCGTCCTGGCGATTAACGGGGTCACCGCCACCGATGCCTTTCGTAAGACGATGCTGCTCGATAAGGCCAAGGATGTCGATGAAGCGCTTATCGAAATATATCGTCGTCTCCGGCCCAGCAGCCCGCCGACCATGGAGGTGGCTTCCCAGTTCCTCGACAACCTCTTTTTTAATCCCGACACCTACGATCTTTCCGAGGTCGGGCGCTTTAAGTTGAACGCCAAGCTTGGCGTCGATACGGACATTAACCACCGCACCCTGACCAGGGACGATATTTTAATGAGTGTCAGGGAACTGGTCCGCTTGAAGGATCGCCAGGGTGAGGTCGACGATATCGATCATCTCGGCAACCGCCGGGTCCGGACGGTCGGCGAACTCATCGAAAACCAGTATCGGATGGGTCTGGTCCGGATGGAACGCGCCATTCGGGAACGGATGAGCCTCCAGGAAACCGAGGCGATGATGCCCCACGATCTGGTCAATCCCAAACCGATCACCGCCGCCATCAAGGAATTTTTCGGGACCAGTCAGCTTTCCCAGTTCATGGATCAGACCAATCCCCTTTCCGAGGTGACCCATAAACGGCGGCTCAGTGCCTTGGGACCCGGCGGGCTTTCCCGGGAAAGGGCGGGATTCGAGGTTCGCGATGTCCATCCGACTCACTACGGCCGGATCTGCCCGGTTGAGACCCCGGAGGGACCGAACATCGGTCTGATCGTCTCCCTGGCGACCTTCGCCCGGATCAACGATTATGGTTTCGTCGAGACGCCATACCGGGAGGTTATCAACCGGAAGGTCACCAATAAGGTCGGTTACATGTCGGCCTTGCAGGAGGAAAAATGTGTCATTGCCCCGGCCAAGGTTGAGGTCGGCAAGAACGGCAAGATAGTCCCGGATGCCCTGATTGCCCGGCAGGCTGGCGAGGTCGGTATCGTTCTCACCGACAATGTTACCCACATGGACGTTTCGCCCAACCAGTTGGTCAGCGTGGCCGCCTCGCTGATTCCCTTTCTGGAAAATGACGATGCCAACCGGGCCTTGATGGGTTCCAACATGCAGCGCCAGGGGGTGCCGCTGCTTAGGGCCGCCGCCCCGATCGTCGGCACCGGGCTGGAGAGAACAGTGGCAATGGATTCCGGCGTCTGCCTGTTGGCCGGTGGTGACGGCATAGTGGAAGAGGTCGACGCCAACCGGATCGTCGTCCGCTACGATGCGCCTGGCACCGACGGTTTCGAGACCGGCATCGGCGTCTATCGTCTCGAAAAATACAAGAAATCCAACCAGAACACCTGCTTTAATCAAAAGGCGGTGGTTTATCCCGGTCAGCGGGTAATCAAGGGTGAATTGCTTGCCGACGGTCCGGCCTGCGACAGCGGCGAACTCGCCCTGGGCAAGAATGTGACGATCGCCTTCATGCCCTGGCGCGGCTACAACTTCGAGGATTCGATCCTGGTAAGCGAGAGACTGCTCAAGGATGACACCTTCACCTCCCTGCATATCGAAGTATTCGAGACCGTCTCCCGCGATACCAAGCTGGGCAAGGAAGAAATTACCCGGGATATCCCCAATGTCGGCGAGGAGGCGATGCGCAACCTCGACGACAGCGGCGTGGTCCGGATCGGCGCCGAGATCAAGCCGGGCGATACCCTGGTCGGCAAGGTCACGCCCAAGGGTGAGACCCAGCTTTCTCCCGAGGAGAAATTGTTGCGGGCGATTTTCGGCGAGAAGGCCGGCGATGTCAAAGACACCTCCCTGCGGGTTCCGCCCGGAATCGAGGGGGTGGTCATCGATGCCAAGGTCTTTTCGCGGAAAGGGGTTGAAAAAGACGAAAGGGCCAGGGCCATCGATGATGCCGAGGCCGCCATTCTCGAAAAGTATATGGAGGATGAGCTGAACAGCCTGAAAAAGGCGATCAAGAACAGGCTCGCCGATATCATGGCCGGCAAGAAGGCCGGCGCTGATATTTCGGTCAGAAAAGACAAGGTGCTTCTGGCCAAGGGCCAAGTCATCAAGCAGAAGCTGATCGAGGAGTTGCCGATTTCAACCATTAAGCGGATCGAATTTACCGGCCGCAAACAGTTTGAAGAGCAGATTACCAGCCTGCTGGAAGGCTACGATAAACAGAAAAAAATGGTGGCCGACAAATATGAGGCCAGGATTGCCCGGATTCGCAAGGGTGATGATCTGCCGCCAGGCGTCATCAAGATGGTCAAGGTTTACGTTGCCACCAAGCGCAAGCTCTCGGTCGGTGACAAGATGGCCGGCCGTCACGGGAACAAGGGGGTTGTCTCCAGGATTCTCCCCGAAGAGGATCTGCCCTTTTTCGAGAATGGCGATCAGGTCGATATCGTTCTGAATCCCCTTGGGGTACCTTCCCGGATGAACGTCGGGCAGGTTCTCGAGGTGCATCTGGGCTGGGCCGGCCGGCGGCTCGGCGAGCAGATTCAAAAGTTCGCCGACGAAAAAAATCTCGAAGCCGTCAAGGATCGGCTTAAGGCCGTGTATTCCAAGGAGGAGTACGATGCCCTTGTCGACGGACTCGGTGATGACGAGCTCCTCCAGCTCGCCCGCCGTATGGGCGGAGGAATCCACATGGCCACCCCGGTCTTTGACGGGGCCGACGAAGGGGATATCCGCAAGTTGCTGGTTGAGGCCGGTGTCGACGAGGTCGGACAGTCCACCCTTTACGACGGTCTGACCGGCGAGAAATTTGATAATCAGGTTACCGTCGGCGTGATGTATATGATGAAGCTGCATCATCTGGTTGACAATAAGATTCATGCCCGTTCCACCGGACCTTATTCCCTGGTTACCCAGCAGCCCCTGGGCGGCAAAGCCCAATTCGGCGGCCAGCGGCTCGGCGAGATGGAGGTCTGGGCCATGGAGGCCTACGGCGCGGCCTATACCCTGCAAGAGTTTCTCACGGTCAAGTCCGATGATGTCAGCGGGCGGACCAAGATGTACGAGAAAATTGTCAAGGGCGATAACTTTATCGAGGCGGGCCTGCCGGAGTCGTTCAACGTCCTGATCAAGGAGCTGCAGGGGCTTTGTCTGGATATGGAGCTTCTCGACGATTAATCAGTTTTGATGGCGTCGCATAAAAGTCACAAAACCCTTCGCCAGGCTCAGGCTGAGCGGAGCGACCTATTGATTTAGCGTTCGTGCCGAGCTTGTCGAAGTGCGCTCCATTAATCTTCGGGGACTTTTTGCGAGTTCATTATTATTGATGAGTTTGCCAAAAGTTTCGGAATGGCGTCGGTAATTTTCTGAATAACAGAATACAGAAAGGTGTGAATCGTGGACGAACTTTTCAGTTTTTTCGATAAAGGTAAAAAACCGGTAAGATTTGAATCCGTCAGAATATCCCTGGCTTCGCCCGAGAAGATTCGTGACTGGTCAAATGGTGAAGTGAAAAAACCGGAGACCATTAACTATCGGACATTCAAGCCCGAACGAGACGGGTTGTTCTGTGCCAAGATCTTCGGCCCGGTCAAGGATTACGAGTGTAATTGCGGCAAATACAAGCGGATGAAGCACCGGGGGGTGGTCTGTGAGAAGTGCGGAGTCGAGGTTATTCAGTCCAAGGTTCGCCGCGAGCGCCTCGGCCATATTGAGCTTGCCGCCCCGGTGGCCCATATCTGGTTCCTTAAAAGCCTGCCGAGCAAGATCGGCAACATGCTGGATCTCACTCTTAAGGAACTCGAGAAGGTTCTCTATTTCGACTCCTATGTCATCACCAGATCGGAAGCTCCGGCCCTGCCGACTTGTACGCTGCTTAACGAGGAGCAGTATCAGCAGGCCCTGGCCGAGTATCCCGGCCAGTTCGCCGTCGGCATCGGCGCCGAGGCGATCAAGGCCCTGCTCCATGACCAGGATCTTAACGCGCTTTCCACTGAACTTCGGGAAGCGATGCGCAGCACCGGTTCCGAGGCCAAACGCAAGAAATACGCCAAGCGTCTTCACGTCGTGGAGGCTTTTCGCGATTCGGGTAACCGGCCCGAATGGATGATTCTGGACATTATTCCGGTCCTGCCGCCCGATCTGCGGCCGCTGGTCCCCCTCGAAGGCGGCCGCTTCGCTACCTCCGACCTCAATGATTTGTATCGGCGGGTGATCAACCGCAACAATCGCTTGAAGCGTCTTCTTGAGCTTGATGCCCCCGAGATCATTATCCGTAACGAAAAGCGCATGCTGCAGGAATCGGTTGATGTCCTTTTCGATAACGGCCGGCGCGGCAAGGTGATTACCGGCCCCAATAAGCGGCCCTTGAAATCCCTGAGCGATATGCTCAAGGGTAAGCAGGGGCGCTTTCGCCAGAATCTGCTCGGCAAACGGGTCGATTATTCCGGCCGGTCGGTGATTGTCGTCGGTCCCTATCTGCGTCTTCATCAATGCGGTCTGCCGAAAAAAATGGCTTTGGAGCTTTTCAAGCCCTTCATTTACTCCAAGCTGGAGCAAAGGGGTTATGTCAGCACCATCAAGAGTGCCCGCAAGATGGTCGAGAAGGCCACCAAGGAGGTTTGGGACGTCCTTGACGAGGTGGTGAAGGAGCACCCGGTTATCCTGAACCGGGCTCCGACTCTCCATCGTCTTGGCATGCAGGCCTTCGAGCCTCTGCTCATCGAGGGAAAGGCGATTCAGCTTCATCCCCTGGTCTGCACCGCTTTCAATGCCGACTTTGATGGTGATCAGATGGCGGTGCATGTTCCCTTGACGGTCGAGTCCCAGATGGAGGCCCGGGTGTTGATGATGTCCACCAACAACATCCTGTCGCCGGCCAATGGCGAACCGATCATTATCCCGTCCCAGGATATCGTCCTTGGTTTATATTACATGACCCGGGAGCGTCTGTTGGCAAAAGGGGAGGGCAAGGTTTTTTCCTCAACGACCGAGGCGATCCTGGCCTACGATTACAGGGAGGTTCATCTCCAGGCCAAGATCAAGGTCAGGATCGACGGTCAGATCGTCGACACCACCGTCGGCCGCGTGCTGGTCGGCGAATTGTTGCCGGAAAACATCCCTTTCAGCAAGGTGAACAGGGTGCTTGGGAAAAAGGAGCTGGCCCAGCTGATCGACTACACCTATCGGCATGCCGGTACCAAGAACACCGTCTTGCTGGCCGACCGGCTTAAGGATCTCGGTTATGAACATTCGACCCTGGCGGGCATTTCGATCTCCATCAACGACATGATGATTCCGGTTAACAAGGATGATATTCTGGCCAAGGCCGAAAAAGAGGTCATGGATGTCGAGAACGGTTATCAGAACGGGGTTCTTACCGAAAGCGAGAAATACAATAACGTGGTCGATATCTGGTCGCGGGCGGCCGACAAGGTTACCGGCGAGATGATGGGCGAGATGAGCGTCCAGTACACCCGGGACAAGGACAACAAGATGGTCGAAAGCCCGAGCTTCAACTCGATTTTCATCATGGCCGACTCCGGGGCGAGGGGCAGTAAGGACCAGATCCGCCAGCTCGCCGGGATGCGCGGTCTGATGGCCAAGCCCTCCGGCGAGATCATCGAATCGCCCATCAAGGCGAATTTCCGGGAAGGATTAAGTGTTCTTGAATATTTTATCTCAACCCACGGCGCCCGGAAAGGGCTGGCCGATACGGCGCTGAAGACCGCCAACTCCGGTTACCTGACCCGCCGGCTGGTTGACGTCGCCCAGGATTCGACGATTGTCGAAAAGGACTGCGAAACCCTCGACGGCATCGAAGCCGAACCGTTGATGGAGGGCGGCCAGATTATCCAGCCGGTCGGCGACAGGATTCTGGGTCGCGTCGCCCTTGACGATATCATCGATCCCTTTACCGGTGACCTGATTGTTGAAGCCAACGAGCAGATCACCGAGGATAAGGTCGACGAGATTAACGAGGCCGGTATCGACCGGGTTAATATCAGATCCGTTCTGACCTGCCGTTCCAAGCGCGGCGTTTGCGCGATGTGCTACGGTCGCGATCTTGGCCGGGGTCATATGGTTAACCGGGGCGAGGCCGTCGGGATTATCGCGGCCCAGTCGATCGGCGAGCCCGGCACTCAGTTGACCATGCGGACCTTTCATATCGGCGGTACCGCCAGCCGAGCGGTCGAGCAGGCCGAGATTGTCTCCCAGCATGGCGGCAAGGTCAAATTCAACAATGTCCATACGGTCAGTAATGCCGCCGGCCAGCTGGTTTCCATGAACAGGAACGGCGAGGTGGTTATCGTCGGCTCCAAGGGGCGCGAGCGTGAACGTTATCGTTTGAATTACGGCGCCTTGCTGCTCGTCTCGGAAGGTGAGAAGGTCGAGCCCGGCACCAGACTGGCCGAATGGGACCCTTTTTCCACCCCGATCGTCAGTGAAATCGGCGGGATCGTCAAATTCGGCGATATTGTCGAAGGCATCACCATGCAGGAACAGGTTGATGCGGTTACCGGCCGATCGAGTCATGTCATTATGACGCCGCGGGTCGGCCAATATAATCCCCGGATTTCGTTGAAAGACGAAAAGGGCAAGACCCTGAAACTGCCCAAAACCGGGTCCCCGGCCCGCTACAGCCTTTCAATCGGTACCATTATTTCGGTTGTGGAGGGCGACAGGATTGAACCGGGTACGATTATCGGCAAGATATCGCGTGAAACCAGCAAGACCAAGGATATTACCGGTGGTTTGCCGCGGGTTGCCGAGTTGTTTGAAGTCCGCAAGCCGAAAGAGCATGCCGTTATTGCCGAAATCGATGGCCAGGTCAGTTACGGCAAGGATCTTAAGGGCAAGAAACGGGTTGTCATCACCCCGGAGCTGGGCGAGGCCCGCGAGTATCTGGTTCCCAAGGGCAAGCACATAATCGTCCACGAGGGTGACTATGTCAAGGCAGGTGAGCCGCTGATGGACGGTTCGCCCGATCCCAACGATATTCTCCGGGTCCTCGGGGTCAAGGAGCTGGCCCGCTTCCTGGTTAACGAGATCCAGGAGGTCTATCGATTGCAGGGCGTCAAGATCAACGATAAACACATCGAGGTTATCGTCCGGCAGATGCTGCGCCGGGTCACGATTACCGAGGTCGGCGACAGTACCTTCATGCTGGGCGAGCAAGTCGAATCGTCCCGCTTCGCCGAGGAGAACGAAAAGCTGATCGTCGCCGGCAGTCGTCCCGCCGTGGCCGAACCATTGCTGCTTGGGGTTACCAAGGCATCGCTGAGCACGGACAGCTTTATTTCGGCCGCCTCATTCCAGGAGACCACCAAGGTGTTGACCAATGCCGCCATGGCGGGCAGGGTTGATGACCTGAGCGGCCTGAAGGAAAATGTTATTATGGGGCGCCTGGTGCCGGCGGGTACCGGGCATCCCCGGTACAGGATCGGGTCCAGCGAGTAACCTTTCCGGCGCTCGCCAAGCCGGGACTGGCGGCGGGCGGCCGTTATCTTTTTTGATCCGGGATGGGCAACCTCGCACATTGTTCTTGACAAGCATGTGTGGATAGATTAATTATCCCGCTTCCTTGTTCGCGGGTCCCTTTAAACCATGGTTTTTTTGATGCCATGGGATTTGCGCAACACCTGTTTGCAGACAACATATATCCCCGGTTTTCAGGGTTTGATTTACATTCAGCAACATTCGATAAATTTAGGAGTTTGTTAGATGCCAACCATTAATCAGCTGGTAAGGAATGGCCGGAAAAAGGCGGTTAAGCGGAGTAATACTCCGGCGCTGCAAGGTTCTCCCCAGAAGCGCGGGGTTTGCGTGCGGGTCTACACCACCACGCCGAAAAAACCTAACTCCGCTCTCCGCAAGGTGGCGAGGGTCAGGCTTACCAATGGAATCGAGGTCACCTCGTATATTCCTGGTATCGGGCACAATCTACAGGAACATTCGGTTGTCTTGATCAGGGGTGGCAGGGTTAAGGATCTTCCCGGTGTTCGTTATCATATTGTCAGGGGTACCCTTGACACCCTTGGGGTTTCCGAACGGCGTCAGGGTCGTTCTAAATATGGTGCCAAGCGTCCCAAATAAGGAGTTAGCAGATGCCCAGACGTAAGCTTGTTGCCAAACGGCAGCTTAACCCGGACCCTCGTTTTAACAGTGTTCTGGTTGCGAAATTTATTAACCGTTTAATGCAACGCGGCAAGAAAAATATTGCCCGCGGGGTTTTTTACGATGCGATGGATATCGTCGCAAATCGGATCAGCGAGGAAGAGCCGCTGGCGGTTTTCGAAAAAGCCGTGGAGAAGGTGCGGCCCCGGGTTGAGGTTAAGTCCCGCCGGGTCGGCGGCGCAACCTATCAGGTCCCGGTGGAAGTTCGTCCCGAAAGACGCAATGCCCTGGCGATCCGCTGGCTGATTAGTTTTTCCGGCAAAAGGTCCGGACGGGCGATGTCGGAAAAACTGGCCGGTGAGTTGATGGATGCCTTCAACAATCGGGGCGCCGCCGTTAAAAAGCGCGAGGATACCCACAAGATGGCCGAAGCGAATAAGGCTTTCGCCCATTACCGCTGGTAGTTATTAGAAGTCGCGGGCCGAGCGATTGAAGCGAACGTTTAGCTGGTTAGCCCTCTTTTTTCTATCGAGATAGTAGTCCGCGGAACGGGCTTGGGGAATAAGTCTGGTGCGAAGAAACGAATTGAATTGGACTGATAACGAACGTGGCTTCCGATACACCGCTAGCGCGACTGCGCAATATAGGGATAATGGCCCACATAGACGCGGGCAAGACGACAACGACCGAAAGGATTCTTTACTATACGGGCCGGTCGCATAAAATCGGCGAGGTTCATGACGGCAATGCGGTTATGGACTGGATGGAACAGGAGCAGGAGCGCGGCATCACCATTACCTCGGCCGCAACCACCTGTTTCTGGCGAAAGCATACCATAAACATTATCGATACCCCCGGCCATGTCGATTTCACTATCGAGGTCGAACGGTCCCTGCGGGTTTTGGACGGAGCAATTGCCGTTTTTTGCGCGGTAGGCGGGGTGGAGCCGCAGTCCGAAACGGTTTGGCGACAGGCGGACAAGTATTCCATACCGCGACTCGCCTTTGTGAACAAGATGGATCGGGTCGGCGCCAATTTCGAGCGCTGCGTCGAGATGATTGCCCGGCGGCTGGGGGCTGATCCGCTTCCTCTGCAAATCCCCGTCGGCAGTGAAGACGGTTTTATTGGAGTTATTGATCTCATCGGTGAGCGGATGCTCACTTTTGATGAGCAAAAGCAGGGGCTTGAGGTCATCGAAAAACCGGTCCCTGAAGAATTCATAGAAAGCACCGCGGCCGCACGGATGAAGATTCTCGAGAAGTTGGCCGACTTCGATGAGAATCTCATGGAAAAATACTTGGAAGAACAACCAATATCTGTTGAAGAAATTCGACAGGCGGTCAGGAATGCGACCCTGCATGACCGGATAGTACCGGTTTTTTGCGGCAGTGCCTTTAAGAACAAGGGGGTGCAGCCGCTGCTTGACGCCATTGTCGACTTTCTGCCGGCGCCGGCCGATGTGCCGCCGATCGCTGGGGTTAATGACGCGGGCGAAACCGAGGTCAGGGAGGCGAGTCGCCAGGAAAAATTTTGCGGCCTGGTCTTCAAGCTGGCCAGCGATCCGTTTGTCGACAACCTTGCCTACCTGCGGGTTTACTCGGGCGGCTTGAAGGTCGGTGACAAGGTTTACAATCCGGTCAAGCGTAAGCAGGAGAAGATCGGCCGGATCCTCAAGATGCACGCCAATAAGCGTGAAGAGGTCAAGGAGGTCGGAACCGGGGAGATCGCCGGCCTGGTCGGTCTAAAGTTTACCGGGACCGGCGATACAATCTGTCAGCCCGGGGATTCGATCAAGCTGGAATCAATGGTTTTCCCCGAACCGGTGATTTCGACGGCAATTGAGCCGAAGAGCACGGCCGATGAGGATAAACTTCAGGCCAGTCTCGCCAAGATCGCCTTCGAGGATCCATCCTTCAGGATGAGAAGGGATCCCGATTCCGGTCAGACCATAATTTCGGGGATGGGTGAGTTGCACCTTGAAATTATCGTTGATCGGCTGCTGCGCGAATTCAAGGTAGCCGCCAACGTCGGCAACCCGCAGGTCGCCTATAAGGAAACGATTGAGGGCGAGAGCAGGGCGGAGGGGTTATTCGATCAACAAGCCGGCAGCAGACCCCAGTACGGGCATGTCTGGCTGGAAGTCGCCCCCCTCGAAAGGGGCGCCGGATTTGAGTTTGAAAACCGCGTTCCGGAAGGAAACATTCCGTCCGAATTTATCCCGGCCATTGAGCGTGGTGTCGCCGGCGGCCTTGATTCCGGGGTGGTGATCGGATTTCCGACCACCGATATAAAGGTCAGCCTTGTCGACGGTTCATATCACGAGGAGAACTCCTCGGCGCAGGCTTTCGGGGTCGCGGCATCCCTTGCCCTTCGCAAGGCCTTGAGCCAGGCCGACCCGGTTTTGCTGGAGCCGGTCATGGAGTTGGAGATTATTCTCCCGGAAGCAAGTCTGGGCGACGTGGTTGGTGATTTAAACAGCAAACGGGCCAAGATCATGGGAATGGAGGCCCGGCAGGACGGAGTTCAGGTTTTAACCGCCCAGGTGCCGCTCGCCGAAATGTTTGGTTATTCGACCAGCTTGCGATCCGCTACCCAGGGCCGGGCCAGCTTTACCATGCAGTTAGCCGCCTACGACAAGGTGCCGGAAAAAGTTGCCGACAAGATTATTAAGAGGATCAAGGGCTTTATATGAGCCCGGTCAAGATCGCTAAGAAATAAAGAGGAAGGATCATGGCAAAGGAAAAGTTTGAAAGAAGTAAACCGCATGTAAACATCGGTACGATCGGTCATATCGATCATGGTAAAACGACTTTGACCTCGGCAATCACCCGGGTACTGGCCACCAAGGGCCTGGCCTCCGCGACCGCCTTTGACGAAATCGACAAGGCGCCCGAGGAGAAGGAGCGCGGCATCACCATCGCCACCGCCCATGTGGAGTACCAGACCGAGAAACGTCATTACGCCCACGTCGACTGTCCCGGCCACGCCGATTATATCAAGAACATGATCACCGGCGCCGCCCAGATGGACGGGGCGATCCTGGTGGTTGCCGCCACCGACGGCCCGATGCCCCAGACCCGCGAGCACATTCTGCTCGCCCGCCAGGTCGGGGTGCCGGCCATCGTGGTATTCATGAACAAATGCGACCAGGTCGACGATGAGGAACTCTTGGAACTGGTCGACATGGAGCTCCGCGAGCTTCTCAATAAATACGAGTTCCCCGGCGACGACACCCCGATCATCCAGGGCAGCGCCCTGAAGGCCCTGGAGAATCCCGAGGATGAAGCGGCCGCCAAGTGTATCTGGGAATTGATGGAAGCGTGCGACAGTTTCGTGCCGGAGCCGAAGCGCGATATCGACAAGCCTTTCCTGATGCCGGTTGAGGATGTTTTCTCGATTTCCGGGCGCGGCACCGTCGCCACCGGCCGGATCGAGCGGGGGATCATCAAGGTCGGCGGCGAGGTTGAGATCGTCGGCATCACCGATACCCAGAAGACCACGGTTACCGGGGTCGAGATGTTCCGCAAGCTGCTGGACGAGGGTCAGGCCGGCGACAATGTCGGCATCCTGCTGCGCGGCACCAAGCGCGAGGAGATCCAGCGCGGTCAGGTTCTCGCCGCGCCGAAGACCATCACCCCGCATACCAAGTTCAAGGCGGAATGCTACATATTGAGTAAAGAGGAAGGCGGTCGGCATACCCCGTTTTTCAACGGCTATCGTCCGCAGTTTTACTTCCGGACCACCGACGTGACCGGAGTGGTAAATCTGGAGGCCGGAGTTGAGATGGTAATGCCCGGTGACAACGTTACCATCGAGGGCTCCCTGATCACCCCGATCGCCATGGAAGAAGGCCTTCGTTTCGCGATCCGTGAGGGTGGCCGGACCGTCGGCGCCGGCGTTATCAATAAGATTATCGAGTAGGGTGGGAAAAATGCTGTCGACTCAGAAAATTCGAATCAGGCTCAAGGGCTATGACCATAAGCTCCTTGACAAGTCAACCTTGGAGATCGTCGATACGGCTAAGAGGACCGGGGCCAGCATTGCCGGGCCGATCCCGCTGCCGACCTCCATTAACAAGTATTGTGTTCTTCGGTCGCCTCATGTTGACAAGAAGTCCCGTGAGCAATTCGAAATGAGAACGCATCGACGGCTTCTCGACATCCTTGAACCAACCCAGCAGACCATCGACGCCCTTATGAAGTTGCAGTTGTCGGCCGGTGTTGATGTTGAGATCAAGCTGTAAAATTAAAACTATCGGTTACGAAAATGCCTAAAACAATGGGAATAATGGGGAAGAAAGTGGGAATGACCAGGATCTATTCCGAGAATGGTTCCGCTATCCCGGTAACGGCCATAGAGGCCGGACCGTGTGTTGTTCTCCAGAGAAAAACCGTCGCCAATGACGGCTATGACGCGATCCAGGTGGGTTTTGCCGGCAAGAACGAAGCGCGGTTGAATCGGCCCGCGGCCGGGCACGTCAAGCCGGCCGGCAAAGGCGGATTTTACCATATCAAGGAGTTCAGGGTAGAAAATCTCGACCAGTATGAAGTCGGCCAGGAAATTATGATCGGCGACCTGTTCAAAGTCGGCGATCTGGTTGACGTGAGCGGCGTGAGCAAGGGCCGCGGCTTTCAAGGCGTGATCAAGCGGCATGGTTTCGGCGGCGGTAAAAAAACCCACGGTTCCATGTTTCACCGGGCACCCGGCTCCATCGGATGCAGTGCTACGCCCAGTAAGGTTGTCAAGGGGAAAAAGATGCCCGGCCGGATGGGTAATGACCTGGTGACTAAGAAAAATGTTATAATCGTCGATGTCCGATCCGAGGACAATGTGTTGCTGGTTAAGGGCTGTGTGCCCGGGGCCAAGCAGGGTCTGCTCCGCATTTTTACCAAATAGGCGGCCGGTCCGGAGATAATAAACCAACTGTTTACGGTGTTTAACGCTCGTTGGGGGTAGTCAGAAAATGGCAGTTATGGAAGTCAAAAACATAGAAAATAAAAAAGCCGGCGATATTGAGCTCAACGAAGCCATTTTCGGTGTTGAGGTCAAAGAGCACATCATTCATGATATTGTCAGGATGCAGCTTGCCAATCGCCGAGGCGGTAACGCCTGTACGAAAACCAGGGGCGAAGTGCGCGGCTCCGGTGCTAAGCCCTGGCGCCAGAAGGGAACCGGGCGCGCCCGGGCCGGAACCAGAAAGTCGCCTCTGTGGCGCAGCGGCGGGACCGCCTTTGGCCCCAAGCCCCGCGATTTCAGTTACAAGCTGCCGCGCAAAGTCAGGAAGATCGGTATTTGCATGGCCCTGAGTTCCAGGCTGTCCGAAGACAATCTGGTTGTGCTTGACGCCTTCCAGCTTGAGCAGATCAAGACCAGAAATTTCGTTGAGGTCATGAATAATCTTTCCATCGATAACGCCTTGATCGTTACCGGTGGGCTTAACGAAAATCTCGAGAAGTCTTCGCGCAATGTCCACGGTTTCAAGGTGATGTCGAGCAAGGGACTTAACGTTTACGACATTCTTTTACATAAAAAGGTGATCTTGCTGCAAGATTGCCTTGGCCAGCTGGAAGAGAGGTTGCTGTCATGAATAATATCACCGAAGTGATCAAAAAGCCGTGCCTTACCGAGAAAGGCATGGGCCTTCAGGAGGAGCACAACCAGATCGTCGTTAAGGTTGATCCCCGGGCCAATAAAATTGAGATCAAGGAAGCGGTTGAGCGGTTGTTCAACGTCAAGGTCGAAAAGGTTCGAACCGCCAATATGCACGGCAAGATGAAGAGAGTCGGGCGCCATATGGGAAGACGCAATGACTGGAAGAAGGCCATCGTCTCTCTTGGAGAGGGCCACAAGGTCGATTTCCTTGAGGATCTCTAGGCCGACCGGATCTTACTTGACCATTTTCGATAAACACGACGTAATTATTAAAATCGGGGTTTGAAATGCCAACAAAAACCTATAAACCGACATCACCGGGCCGGCGGCAGCTGGTATCCGTTGTTAATACCGCCCTCTCGAAGGGGGGGCCGGAAAAGAGCCTTGTCAAGTCACTTAAGAAGAGCGGCGGCCGTAACAACAATGGCCGGATCACCTCCCGGCATATCGGCGGCGGACATAAGAGAAAGTATCGCACCATCGATTTCCGCCGGGACAAGATTGACGTTCCGGCCCGGGTTGCCTCAATCGAGTATGATCCCAACCGATCCGCGAATATCGCCTTGCTGAATTACCTGGATGGCGAAAAACGCTATATAATCTGTCCTGTCGGCATAAAAGTTGGGGATACGGTGGTTTCCGGCGAGAAGGTTGATATTAAACCGGGAAACTGCATGCCGATGGGCAATATGCCGCTTGGCTCGATCATCCATAATATCGAGATGCGGATTGATAAGGGTGGGCAACTGGTCCGCAGCGCCGGCGTGGCGGCCCAGTTGATGGCCAAGGAAGGTGACTATGTCTCGATCAAGCTGCCGTCCGGCGAGGTTCGCAAGTTCAACCGCAGATGCCGGGCCAGCATAGGCCAGATCGGCAATATCGAGCATGAGCGCAAGAAGCTCGGCAAGGCCGGGCGCAGCCGGTGGTTGGGCCGGCGGCCCTCGGTCAGGGGCGTTGCCATGAATCCCGTTGATCATCCCATGGGTGGCGGCGAGGGCAAAAGCTCCGGTGGCCGGCATCCCTGTACACCATGGGGCGTACCGACCAAGGGTTACAAAACTCGTAAACGCAAACAATCCGATAAATATATCGTCACCAAAAGATCGTAATCAGGCAGGGGGATTTAAAAGTGGCTCGTTCTGTGAAAAAAGGACCGTTTATCGACGGTCATCTGATGAAAAAAGTTTTGAGTGCCAAGGAATCGGGAGCCCGTAAGGTCATTAAGACCTGGTCCCGCCGCTCGGATATCGTTCCTGATATGGTCGGGCTGACCTTCGCGGTGCACAACGGCAAGAAATTCATCCCGGTATTTGTCTCCGAGAATATGGTCGGGCACAAGCTTGGTGAGTTTTCCCCGACTCGCACTTACTATGGTCATGCCGCCGGCCGGAAGAAGTAAGCCGGTCCGAGATTTTCGTGATTCCTTGGATTAACTGTCTTACGGGCGGTTTTCTAGAAAGTCGTTGCATGGAGATAATTGAAAATGGAAGCTAAGGCAATAGCCAGACAAATCAGGATTTCACCCCAGAAGGCCCGTTTGGTAGCGGATCTGGTGCGGGGGAGCAACGTCGCGACAGCGCTGAATACCTTGCGGTTTATGCCCAAAAAGGGTGCCCGTATTTTGCGGAAAGTTATCGAGTCGGCGCTGGCCAATGCCGGTCAGAATGAGGCGATTGACGTGGATACCCTTTATGTAAAGGAGATATCCGTCGACGGTGGTCCCATGCTGAAGCGAATTATGCCCCGCGCCCAGGGTAGGGCCACGAGAATTTTGAAGCGGTCGAGTCATATCACGGTTGTTCTTGACGAACAGTAAGTGAAATTTGCCCGGGCGAATCGCCCTTCGGCACGGTAAAACAACGGAATTTAAGTTCATGGAGGGTTTGTTTTGGGCCAGAAAGTCAATCCAATAGGGTTAAGACTTAATATAGTTAAGACCTGGAATTCCATTTGGTACGCGGACCGGGATTACGCCGTCTTTCTGATCGAAGATCAGAAGATCCGGAAATTCCTCAAGAAAAGGTTGTATCATGCCGGCATCTCCAAGATTGAGATCGCCCGGACCGGCGAGAAGGTTCGGGTCAAGATTCATACCGCCAGGCCCGGGATAGTTATCGGGAAAAAGGGTTCCGAGATCGAGACCCTCAAAGCCGACCTCGACAAGTTCACCAACCGCGAGTGCCATGTTGATATTCAGGAGGTTCGGCGGCCCGAGGCCGAAGCGCAGCTGGTTGCTGAAAATATCGCCATGCAGCTCGAACGGCGGATGGCTTTCCGGCGGGTCATGAAAAAGGCGGTCAATGTTGCCTTGAAGTTCGGCGCGAAAGGTATTAAGGTGTCGTGTTCCGGTCGGTTGGGCGGCGCGGAGATGTCACGGTGTGAATGGTCTCGCGAGGGCCGGGTGCCGCTGCATACTCTGCGGGCCGATATCGACTACGGTTTTGCCGAGGCTCACACGACCTATGGTTTGATCGGGGTAAAGGTATGGATATTCAAGGGCGAGGTCCTTTCCGAAGCGGAAATGGCCACCGAACAGTGATTTCGTATCCTTATTTAGATAGTGCAACAATCCGCTGAATTAACGAGGCGAAGACATGTTAAGTCCTAAGAAGGTAAAGTTTAGAAAGTGTTTCAAGGGTCGCCTGAAAGGCAAGGCCATTCGTGGATCCGATATTTCTTTCGGCGACTATGCCCTTAAAGCTTCCGAGTGCGGCAAGATGAGCGCCCGGCAGATCGAGGCGGCCCGTATTGCCATCAATCGGAAAATCAAGCGTGGCGGGCAGATGTGGATCAGGGTTTTCCCCGATGTTCCGGTGACCAAGAAACCGGCTGAAACCAGAATGGGTAAAGGGAAAGGCAGTCCCGAAGGCTGGGTCGCCAATATTAAACCCGGCAAGATACTCTACGAACTTTCCGGGGTGGATGAGGCGTTGGCTCTCCGAGCCCTGCAGTTGGCGGCCGGCAAGCTTCCCTTTGCGACCAAGATAATTACCAGGAGTACGACGATATGAAAGCCAGTGAGTTGCGCGGACTGAGCATCGACGATCTTGTTGCCAAGGAGAATGATCTTGCCGAGGAGTTGTTTAAACTGAATTTCCAACACGGAATTCGTCCTCTGGAGAACACCGCCAAGTTGGGCGAGCTGAAGAAGCATATAGCCCGGGTGAAGACCGTGGTCGGCGAGAAACGAAAAATGGAAGCAGCTGGCTGAGTTAGCCCAGGTTCAGCTGTACAATAATGATTTTACAGGATTGCTAAGATGGCAGAAGTGGAAACCAAAAGAAAAAAGAGATCGCTGTCCGGGGTTGTGTTGAGCGCCAGTATGGACAAAAGCGTTGTGGTGCAAATCGAACAGCTGATCCGGCATAAGCTTTACGGTAAGTTCATGCGGCGCCATGTCAAGTACATGGCCGATGATCCGGAAAACACCTGTAAGGTAGGCGATAAGGTTTTAATCGAGGAGTGTCGGCCGCTCAGTAAAAACAAAAGATGGCGACTTCGGACGATCATCGAGCGCGCCCTGTAGTTACCAGCTAAACTCTGTCATCTTTTTGTTGATTGTAAGCCGGGGTACCATCCGGTGAAAAATCAGGAAACGGGATACTGCATAATGGCGGTGGAGATATGATACAAACAGAAACAGTTTTGAATGTTGCGGACAACAGCGGTGCCCGGGCAGTTCTTTGCATCAAGGTTCTTGGCGGCAGTAAACGTCGTTATGCCCGAATCGGTGATATTATTGTGGTTACCGTGAAAGAGGCGATCCCCAATGCCAAGGTCAGCAAGGGTGATGTACTCAAGGCCGTGGTTGTGCGGACCGCCAAGGAGTTGCGGCGGATGGACGATACCTACGTTAAATTTGACGACAATTCGGCGGTCTTGCTCGGGGCCAACGGCGAGCCGATCGGCACCCGGATCTTCGGGCCGGTGGCCAGGGAATTACGGGCCATGGGTTTCATGAAGATTGTCTCTTTGGCCCCCGAAGTACTCTAATCGCGATTACCTTTTGATTTTTAGATATTCGCCTGACCTGCTGCGGGTCAGGCGAATTTTGGCAACAGGCATACAAAATAGGCTTTAGAATGAAAAAGATAAAACTAAACGACCGGGTCGAGGTCATTGCCGGGAAAGACAAGGGCATGGTCGGCAAGGTTATCAGAGCGTTCCGTGACACGGATAAGGTCATTGTCGAGAAGATCAATATGATCAAGCGGCATACCAAACCCAATATGGCCAATCAGCAGGGCGGCATCATCGAAAAAGAGGCGTCGATCGATGTCTCGAATGTGATGTTGCTCTGTCCCGCCTGTTCCAAGGCGGCGCGGGTCGGTTTTAAGATTTTGGATGATGGCGCCAAGGTTCGGGTTTGCAAGAAATGCGGCGAATCGGCTGAAGCCAAGGCCTGATCAAGGTTTAACGGTTTTTGGAGATATAAATGGCTGGGATAAAGGAATTATACAAAGAGAACTGCGTGCCGCAGCTTATGAAGGAATATGGCTACAGCAACATCATGCAGGTGCCTAAGCTGGACAAGGTAGTGCTTAACATGGGGCTTGGCGAAGCGGTGCAAAACCCCAAGATAATCGAAAGCGCCGTCAATGAGCTTTCCCTGATTGCCGGGCAGAAGGCCATGGTTACCAAGGCCAAGAAGTCGATTGCCACCTTCAAGCTCCGTGAGGGGATGCCCATCGGTTGCCGGGTTACCTTGCGGGGCGACAAGATGTGGGATTTCCTCAGTAAGCTGATCAATATAGCCTTGCCGCGGGTTCGTGATTTCAGGGGGGTTTCGCCCCGGGCTTTCGACGGCAACGGCAATTATGCGATGGGTATCAAGGAACATATTATCTTTCCGGAAATCGATTACGACAAGATAGACAAGATCAAGGGACTTAACATTTCCATCGGAACTACCGCCGAGAGCGACGACGAGGGGCGTTTCTTGTTGAAATCCCTGGGAATGCCTTTCAGAAAATAGACAGGAGGTAGAGGGTTGGCGAAAAAATCTTTGATAGCGAAGAGTCAACGGAAGGCTAAGTTCCCGGTTCGAGCCTACAACCGTTGTCCTCTCTGCGGCAGGCCGCGGGCGTTTATCAGAAAATTTGGTGTGTGCCGGATCTGTTTCAGGTCTCTGGCTAACCATGGCGAGATAACAGGCGTTACCAAATCGAGTTGGTAACGTGTGATAATCTTTTGTTAGAAGTTCTAACTTAAGGAGTAATAGTTATGGCAATGAGTGATCCCTTGGCGGACATGCTTACCAGGGTAAGAAATGCCAGCATGGTCAATTTCGACAGCGTCGATATGCCCCTTTCCAAGTTGAAGGCCAATGTGGCCAAGATTTTGAAAGAGGAAGGCTACATCCGTGATTACCACATCCAGCGGGATGGCGTTCAGGGCACCTTGAAGATCGATCTTAAATACGACCAGGCAAAGGATAACGTTATAATCGGCTTGCGCAGGGTCAGTAAACCCGGGCGGCGTCTCTATGTTAATGCGGATAATATTCCGATGGTGATGAGCGGGTTGGGAATCGGTATCGTTTCAACTTCCAAGGGGTTAATGACTGATCGCCAGGCCAGGAAGATGCGGGTCGGCGGTGAACTGCTCTGTGAAGTTTGGTAATTTTGTTTAAGACTTTTATTATAAATTTGGAGAGTATTCATGTCCAGGATTGGCAGTAAACCCATCCCGATTCCCGGCGGCGTCAAGGTCGATATCAAGGGGGGGCACGTAAAAGTCACCGGCCCCAAAGGAACGCTGGAGCGTGATATCCGGTCCGAGGTGAAATTGGTCGAGGAAGGCGGTGAACTTCTTGTCAAATGCAATGATGACAGCAAGAAGACCAATGCCTTTTCCGGTCTTTATCGCAGTTTGGTCAATAACATGATTGTCGGAGTCGAACAGGGCTTTCAAAAGAAGCTGGTCGTCGAGGGGGTGGGCTACAAGGCTTCCGTGTCGGGCGACACCTTGACCCTTAATGTCGGTTACTCCAATCCGGTGGAGTTCGGATTGCCGAAGGGGGTAACCGCCACGGCTGAAAAGGGCGACATAACCCTTGACTGTATTGACAAGGAATTGCTCGGCCATACCGCGGCCAAGATCCGCAGCGTCCGCAAGCCCGAGCCCTATAAAGGCAAAGGCATCAGATATGCCGATGAGCAGGTTGTCAGAAAGGCCGGTAAGTCGGCGGGTAAATAAGCCACTGTAACGTGACGATCCGGCTGGATCGCTCCTGACGACGACGGGCCTTGACGGTAATCCGGCCCCTTTTCGTCCGGAGTATTCGAGTAAAAAATTTAATTGTTTAGGCAAAGTAATGGCGAAGACGAATCCGAAAGTAACCGCCCGCCAAAAGCGGATCAAGCGGATCAGGAAAAACATCAGCGGCACGGGTGAATGCCCGCGATTACGAGTTTTCAAGAGCTCCCGGCACATTTATGGGCAGATAATCGATGATGTCGCGGGGCATACCCTGGTTGCCGCCTCCACCCGGGACAAGGAGTATTCGGCGGGGGAATCCGAGGGCGGCAAGGTAGAAAAGGCCCGCCGGGTCGGCCTGTTGTTGGCGGCGAAAGCCAAGAAAAACGGGATCGAAAAGGTAGTGTTTGACCGGGGCGGTTATCTTTACCATGGCCGGGTCAAATCATTGTCCGACGGCGCCCGCGAGGGCGGTTTGAATTTCTGATTAGTTCAGGTTGTAATCTAACCAAGTTAAGATTGGGGGTAAACCTTGTCAAACTTTAAAAGCGATAAAGCTGATAACCAGCTTATAGAAAAAGTGGTATTCATTAACAGGACTGCCAAGGTCGTCAAGGGCGGGCGGCGCTTCAGCTTCAGCGCAATTTGCGTGGTCGGCGACGGCCAGGGCAAGGTCGGTCAGGGGCTTGGCAAGGCAAATCAGGTTCCGGAAGCCATCCGGAAGGGTATTGAAAGCGCCGGCAAGGATATGCGAAGGGTCTCCATCACCGAAACCAGCATCCCCCATGCCATTGACGGTAAGTTCGGGGCCGGCAAAGTCATGCTGAAACCGGCTTCCGCCGGGACCGGGGTTATCGCCGGCGGCGCGGTCCGCGCGGTTCTTGAGGCGGCCGGTGTTAACAATATTCTGACAAAATGTCTTGGCTCCCATAATCCCCATAACCTGGTCAAGGCCACTATCGACGGGCTGCGGCGGCTGAAATCGGCCGAAGAGATTGCGGCCAGACGTGACAAGACGGTTGAGGAAATCACCTCCTGATCCTGCCCCGCTTGTTTGGCCGGGGCTGGAGAAAGAACAAATCAGCAAGCCATTGCTTGCCAGGTCGGAACGGAAGATATGAGTGATATAAAAGTGAAGTTGAAAAAAAGCAAGATCGGCAGCAATCAGAAGATCCGAGCTACCTTGATTGGCCTGGGATTGACGAAGACCAATAAAACAGTGATCCGCAAGGATACCCCGGAGATCCGGGGGATGCTCAAGAAAGTTGAGCACCTGATCGAAGTGGAGGGTTAACATGTTGACTTTGAGCAATCTTTCCCCAAATCCCGGCTCCCGGAAGGCGAGAAAAAGGGTCGGCCGGGGTCAGGGGTCCGGACACGGCAAAACGGCCACCAGGGGGCATAAGGGTTATAAGGCCCGTTCCGGCAGCAGCATTAAACCAGGTTTCGAAGGCGGCCAGATGCCGCTGCAGAGAAGAATTCCCAAGCGCGGGTTCAACAATATCTTTCGCAAGGAACATGGGGTTGTCAACGTCGGCGATCTGGACGTTTTCGAGGCCGGGACCCGGATTGATCGCGCCGTGCTGGTCGACGCCGGTCTGGTTGCCAAAAAATTCGACTCGGTAAAGATATTGGGCAACGGAGAAATCGGCAAGCCCCTCACCTTTGCGGTCGATAAGCTCAGCGAGACGGCCCGCAAGAAGATCGCGGCGGCCGGCGGGACGATAGAGGGCTGATAGATGCAGGCTGGAATTCAGAATGCCGCCAATATCCCGGAATTGCGCCGCAGGGTAACTTTCACCGTGTTGATGCTCGCCGTCTACCGGATGGGAGTTCAGATACCGACACCCGGCATCAACGGCGAGGCCCTGGCTGCTTTTTTCCAGAAGAGTTCCGCCACCCTTTTCGACATGTTCAACATGTTTTCCGGCGGCGCCCTGGAAAATTTTTCGATTTTCGCCCTCGGCATCATGCCCTATATCAGCGCCTCGATTATCTTTCAGTTATTGACCGTGGTGGTTCCGCAACTGGAGGCCCTCAAGAAAGAGGGGGAATCCGGGCGCCAGAAGATCACCCAGTACACCCGTTACGCTACCGTGGTCCTCAGTCTGATCCAGGGGTTGTTTATCAGTATCGGCCTGGAGAGCATGGCCGCTCCGGCCGGCGGTGAAATGATCGTCAATTTTCCCGGCTGGAGCTTCCGGCTGATGACCATGCTTACCCTGACCTCCGGCACCGCCTTCATCATGTGGCTGGGGGAACAGATGACCGAGCGCGGCATCGGCAACGGCATTTCCCTGATCATCACCGCCGGGATTGTCGCCAGGATGCCGGCCGCGATGGTCAAGACCGCCAAAATGGTCAGCGCCGGCGACATGACCTTTATCTTTATCCCGATCTTGCTGGCGATGATGTTCGGCGTCATCGCGGTTATCGTATACTTCGAAACGGCCCAGCGCAGAATCCCCATCCAGTACGCCAAGAGGGTGGTCGGCCGGCAGATGTATGGCGGACAGCAGTCGCATCTTCCCTTGAAGATTAATATGTCCGGGGTTATTCCGCCGATCTTTGCCTCTTCGATTATGATGTTTCCGGCCACTATCGGCGGTTTTGTCGAGGTTGATTGGGTGCAGCGGGTTAGTGCCTATCTGCAGTGGGGCAGCTTTTCCTGGACGGTGCTGTATGTCGGATTTATCGTCTTTTTCTGTTTTTTCTACACGGCCGTCACCTTCAACCCGGTCGATGTGGCCGAGAACCTGAAAAAGAACGGCGGATTCATCCCCGGTATCAGGCCCGGTAAACGTTCCGCCGAGTTTATCGACAAAATTGTTGTTCGCCTGACGGTGATCGGGGCGATTTATGTCAGCGCGGTCTGTGTGCTGCCGACCATCCTGATCAACGAGCTCAACGTCCCGTTCTATTTTGGCGGCACCGCGCTATTGATCATCGTGGGGGTCGCCATAGACACCATTTCCCAGATCGAGTCGCACACCGTCATGCGTAACTATGACGGCTTGTTGAAGAGCGGTAAGATCCGGGGACGGCGCTAGTCCGGATTTTTTTATGGGTCGACCGATCAATCTGAAATCCTCCGCCGAGATTGACAAGATGCTGGAGGCCAATCAGATCGTCGCCGGGACCCTGGCGATGCTTGAAGATCGGATCCGCCCGGGCGTTACAACTCTTCAGCTGGACGAATGGGCCGAAGATTATGCCCGGCAACATGCGGCGATCCCGGCCTTTAAGGGATATCGCGGCTTTCCCGGCAGCCTGTGTGTTTCGCTTAACGAGGAGGTTGTTCACGGCATCCCGACCGCCGCAGCTGTTCTCAAGGAAGGGGATATCGTCAGTATCGATTTCGGCGTCAAGCACAAGGACTTTTACGGTGATGCGGCGGTGACCCTGGCGGTAGGGAAGATCTCGGCCCGGAAGCGCAAGCTGATCGACGTCACCAGACAGGCGCTGGAACTTGCCATTGAGCAGGCCAGAGTCGGTAACCGGATCAATGATTTAGGCCGGGCCGTGCAGCGCCATGTCGAAAGGAATGGTTTTTCGGTCGTCCGGCAATTTGTCGGGCACGGCATCGGCAGTCAACTGCACGAGGCGCCGGAGATTCCCAACTACGAACGCAATGAGCCTTCGCCGCGATTGATCGCGGGCATGGCTTTGGCTATAGAGCCGATGGTCAATGCCGGTTCCTATGAAGTTGAGGTGATGAAAGACGGGTGGACGGTGCTGACCCGAGATCGGAAACCATCGGCCCACTTCGAGCACACGGTGGTGGTGACCGATGGCGCCCCCCTGGTTTTAAGCCGGTGGCGTGGGTGATTGGTTGTTTAACTAAAAAAAAGCGGGCAATTTGCCCAAAATCGTTTATGATCCCGCTTCTTATACCACGGGGCATAAGTTTCATACGAGCAGGCAAGCGGCCCAACTCAGCTTTAATTTGTTGCTGTTTAAAATTAAATAACCCCAGAGATTTTGTTTATGCCTAAAGAAGAGGCCATACAAGTAGAGGGTACTATTGTTGAACCCTTGCCAAATGCCATGTTTCGGGTCGAACTCGATAACGGACACAAGGTGTTGGCGCACATTTCCGGAAAAATGCGCATGCATTTTATCAAAATTCTGCCTGGCGACCGCGTTACGGTCGAATTGTCCCCCTATGATTTAACCAGAGGCAGGGTGACGTTCAGGGCTAAGAATAAACGTTAGGGATGATTTGAAATGAAAGTAAAAGCGTCGGTTAAAAAAATGTGCGGTGACTGTAAAGTATTCAAACGCAACGGGGTTGTGCGTGTTTCCTGTAAGATCAAGAAGCATAAGCAACGTCAGGGATGATTTGTTTCTAACTAGATGAGCGAGAGAGGTGTGCCTTGGCACGTATAGCAGGTATTGATTTACCAAAAAATAAGCATATGGATGTAGCCTTGACCTATATTCACGGGATCGGCCGGTCTACCGCCAGGAAGATCCTTGATCAGGTCAAGCTGCCGTATTCGACCAACAGTGACGAGATCGATGAAAAGGTCGTTACCGATATTCGTAAGGTTATCGACGATAATTACATGGTCGAAGGTGACCGGCGCCGGGAAGTCGCGATGGATATCAAGCGTCTTACCGATCTGGGTTGTTACCGTGGTCTGCGCCACCGGAAAGGTTTGCCGTGCCGTGGGCAAAGGACCAGCACCAATGCCAGAACGCGGAAAGGCCCCCGTCGAGGCGCGGTAAAAAAGAAATAGCAAACAAGATGGAATTTTTTCTGGAATAGTAGGGGATACATATGGCTAAGCCGAGAGTACAGAAAACGCGTAAGAAGGTCAGGAAGAATATTCCCGAGGGTGTTGTCTCGATTCGTTCCACCTTCAACAATACAATAATTACCTTCGCCGACAAAGAGGGCAATGTTATTTCGTGGTGCAGCGCCGGGTGCCTGGGTTTCAAGGGCTCCCGGAAGAGCACGCCTTTCGCGGCTCAGAACGCCACGGAAGCGGCGGCGCAGAAGGCGGCTGAACACGGCATGCGTAAGGTTGAAGTTCGTGCCACCGGACCCGGACCCGGGCGTGACGCCGCTATTCGGGCCTTACAGGCGGCCGGGATGGATGTTTTTCAGATAAGCGATGTCACACCCATTCCGCACAACGGCTGCAAGCCTCCCAAACGGAGAAGGGTCTGATAGTATTCTCCTTATTTTTATTTTTTATCCGACGAGAAATTAGCGACAGGAAACGGAGGTTTCAAATTGGCCAGATATACCGGGGCAAGTTGCCGCCAGTGCAGGCGGGAAAGATTGAAGTTGTTCCTCAAGGGGGACAGGTGTTACACTGACAAGTGTGCCATAGAACGACGGGCGTTTCCTCCCGGCCAGCATGGTCAGGCCCGGATGCGGAAATTTTCCGACTATGCCGTTCAGCTTCGCGAGAAGCAGAAGGTCCGGAGGATGTACGGCATCATGGAAGGGCAGTTCCTCAGATATTACAAGGAAGCGGACCGTCTGAAAGGTGTTACCGGCGAGAATCTGCTGGCCTTGCTTGAAAAGCGTCTCGATAATGTTGCCTATCGGACAGGGTTTGCCAACTCACGATGTCAGGCCAGGCAGCTGATCAAGCATGATCATATACTGGTTAATGGTAAACGGGTTAACGTGCCTTCTTTCAACGTTTCTGTCGGAGATGTCGTTTCCGTACGCGAAAAGAGCCGGAAGGTCGAAGTTATCGGCGACAGTCTTGAGGCGGTAGCCAGACGGGGCGTGCCCAGCTGGCTTGAAGTGGACAGCGCCGCTTTTCAGGCCAAGGTGAAAACCGAACCCGAGAGGCAGGAAATTACCATGCCGATCCAGGAGCAGCTGATAGTCGAGCTTTACTCCAAATAATCCGGCGGGAAATCAAAGTTGTCCGCGGCGAGGAGCTGTTGCTCCTCTTCCGCGGCACTTTTTGTTGCATCTCTGAGCGCTTGGAAAATGATCAGATTTGTTTCATTAATCAATTGCGGAGCATTTGATGATGGATAATGAACAGAAGCAATATAGAGAACTGGAGAAAGATCCCCTTTACCGGAACTGGCATCAGCTCATTATGCCCGACCGGGTTGAAGTAGATCGGGATTCTCTTACGAATAGTTACGGCAAGTTTGTCTGCCAGCCCCTTGAGCGGGGTTACGCGACCACCATTGGCAATTCTCTCAGGAGAATATTGCTTTCCTCGATCCAGGGTGCGGCAATTACCTCGGTAAACATAGAAGGCGCCTTGCATGAGTTCTCTTCATTGCCCGGGGTTGTCGAAGACGTTACCGAGATAATTCTTAATCTCAAGGAAGTCCGGCTTAAGCTCAATTCAGCTGAGCCGCAGATCGTCAAGATCGAAAAAAAGGGCAAGGGTGAGGTTACCGCGGCCGATATAATTTCCGACGGCACCGTCGAGGTAATGAACCCGGAACAGCACATCTGCACCATTTCGGGCGCCGAGGGCAAGTTTATCGGTGAATTCGAGGTCCGGTGGGGCAAGGGTTATATTCCGGCCGAGCGGAACAAGCGGGAGGATCAGGTTATCGGGGTGATTGCGATCGATTCCATCTTCACCCCGATCCGGAAGGTTAAAATGGTGGTCAGCCAGGCCAGGGTCGGCCAGCAGACCGACTATGACAAGTTGATCCTGGAGATGAATACGGACGGCAGCGTCAAGCCGGAGGATGCCCTGGCCTATGCCGCCAAGATTCTCAAGGAACAGATGAGCGTCTTTATCAACTTCGATGAGAGTCTCGTCGAGCCGGAGCTTGTTCCCGAGGAAGAGGTGGTCGAAGGGGAAATCAATCCGTATCTTTCGCGGCCGGTGGATGATCTGGAGCTTTCGGTCCGTTCCGCCAACTGTCTTCGAAATGCCAATATTAGATATATCGGCGAGCTGGTCCAGAGAACCGAAGGTGAAATGCTCAAGACCAAGAATTTCGGGCGCAAGTCCTTGAACGAGATCAAGCAATTGCTTGCCGAAATGGATCTGTCCCTGGGCGCCAAGATTGATGGCTGGGAAAAACCTGATGCGACCGCCGAGGCGGAAGAACAGGATAATCAATAAGAGGTTGTTGAGATGAGGCATAGAAAAGCAGGAAGACGACTCGGCCGCACTACCCCCCACCGGCTCGCCATGGTCAGGAATATGGTTACCTCGCTGCTGGAGCATGAGCGCATTGTGACGACCACGCCCAAGGCCAAAGAGGTGCGACGGGTTGCCGAGAAAATGATCACCCTGGGTAAACGGGGCGATCTGCATGCCCGGCGCCAGGCCTTGTCGTTTATCCGCGACAAGAAGGTGGTTGCGAAGCTCTTCAGTGAGTTGCGGGATGAGTACATGGAACGGAACGGCGGTTACACCAGAATCATTCGCACCGGCAACCGGATCGGTGATGCGGCCGAGATGGCCATTCTCGAACTGGTTAACTACAGCGAGGAAGGGGTTGCTGCCGAGTCGGCCAACTAATCCGCTCGGCGCCGCTTCCGGGGCGAGGCGCCTGGGTTCGGTTCATCTTTTCCATCCGGTAAACCCAGTAATTCCCAAGGCCGACATGCTTGTTATGTCGGCTTTTTTTATACCCGAGCCCGGCCGGTTTCGATAAAAATCTACCATCGCCGGTTCTTTCAGGGTATGGTGTCTTTCCGGTCGCCCCGCCGATCGGCGGGAAATTAACGAGGCCGAGGATGTTGCTTGTCAATGAGGTTCCCCATCAATTCCGCGACGGCCTTACGGTTAGCGATCTGGCCAGGGAGGTCAAGCCCGATGCCGATCTCTTTATTGTTAACGGCTATCCTGTTTCCGCTTCGGTCGTTCTTGAAGATGGGGACAGTTGCTGGCTGATTCGCAAAGGCGAGAAGCCGACGGTTGACGAACTCGAAAGATTGCTTTACGCCCGGCACACTCCCGGGGTACACGGCAAGGTCAAAAATGCCTCGGTCGGCATTATGGGGCTTGGCGGACTCGGTTCGCTGGTCGCCGTGGCCCTGGCCCGGGTCGGGATCGGTCATCTGCTGCTGGCCGATTACGATCTGGTCGAGCCGAGCAATCTCAACCGGCAGCAGTATTTTATCGACCAGATCGGCGAAAAAAAGACCGAGGCCCTAAAACAAAACCTCGCAAGGATCAATCCCTATCTTCGTATCGAAACCATAGACGCGATTTTAACGGAGGAGTCGATCCCGGTCCTGTTCAAGGAAGTCGATGTCCTGGCCGAGTGTTTCGATGGGGCGGCCATGAAGGCCGCGGCCCTGCGCTGCGCCCTCGGTCCCCTGGCCGGCAAGGGGTTTGTCGGTGCTTCCGGGCTGGCCGGTTATGAGGACAGCAATACGATTCGGACCAGGAAGATCCGCGACCGGGTCTATCTGGTCGGCGACAACGAAAGCGAAGCCAGGCCGGGCCGGGGTCTGATGGCACCCAGGGTAGGCGTTGCCGCCCATCACCAGGCCAATCAGATTCTGCGGCTATTGCTCGGCTTACCGTAAGAAGCTATGTAACCGTTCAGCAGCACCACATCTTCGGACGATCGGCCCGGCTTACGTACACGATGTACGCGGCGCCGGTCCGCTTGT
>JARGFN010000156.1 GCA_029210665.1 Desulfobulbales bacterium
TGGACCTCGTTCAACCGTCCGAAGAGATTATGCATGTCGCCCATCACGTCCTGATAGGCGCCGGTCAGAAAGAGTCCGATGTAATAATCTTCACCTTTTCTAGGAGCGTGAAGCAGAAGACTCTGGTCATAGCCGCCCTGGGATATGAATTTGCTGATCTTGCCGTCCGAATCGCAGGTGATATCGACAATCGAGCACCTTTCCCGGGGGGGTTCGTCAAGGCGCATCACCGGCATGATCGGCAGGAGTTGACTGATCGCCCAGGTATCGGCAGCCGACTGGAAGACCGAAAAATTACAGAGATACTGGCTGGCCTTAAGTTCCCCGACCTGCTGGAGTTCCTCGGGAATGAAATCGAGCCCGTCGAGAATCCGGCTGATCCGGCTGATGATCTGCCAGTAAAGGGTTTCGATCCTGGCCCGTTCCTCAAGGGAGATCACCCCGAGCTTAAAGGCGTTCAGGGCGTCGTTTTTACCCTGCTGGGCGTCGTTGAAGATCTCCTGATAATTCTCGTCGTTGAGGGTCGCGGCCGATTCTCGCATGTTGGTCAGCAAGCTATGCTCGTCGACGATCTCGCCGGTTTCAAAAGTTGAGTTGGTCTGGTGGATGGTGTCGACCACGTTGGTGATCACACAGGAGTGGTGGGCGGTGATGTAACGCCCGCTTTCGCTGACGATATCGGGATGGGGCACCCCGACTTCGTCGCAGATCTCCTGCAAACCGCTGACGATGTCCAGGGCGTACTCCTGAAGGCTGTAGTTGCGGGAAGAGTTGGTGGCCGAGCGCGAGCCGTCGTAGTCGATTCCCAGGCCGCCGCCGACATCGAAATAATCGAGCCTGATGCCGGACAGGGCCAGATCGGCATAGATCCGGGCCGCCTCGGCCACCGCCTCCTTGATGATCCTGATATCGGGAACCTGGCTGCCGACATGGAAATGCAGCAGCTTGAGGCAGCCGACCATGCCGTGACTTTTGAGCAGGGCGATGCCGTTTAGTATTTCACTGCACGTCAGGCCGAATTTGGCCCGTTCGCCGCTGGAACCGGCCCAACGGCCGCCGCCCGGAACCGCAAGTTTTGCCCGGATGCCGATCAGGGGTTCGACCCCCATTTCCTTGGCCAGCCTGATAATGAGTTCGAATTCGGAGATGTTTTCGACAACGACAATAAATTTACGCCCCAGCTTGCGGCCGAGCATGGCCAGACGGATATACTCCTCGTCCTTGTAGCCGTTGAGGATGGTCAGGGCCTCGGGGTTTTCGTTGTAGGCCAGGGCCGCCATCAGCTCCGACTTGGAACCGGCCTCGAGCCCGTGGTTAAAAGGTTCGCCGGCTTCGAGGATCTCCTCGACCACCTCGCGCATCTGGTTGACCTTGATCGGATAGACCCCGAAGAAGCTCCCCCGGTAGTCGTACTCGGCGATAGCGTCCCGGAAAGTGGTGTTAATCAGTTTGATCTGGGAGCGCAGGATATCATGAAAGCGAATTACCGCCGGAAAGGCGATTTTCTGCTCCTTGATCTCCTCGATCACCTCCATGAAGTCGATCCGCGGCCCGTCTTCCCTTCTCTCGGGCAGGACGCAGAGATGGCCCCGGTCGTTAACCGAAAAATAACCGCTGCCCCAACGCTTGATGTTGTACAGCTCGCACATTTCGGCCGGGGTGATTCTATTATCGACGGACATGGCCATCCTCCCCGCGCATGGTCAGGATCAGCTCCCGGACCACCTTGGCCCCGAAAATTTCGCTGTTGCCGGTGGGGTCGATTGCCGGCGCCAACTCCACTACATCGGCTCCCACCAGTTTCTTGTCCCGCAGGACCTTTAATATATCGATAAACGACGAAAAATCTTCTCCGCCCGCTTCCGGTGTACCGGTCCCCGCCAGAAAAGCCGGATCGAAATAATCGAGATCCAGGCTGAGATAGATCGGCCTGTCCGGGGGAAGTTCATTGATGAATTCAATGAATTCGGCCAGGTTCGGATAGAGGGTCCCCGCCGTCCGCATCCAGTCGAACTCGACCCTGGTTCCGGAGCGGATTCCGAACTGGGCCAAGCGGTGGCCCGGCCCGAAATGATCGAGACAGCGCCTGATGGTCGCGGCGTGGGAATAATCGAAACCCTGATAACCGTCCCGGAGATCGGCATGGGCGTCGAGATGGAGCAGGACCAGATCGGGAAAAAGGGCCAGGCACCTTTCGATGAATAAACAGGAAATCGAATGCTCGCCGCCCAAGGCCAGGAACCGGGTTGATTCGTCCATCCTGCCGGCCAGGCCGGCAAAAGAGTCCTGCAATGACTGCCAGTCCCGATGGGGATCGCCGGAATCGGTCATTGCCAGATCGCCGAGATCGTAAAAGGGGCCGGTCTCTTCCAGATCGAGATCCAGATAAGGCGAGTAGGATTCAAGATCGCCGGATACCCGGCGAATCGCCGCGGGAGCGGCGGCGGCCCCTTTCCGGAAACAGGCGGTGCCGTCGAAGCAAACCCCGATCAGGTTCAAGCTGCCGGCGCGTGGCGCGGTCGACTCCTCACTGCAATGAAAGGCGGGCGAAGGAGCAAGCAAAAAATCATTTTTCATTAAGCGAAAACCCCTGCCGGAAATCCGGGCATTTGTTCCTGAAAACCTGACGCGTAACCGTAAAATTATATCAATAATATCAAACTGTTAATTTGAAAATCAACCTGTTATCCGACCAGGGCGGCGGAAAGTACTCTTTTTGCGGTCTTTCGTCAATAATTTTCCCGGGTTGCTGGGAGACGAAAACCGATTCAGTAATTTTCCAGATCATCGATCAGGTCGCGGTGTTGATCGCGGCAGGCCGGCCCTCCGGCCCTCAGCGCCAGGGCCAGGGCTTTCGGGATATTAAGGTCCCGCCGCCGGGCCGATCTTTCCCTGTAGGTCCGGCGATGATCGGGCTCGATGCGCAGCGACCAGTTGTCCGGACCGACGGCGCCCGGCCGGTTGTATACTTCTTCGATGCCGAGCAGGTCGGTAAAGAAGACCATGATATTGCGGCCCGGCCCGACGAATAAATCGGTAAATTTGGCCTGGGCCAGGGCGCCGGGATCGGCGAGCAGATCTTCGGTCCAAATCGGTCGCGCTCTTTCCGGGATCGCGAGACGCTCGGCCAGATAAGCGGCCTGCCGGCAGACCTGCTCCGGATCGAGACCCCTCACCCAGTTATCGTCATAACGGGCCGCCTCCAGATCGATCTGCTCCGGGCGCGGAATGGCGAATTTCGCCAGGCCCGGGTGGTCGGCCAGATTCGGGGACGCGAAAAGCCGCGCACCGGTTCGCACCGCCTGAATCCGGTCCTGGTCAGCGGCGCGGTAAACCCAGGGACAGATCAGACCATGGGGATGATCGATTCGCAGCCCGTCGTATTCGGTAAAGAGCTTGTCGACCCGCTCCCCCCGCAGAAAACGGAGAACCGGGCCGGGCCGCCGGGTCCCGGCGGGGGTCGAAGACCGGATAGTTCCACGGCTGACCTTCGGGATTGGTGGGGCTGGGCGGTGCGCCCATGAGGTAATCGTCAAGGAGAAAACCTTGAGCGTACCAGGCATCGCGGTCGGAAAGGCCGATCTGGCAGTCGCCAAAAAGCTTCAGGCCGAGGTTTTCGCACAGACTCCTCAACTCGTCGTGCTGCCCGGCCAGAAGGTACTGGATAAAGCAGTAGTCTTCAAGGGCTGCCCGGTGCGGCCCGGAAAGCTCTCCGATCCGTTTTTGCGCGGCCTGGCCGGTTCCCGCCGGCGGCGCAAATAGTGTTCTGTCGAGCCGGGCCTGGGCGCCGCCGTCCCATTCTTGCCAGTTTTTCCCGCCGTAACCAGCTTTAAGGATCTCGTAAAGCCCGTCTCTTTCAAGCCAGGCCGCGTTACGGCGCCGGGAGGCGAGATAGGGACGGACAAGGCGAGGCTCAACCGGCCCCTTTTGGAGACCGCCGAGCCGCCGAAAACGACCGCGGACCAGATCGGTAATTGTCCGGATGTACCTTGCGGCGGATGCCACATCGACCCGGGCGGTACCGATGGGGCCGCGATTGACGAGGGCCGTTATTTCACCCGGAGGCAGCAGATTCCCGGGCAAACGGCTCAGCCTAAGCGGCGCCAGCGAAAGGGGGTTGCGGGGAAAAAGGGTGCCGTCATAGGGAGAGGCGTCGGCCCGGGCGGTGATTCCCTGCGGGCCGAGCTGCAGACCGTTGAAACCCAGGGCGCGGACAAATTCGAGAAAGCCGGCGGCGCCGTCGGAATAAGGGGAACCGCAACCGGTATCCTCTTCGGGCAGGGCCGGGAAAGCGGCATCCTGGATGCCGAGCAGGAAGTTGTCGATGCCGAGAGCCTTCAGCGCGGCAGCAACCACCCTGGCCTGTTGTCCTTCGGAATGTTTTTGCATGGCGGCCTGCTCATTATAGCCGGAAAGCCCGGCAATATTCAACCGCGCTGGCGAGGAAGCCCTCGGGCAGCATGAGGTACTTGAGGCCCCGTAACGCCATCCCGAGACTTTTTTTGCGAGTCCGTCAACAGGTAGGGTCTTCCCTTATTCCGCTACATCCGGTGTAACCGATTGACTAATTGTTGTTATTTGAAATAAAATATCAAATGAGAGATGTCGGTCAGCTCGCATCAATTGAGAGATTGGGGGCGAATAATGAGTAATGAAATATCTCAATTATTGATAGAGGCCATAGGGCACGATAATGCCGGTAACTATCTTAACATGGTTGAGGTGGGTAAAAAAGCGGTTCAATTGTATCCGGATGTGCCCGAAGCTCATTATGTTTTAGGTTGCGGTTACATGCGATCAGGGTCATATGAGCTTGCCACGAATTCTTTCCAAAATTCCGTCTTGAAAAAGCCTGACTGCGTCGAAGCGCTTAACGCCCTTGCCATCTGCTATTTCAACCTGGGAAAATTCCGCAAAGCCGAGAAATTTTTCTCCGTAGTGATCCGGAAGAAACCCGATTATGCCAGGGCTTATTATAGCCGGGCGGAATGTTGGATGTTAATGGGGGCGATTGATTCGGTCTTTGCGGAATGGTCTTTACTATCGACGGTTGACCGGAATCTTGCCTCAACTTTGCAACAAAGATTTTTCAAATTCCTGATGTCCTGAACGGCTTCTTGAAATCAGCGGGTTAACAGCACCATGCTTTCAAGATGATGGGTCTGGGGAAACATGTCG
>JARGFN010000005.1 GCA_029210665.1 Desulfobulbales bacterium
GATAATTACAAACTGATAAGTGAAATTCACCACGAAGCCGTCACGGATTCAGGAAATCTTAATAGTACCCGTGGGTGCAAGGAACAAGATTTCTCACATGCGTTCGAAATGACGGCTTTTTTCGACTTATTGCGAACTCATCATCAACCATCAACGACGGGATGGCCAATGGAAGAACCGCTGAATGTCTGTCTGGAAAAACTCGCCAAACTGCATACCCACCGGAACAAGACGAACTGGACGGCAGCCACCTTCTTTCAGGACCCCGGCAAGCCTCTGCTGCTCCTTTCGGTGATCGACATGGCGGCCGGCGGCTTTATTCGGGAAAATCTCGTGGAGCCCTCTTTTGAACTTGCCGGAATCTACAACCGTTATTGGAAAACCGTTACTTCGGCCGGCGCCGCCCCTGACCTGGCCGCCGCGTTCATGGCCCTTGAGGACGAAGGCTTCTGGAAAATGACCGGCCTGAAAGAAACCGCCGTCCGACTGCCGATAGACACGATGGGCAAGCTCCACAAGAGCTATCTCGGCGCCACAATCGATCCGGAAATCAGCCCCTTGTTGACCGAGCAGCACGCCAGAAAAACCATGCGTGAAACCTTGATCTCGACCTATTTCGCGAACAAAATCCAGTCCGCCCTGCTGGACGTTGCCCTGATAAATCACGGAGCCGCCATCTACCGCAAGGAATTATTGAACGACGCGTTGGCTCCGACCATAAAAACCGGCCGGGGCGACGCAATAAAACGGAAAATTTCCTCGCTCGGCTTCGCGACGGCGATTGTGGATATCTACGACCATCGCTGCGCGATCTGCGGCATAAAGCTGATGACTCCCGAGGGTCATTCCGCCGTCGATGCAACCCGGATTATTCCCCGGCAGCTCGGCGGCGACGACCATCCGAGTAACGGGCTGGCCCTCTGCAAAATTTGCGGCTGGTCATTCGCCAACGGCTTGCTCGGCATCGGCGAGGAATATGAAGTGACAATCCCGATCGCGGTCAGGCTGAACGGCAATCTGCCCGGCCATATCCTGATTTTCAAGGGCAGGACCATCGCCAAACCCAAGCAGGAAGCCTTTATCCCCTCCCGGAAAAACCTCGCCTGGCACCGGCAAAATGTCCTAAGAGAGTAACCTCCCTGTTTCTCGGCTTTCGCCGGGGACCATCGAAATCGAGGGCCGTTCCCAAATCAAAAAGGGTCCGGCCGTTAATCTGCAACGGCTGGACCCTTATTTTACTGGTGCCTAGGGCGAGAATCGAACTCGCACGGGGCGAACCCCGAGGGATTTTAAGTCCCTTGCGTCTACCAGTTCCGCCACCCAGGCAAAATCACTGTAAGCGATCCGGGAATCTCTTGAAACCAGGGGTTTTATAGCATCCTCCCGGCCAAAAAGCAACTTCCGATTTTCCAACGAAAAACCGCGCCGGTCTCACTTATTCGGCGAGTTCGCAAAACCGGTCTCGCCTCTATGGCTCGGGATCCGCTTTTGAACCCGGCTTACACCCACAGGGCATAAGTTTCGTACGAGCAGCAGAGCTGCTCAACTCAGCTTATGCTTTTTAAGCGGCCCCCGGTTGGTTTTTCCAAGGATAATCGCCAAACCGACGCCCACCAGCCGGACGGCGCGAAAGGCAAGGATTGCGCCGACAGCGGCGGCGGCCAGGATGACCGTTCCCGTAAGGACGGGATTTTCTCGGGTTTGCCTGGCCATCTACTCTCGACCCGCGATGGGATCCTGATGGATAATGATATCGGCGGCCGGAACAGTCTTACGGATATCGTTTTCCACCTCCTTGGCAATCCGGTGCGATTCGGCCAGGGGCATGCTCCCCTTCATTTCGAGATGGAGTTGAATAATCTCGGTCTGCCCGGAACGTCTGGTCTTGATATCATGGACCCCTTCCACCCCGCGGTTTGCCATGGCGATCGCGAAAATCCGCGCCTCAAGTTCGGGCGGCAGCTTGCAGTCCAGCAGAAATTGAGTGGAATCGTGACCAATCCGCCAGGCATTATAGAGAACCACCAGGGCGATCACCACGGCAATCAGCGGATCGAGAACCGCCCAACCCGCTGCGGCCAGGGCCAGGGCCAGGACGGTCCCCAGATTGGTGAACAGATCGGCGGAATAATGCAGGGAATCGGCCTTGATGGCCATGCTGCCGGTCCGCGCCACCACCTTTTGCTGAAACAGGACGAGAGCGGCGGTAAGCAATACCGCAAAGATCATCACCCCGACACTTAAGCCGGTGACGTCAAGGGGATGGGGCTCGACAATTCTCCGCAAGGCCTGGACGAGAATGAACAGAGCGGACCCGGCAATAAACAGGGACTGGCCGAGACCGGCCAGGTATTCGGCCTTACCGTGCCCAAACGGATGATCGCTGTCGGCCGATTTCTGGGAGTAGCGAATCGCCAGCAGGTTAATCAGCGATGCGGCCCCGTCAAGCATGGAGTCGGCCAGGGAGGCCAGCACGCTGAGCGAACCGCTAAGCAGCCAGACCCACGCCTTCACCAGGACCAGGGCCAGCGCAACAGCCACCGAGACTATCGAGGCGAGCCTGACCAGCCGGGCATCACCGGCCGTTGTCTTGGCAGCCTGGGCCATCAAGCCTGATGACCCAGCTCGGCGAAAGACTGGACCTGATAGGTGCTGACCGCGAGGTCGCCCCGACGCCATTCATCGGCCGACAGCCCGGCTTTCAGGCAAAGATGGGAGAGGAATTCGGCAACATCGGGAAGCTGTTCCCACACCTGGGGCAGAAAAGTGGCCGTCGCCCCGGCCTTTCGGATAATGACCCCATCGATGAACGGACGCAGGCGACTGATGAGATCATCGACATCATCGTACCGCAAGGGTTGCGGTTCCGAAAGAACGCTGACCTCAATATCTATTTCGTCCAGTTCCCCGGGGGGCACCGGTTCGAAACGGTAATCGTTGCAGGCGGCATTGACCGCGTTTTCCCGCACCCCGTCGATCAGGGGGCGCGTCCCGACCAGGCTGCCGATACAGCCGCGCAGCCGCCCCTCAAGATGCAGGGTGACGAACACTCCCTGTTTTTCGAGGAATACCGGATCCCGCGCAACATCCCCAGCCGTTTGCCGCTTTTCGGTCGGGACGGGAAGGTGCAGCTTTTCCATAATGGCTTTTCTGGCCGCATCAAGCAGAACTCGGCCCTGCTCCTCGTCAAGCCTGTTCGCCATCTCCCAACCTCCCTTCTGGCGCCTGCCTAATACCGCAGCGCGGATTTTTCCGAGGCACGGTATATCAACCGGGCCGAGAAGAGCTTATACCCACGGGGCATAAGTTTCGTTTGAGTCGACAAGCGACTCAACTCAGCTTTATAAAAAAAGCCCCCCGTCTTTTCGTAAAGACGGGAGGCCGTTGATGATCTTTGTAACCGTTCACCGGCATAGCCGCCAAAGCCCCACAATCGCCGGACTGTAACCGTTCAGCAGTGCCGCAGGTTGCGGCAAGCGGGACGGCGATGCGTACTTTTGTACGTGAGCCGGGCTGATCGTCGCAAGATGTGGTGCTGCTGAACGGTTACACGATCTTCACGACATCTGTTGCCTAAATCAGCCGCATCCGGACCCGCAGCTGCCGCTGCTGCAACCGCCACCGCCGCCGCTGACCGGAATCGTGGAGGATATCGAAAAGCCGGACCGCATGCCGCTCTCGACAAAATCGACCTTGATATCTCCGCAATCCTTCATCAGATCATTGTCCACCAGAAAGGTGAGACCATCCTGTTCCATTTTCGCATCGTTATCTTTTGGCTCATCCAGAGCCAATCCCAGAGAGGGACCGGATCAGCCGCCCTGCATCAAGGCGACGCGCAAAGCGGAATCGACCTTGTTCTGCGCCATATAATCCTTGAGATTGGATACTGCCAGATCGGTAACTTCCAACATTTCAAAATCCTCCATACTTTATTAATAATATAAAAAATAATGGCTGAGTAAAGATCAGCATTGATATCCTTCCGGCCCATGATTCACAAAAAGAGGCACCGGAGTCGAAAAACAGAAACTTTACGAGTATACTATATATATTCCCTAAGGAAACTGTCAATGACGCGGCTCAATAAATTCTGTAAATATTACCCGGCGGCAACCGTTTTTTGCTGATCCCTACCCCGCTTTTCTGCTAAGTTGCATATAGCTGCGTTGAGCAGCCTGCTCGTACGAAACTTATGCCCCGTGGGTATATGCCGGTAAAAAAGCCTCCCGATCAGGAACATCACAGGTGATTCGACATGAACAGAATCGTAATCTCAACCGGCGGCGGAGATGCGCCCGGATTGAACGCGGTAATATATTCGGTGGTAAAGTCATCCCAGGCCAGGGGCTGGGAAGTATACGGCAGCAGAAGCGGTTACCGGGGGCTCCTTGAGCTTGACGAACTGGTAAGGCTGACCGACGAGCAGGTTCGGGATATTACGCCCACGGGCGGCACCATCCTCGGTTCAACCAACAAAGGCAATCCCTTTGCGATGCCGGTGGAAAACCTGGCCGGGGAAATCCACTTACGGGATGTTTCCGACCGGATCATGACCAATTTCAACCGCATGGGTTTCTTATGTCATATCGCGGTCGGCGGCGACGGCAGTCTGGAGATAGCTCATCGGTTCGCCGTTGAGAAAGGAATGCCGGTAATCGGCGTACCCAAGACCATCGACAACGACCTGGAAGCAACCCAGATGACCTTCGGTTTCGATACCGCCGTCTCGACCGCCACCGAGGCCATCGACAAGCTTCACTCCACCGCCAAATCCCATGACCGGGTGCTGATCGTCGAGGTAATGGGCCGGGACTCGGGCTGGATCGCGCTCAGTTCCGGGATATCCGGCGGCGCCGATATCGTCCTGATTCCCGAAATTCCCTTTAACGTCGAAACCATCTGCCGCAAAATCACCGACAACGAACTGCACGGCAAGCACTATGCCATCATTGTGGTCGCCGAGGGGGCCTGTGCCGAAAAATCGGGCCGAATCCACAAAAAAACCGATAAATCGGAGATCGGCCGCCAGGAACTGCTGCTTGGCGGCATTGGCGAATGGGTGGCGGCGAAGATAAGGAAGAATTCCGGCAAGGACACCCGCTCAATGGTCCTCGGCCACCTTCAGCGCGGCGGTTCACCGACCACCTTCGACCGCCTCCTCGCCCTGCGTTTCGGCGCGGCGGCCGTAAGAATGGCGGAAAACAATCAATTCGACCAGATGGTTTCACTGGTCAACGGCGAAATGGAAGCCGTGCCTCTGGCCGACGCCATCAAGCAACGGAAAAAGGTGCCGCTCAGCAGCGATAAAATAATGACCGCCAGGGAAATCGGCATCTGCCTAGGTGATTATTGATAGCAAACATTATGATTGTTTGCCAGATTTTCCGAAAAATAGCTGATTTCGGCAAAATGACTATTTCGTTATTTTAAGGTCTGTAGTATTGTATGGATATGTTCGTTTCCCCAACCGGATGAGTAGTGCAATGAAGGAAAAGAGAAGTGGAAAGATATTACGAATGACCAATCAGCGGAAGGTTATTCTGGAAGAGCTGTCCAAGGTTTATTTCCATCCGACCGCCGGCGATGTCTACGAAATAGTCAAGAAAAAGCTGCCTAACGTCAGCCTGGGCACGGTTTATCGTAATCTGCAGCTGCTGAGCAATTGCCGGACCATCCAGAAACTGGACTTCGGCGAGCCCCATAAAAGATTCGACGGCAACCCCGAACCGCACTACCACATCAACTGCACCAGATGCGGCCGGGTCGAGGATGTCCCGATCGAATTAAAACCGGACCTTGAAAAAGAGGCCGAAAAAATCAGCGGCTACCGGATAGACGGCCACCACATCTCATACAAAGGCCTCTGCCCCGACTGCGTTGCCCTTCCGGACCAATAGATCGATCCCCCGCCGTTCTTCCAAGCCGGCCGGGACCCGGATCAACCATCTTTCGCACCGCTACCGCCCGCCCGGCAACCAGCCATGTATTCCTGCCATTCCTGGGGGAGCATGGTTTTCTTTTTGGTATTGCACTCCTTGCAGGACGGCACCAGGTTGTTTCTGGTGCTGGCCCCGCCCCTGGTCAGGGGCACCACATGGTCCATGGTCAATTTCGCCGGCGGAGTCTGCCCGCCGCAGTAGTAGCAGCGGCCCTCGCCGATCTTGTTCCGCCACCAACGGCTCTTGCGGAGATCGCGGGCCCTGGCCTTCTCCCGGCGAATGGCCGCATCGTCGACCCCGGCAAAGGAGATGCCGTCCTCCCAACTCATCCGACCAGTTCTCCCAACAAAAGGGTCCGGACCGCGCCGACCAGATAAAGGGAGCCGGCCACGCAGATCAAATCGTTGCCGCCGGTAATTTGCCGGGCCTTTTCCAGGGCGTTCCCGACCCCATCGACACAGATTGTTTTCCCCCGGTGTTCCGCGGCTAAGGCTTCGGCCAGCGCCCCGGGAGAGGCGGAACGCTCCTCCTCCGGTCTGGTGAAGACCAGGATGTCGCCCAGGGCGGCAATCATCGCCAGTGAGGTTCCATAGTCCTTGTCGGCCATGCTGGCCCAGACCACGACAAGTTTATCGAAATCGTCCCGGGAACGCAGATAGCCGACCAGTGATGCCACTCCGGCCGGATTGTGGGCGCCGTCAAGCAGGTAGCGCCGATAACCATGCCCGACTCCGGCCGGATCGGGACAAACCGTTTTTCTCAACCCGGGTTCGCTCAGGCAGAAGCTTTCCAGGCGGCCGGGCCAGATGACCTCGGGCAGGGCGGCCCGGAGCGTCTCCCCGGCAACCGGAAAACCCACTTTGCCGAGAATTTCCAGGGCGGCAAGGGCAATAGCGCCGTTGGTCCGCTGGTAGCCGCCGGCCAAGCCGCCCCTGAGACCGGTCAGCGGCTTCCCATGCCCGATGGGTCGATAGGTCCACCGCCCGTCGGTCTGCTCCGCGCAATCAAAATCGCGACCGAGCAGATAAAGCGGGGCGCCCCGTTCGCGACAGCTCCCCTCCACCACCGCCAGGCTTTCATCCGCCACCACCCCGGAGACTACCGGCACGCCGGGTTTGATAATCCCCGCCTTCTCGCCGGCCACTTCGGCCAAGGTGTTGCCGAGGTGCGCTTCGTGGTCCATCGAGACGTTGGTGATGATGGCGACCAGGGGGGTGACGACATTGGTGGCGTCGAGACGGCCGCCCAGTCCCACTTCCAGGATAACCAGATCGACCTGTTGCTCGGCAAACCAGAGCAGGGCGAGGGCGGTGGTGAATTCAAAATAGGTGATCCGGGGTAAGCAATCACCGGGACCACGGGGCAAGCGGTTACCGGCCAGGGAATTTCTGATCGCGGTGGCATGTTCGGCAAATTCCCGCTCGGAAATATAGGTGTGATTGATCCGAAACCTCTCCCGGACCGACGAAAGATGCGGCGAGGTATAGAGGCCGACCTTGTAACCGGCCGCGGCCAGAATCGTCAGGAGATGGGCCGCCACCGACCCCTTGCCGTTGGTGCCCGCCACATGGATGAATCTTAATTTTTCCTGGGGCCGGCCGACGCTCTCCAGAAAGGCGGACATCGAATCGAGCCCCAGCTTGATCTTGAAAAATTGCAGGTCGTCGAGATATGACCAGGCTTGCCGGTAATCCATCAGCCGATGATCTCCAGTTTGGCATAATCGAGATGGAGGGTTTTGCGGCCATGGCGCGGAAAGAACACCTCGACCGACCTTTTCCCGCTTGTTTTCTCGATCCTGCCCTCGCCGAAAAAGGGGTGCCTGACCGTGACGCCTTCGGTCAGCAGATTGATATCCGGCGCTCCGCCGCGTCCCGCGCCGCCTTGCCGGGCGGGCGGCGATAGCTTGCTTCGGGCCATGGTTGTCCCGCCGCCCGGACCGCTGTCCAGCAGGGCCGGGGAAAGCTCGGCCAGAAAGGGCGACATCCCGCCGGCCCGGCTCTGACGATCAAAGGACATCACCTCCCGGGGATAGGAGAGATAGAGCATTTTACGGGCCCGGGTGGCGGCGACATAGAACATCCGCCGCTCCTCTTCCCACTCGGCCGTCATGAACGGCTGGCAGGACGGAAAACGGCCGGCCGCCAGATTGATCACGAAAACATGGTCCCATTCGAGCCCCTTGGCGGAATGGATAGTCGAGAGGATCACCTGGGCCGGGGGGGAGCCCAACCGGCCGCCCAACGATTCATCGGTCGTTTCGGGGGGGTCGAGGGTGGTATCGTCGAGCAGGGACTGGAGGTCGCCGTAACCGGAAATCAGCTGGCGCAGCTGGTCAAGATCGCGGCTTCTGGTCGGATAATCATCATGGTAGATCCGCTCGAAAATTTCCCGATAGTACTCCATCACCATATCGAAAATCGCCACCGGTTCAAGACCGGGCGCCCGCAACTTCAGCAGCAGCTCAACAAGTTTATCGAGACCGGCCCGCCAGCTTTTACCGGCCGGGAAAGCGCGGATTGCCTCAAGGGGGTCCTCATTCGCCCGGATCCGGTCGAGGACATTGCGGGCCGTCTTGGGGCCGACCTTGTCGAGCAGCAACAGGATGCGGTTCCAGGAAAGATGGTCGCCGGGATTGCCGGTCACCCGCAGGTAGGCGAGAACGTCCTTAATATGGGCCGACTCGGTCAGTTTCAGCCCTCCCCTCTTTTCAAACTGAACCTGCCGGTTGGTCAGCTCCAGCTCCAGCTTGTAGGAATGAAAGCCGGAGCGGAACAGCACGGCAATCTCATCGGCGGGCACATCCCGGCCGCGCAGCTCGACGATCTGTTCGGCCACCCGGCGGGCCTGGGCCGCTTCGTCCAGGGTTCCCTGGAGCCGCGGCTTGGCGCCGCCATCGATATTGCTGAAGAGTTTCTTGCTGTACTTTTCCTCGGCCTTGTCGATAATGGCATTGGTCAGCGCCAGAATCGCCTGGGTGCTGCGATAGTTCTCCTCGAGCCGCACCACCCTGGTGCCGGGGAAGACCTTGGGAAAGTCCATGATATTGCGGAAATCGGCGCCGCGGAAACTGTAGATCGACTGGGAATCGTCGCCGACCACCATGACATTGTTATGACCCGCCGCGACCAGCCTGACGATATCGGCCTGGATCGGATTGGTATCCTGATACTCATCGACCAGGACATGATTGAAGCGCTCGGCGATCTCCTCGCGGACCCGCGGCACCTCGGTCATCACCCGCCGCAGATTGACCAGGAGGTCGTCGTAATCCATCAAACCGTGCTCAAGCTTGAACTTCCGGAAATCAGCGAAGATCCTCTCCAGCTCCGAGCGGTACTCCTCCAGATGGCTGTACTGGTCGGCAATGACCGTTTCGATATCGGTGCATTTATTCACCGAACGGGAGAGAAGATTGCAGACCACCCTTTTCGAGGGAAACCGTTTCCCGGAACCGCCCAGCTCCAGCGAGGATTTAATCAAATTGATAATCCCCTCGGAGTCGGAACGGTCGAGAATCGTGAAGTTCGGCGCGTAGCCGAGATGATGCCCGTAGCGCCGCAGAAGTATATTGGCCATGGCATGGAAGGTGCCGCCGGTGACCTTCCGGCCGGGATCGTTGATCAACCGGCCGGCCCGTTCGATCATCTCCTGGGCCGCCTTGCGGGTGAAGGTCAGCAGCAGGATATTGTCGGCCGCCACCCCCTGTTCGATCAGGTAGGCCATCCGGTAGACCAGGGTGCGGGTCTTGCCGGTGCCGGCCCCGGCGATGACCAGGACCGGCGCACCCATGCAGGTGGCCGCTTCGAGCTGGGCGCGGTTCAGATCGCCGGCCCGGAAAGCGCCCCGAGCCCCGGCCCGATCTTGATTTTGTGAAGGGAAAAGAGATGGTTGCATATAAAAAACAATTAAATTAAAGGGTTGTAACTTCGCCAAAAGTCCACAATCCAGATGTGATTGCAGGGGCGGACCTTGTATTTACCACAGGCGCAAAGGCGGTGCAACGGGAGTTCATGGGAGATTGGCCAATCCTGGGCGGCTTATCCCGTGATCGGTTACGCGGCAACAAATTGGATTGACGCACTTTCTCGGACAAGTTATCTTACCGGGTTGAAGCCCACCTTTCCGCGACAACTATGGAAAAGAGACCGAATACCGCGATGACCAGCGATAACTTCAAGGAAATATTCACCGCCAACCTGCTCGGCGAACTGCTCCCAGACCAACGAACCGACCAGTTCTTCGAGGCTCTTTACGGCGATGTCGAGGAAGGAGCATACAACATCCGCCTCAGTTATGAAGGCCGTGATCCCGACCGGAAAGTTCTGCATTTCAAGCTGAATCTCGCCGAGCGCCCCGGCAAATGCCTGGCCTGCCATCTGACCCAGGGATTACCCGAGGTCTTCGCCAGGCACCCGATTATCGACATCGCCGGCCTCGTCGCCAAAATAGACCAACACCTCGGCGACAAGGGGTCCTGCGGCCCATGGCGTCTCGGTCCGACCGAGACCATCTCCCGAAAACTCTACGCGGTCCCCCTAGCCATCGAGCTTGACTGACGACTCCCCAAAGACCTCGGCCAGCATCCCGAATTGCCCCACATCTTCAGGGCGATGGGCGTCGGAACCCACCGCCAGCGGAATATCGCGCCGCACCGCCGCCTCGATAATATCCAGGGCCGGAAACGGCGCACCGCGCATCCGGCACCCGGAAACGTTGACTTCCAGGGCCATGCCCCGTTCGACCATCGCCGCGAGGATCATCTCGATCCGGAGGTAATGGCCCCGCTCAAGGCGGATTTGCGGATGATACCGCAGGACCGCGTCAAGATGACAGACGACCTGGGCCGGTACAGTCCGCACCGCCTCCAGAAGGGTATCGAAATAAGCCGAGACCACCTTGGCCACCCCGGCCCGGCCAAGAACTTCCAGATTATAAGGTTTGCGGCTGACCAGATTGTAATGACGGTCCCCGATTCTCATGAAATGGTAGGAAACCGCGATCCGGTCCCAGGGGTACTCGGCCAGTTTCTCAAGAATTTCGCGGTGTCGCTCCGGATTATAGCCCGTCTCGACCCCCAGCCCGATGAACAGCTTGTCCCCATACTTCTCCCGCAGCCGGTTACCCTCCGCGAAATAACGATCAAAATCCCCGGGGTTCAACCAGGTACGCTCGAAATAATTAATCCCGACCTCGAGATGCTCCAGGAAAAAGAGCCTCTCCAAGCCCCGCTGGATGGCGGCCTTGACGTACTCCTCCATGCTTCCCGAAGCGTGCCGGCAAAGGGTGGTGTGGACATGGCCGTCGGTTTTCAGATCGAGTTTGATAAGATACCCTCCCGGTACTTTTCGCGACGCCATCAAAAAAGATGAGTTCGCAAAAACTCGAAAAAAGCTGTCATTTCGAACGCATGTGAGAAATCTTATTCTTTAACCTATTGGAACTATTGTGATTTCTCCGGTTGGTCGAAATGACATTGTGGCGATCCCGCCTTTTTGCGACGCCAAAAAAAGGGACCCGCCTTTGCAAAGACGCGCCCCTGGCCGTGCAACTTGCGGAACATCAAGGCTCAGGCGTTGCCCCACGGAAAATAATGAACCTCGCCATTATACTCCGAGGTGTCGCATATCCTGCCCAACCCCAATTCCATATCGCCGTCCATGTTCTCAACCGCCACGGCAAGAGCCTCGCCATCGGAAAGGTGAAAAACGATCGTATTTGCCCTGCTCAGATCAACCGCTCTAGTGAATATTTTATGTTTCACCTGTTTTACCTCGCTATTGTCGCTTTATCGGTTTTTAGAAATTAGTCACGATTAGCCGTTTGGCAAGCCGGCTCGACAAAAAGAAAGGATCGGGAAACCGGGCGAGGCATGCGGGGGATGGGGAGAGAAAGGGTTAGCCCCTGCCCTTCAGTCTCTCCTTGAACAGGTTGATCAGCAGCAGTCCCGCCGCGAAACCGCCGATATGGGCCCACCAGGCGATGCCGCCGGCGCCGCTCCCCTCGGCCGCCGTCATATAGGTGGTGTACCCCTGCATGATCTGGAGGAGAATCCACAGGCCCAGGAAGACAAAGGCCGGCAGTTCGATCATATAGAAGAAAAAGAAAATCGGCACCACGGCCAGAATCCTGGCCCGGGGGTACAGGAGAAAATAGGCGCCAAGCACCCCGGCGATCGCGCCGCTGGCCCCGACCAGAGGCACCGGCGAGGCGGGGCTCGCCATGGCCTGGGCCAGGACCGAAACCGTTCCGCAGAGCAAATAGAAGAGCAGATAACGGCGGTGGCCCATGCTGTCCTCGACATTGTCGCCGAAGATCCACAGCATCCACATATTGGAGAGCAGATGGAGGAAGCCGCCGTGCAAAAACATCGATGAATAGACCGGCATAAAGCGGTCAAGATCCAGAAAGTTCTCGCTCTGGGCAGCCATGAAGCGGACCGGCACGAAACCGTAGGCCCGGATGAAGTCGTCCAGCCCGGGCCCCAGCTGGAGTTCGAGGATGAAAACCAGGACATTGACCAGAATCAGGCCGGCGTTGACCGCCGGCAGGCGCCGGGCCGGAATATTGTCTTTAAGCGGAATCAAGCGCCACTCCCGTCAGGCGTGGTCGGGATTAGCCGCCTCGACGGTGGCGAGCGGCGGCGGCACTGGCAGAACGAAGAAGAAATTATTACCCTCCTCCACCGGCTCGCAACCGACCCGGCCGCCATGGATCTCGACCACCTGCTTGATGAAGGAAAGCCCGTGCCCGGTTCCCGAACTGCCGGAGGCATTGGCGCCCCGGAACCCGTCCTCGAAGATCCGGGACAACTCGGCCTGGCGAAGATGGCGACCGGTGGTAAAAACATTAAACTTGATGCCGGACATGCCCGGGCCGAAAAAGTCGGGGTAGAATTCCCAGCCATAGGCCAGGGCCTTGCGCCGGCTGCCGTCTTTCCTGGTAATCTCCTCGGCATACTTGACCCCGTTCGAGAAAAGGTTGGCGTAAACCTGGGAGAGCAGACCGATATCGACGGTCAGATAGATTTCCACCTCCATGCCGGTGGGGTGCTCCACTTCGATCCCATAGAGCTCGAACCGTTTCTGGTAATTTTCGAGCTGGGGGCGGATGATCTCCGATCCGACCGAACACAGCCTGGTTTTAAGGACCAGGTGGCCTTCCTTGAAATGATCCCGCCGGAAGAGGCTCTCCAGGAATAGCGAGGTATTGACATGGTGGTCCAGCAGCTGGCGATGATTCTCGGCGAATTCCGCCTGGAGTTCAAGCAACCGGGTCCGGACGTTTTGCCCGGCGGGCGGCGGTTCACCGGCGGGCGGCAGCTCCTCGACAAGGCCGGCAAGGCGGTCGAGATTCTTGCGGAGCTGGTTGAAAAGATGCCGAAAATACATATTGGGAATGATGACGTTGTGCTCGATGTCCATGACCAGATTGTTAATGAATTCCAGGTGCCGGATATTCTGCTGGACCAGCCGGCGATTATGGAGGTTATGGGCGATCCGGTTGGTGTACTTGCCGAAAAAGAAATAGTCGGCCGCCGTCATCTCCCCCTGCGGCGAGACCTCAAGCATCCCCAGCAGCCGGCCTTGCAGAAAGCGGACCGGGGTATCTTCCGAATCGTAATGTTTGCGGGCAATCGGGACCAGATAGGAATCGCCGTGCTCATAAGGACTCTTGCGCGGTTCCAGATACGGAGGGGCGGGACTCGGTTCGGGAAGCAAACCTTTCAGGGAATCGCAGACCAATTCGAACCTATCGGTGTTGATATCGAGCAGATATAGCCTGACCTGCAGATCCAGGTACAGATTGGGGACCGCCACGCAAATCCGGTAAAAATCCTGCAAGCTGTCGAATTCCTGGGCAAGATCAAAAAAAGTCTTGAGGATATCGTTCTGCCGGCGGGTGAAACGGTAGGTCTGATAATCGGCCTCCTTCTTCCTGACCCGTTGATGAATGTAGTGCAGGTCACTGGCGGCCTTTTCCGGTTTGGCCATGTTCCTCGAATCCTGATGAGTTCGTAAAAACTCAAAAAACCCTTCGCCAGGCTCAGGGTGTGCGGAATAACTTGTTGATTTAACGTTGTGCCGAGCTTGTCGAAGTGCGCTCCGCTAATCTTCGCTGATCTGGCGAGTTTTTGCGGGTTTGTCACATTTTCCTGAATCCGTGACGGCTTAGTGGGGGATTTTGCTTTATCCGTTTGTTGTTACGTGAAATAATGGTCTTTTCATTGAGTCGCCAAGATTCACCCCGCCGCCCTGCGGGACGCCCGATAACGGCGCATCTGCCGCGTTGACAACTCGTTGATATACCATTAGTATTATCAACATCGTTGCCGCCTTGCATCCGCACCGTTCTCGAGCGCTCACGGATTCAGGATTTTAGCCGCCGATAAATTACCGAGACTCCAGGATCACTTCATCGCCCCCCGCCTTTTCCTTAAGAAGGACATCGATCCGTTCATGGTCCTCGACCTTGACATGCATGCCGACGAAATCGGGCTGAATCGGCAGTTCGCGCCCGCCCCGATCAACCAGAACCGCCAGCTGAATGACCATGGGCCGCCCGAAGTCCATGATGGCATCAAGGGCCGCCCGGATGGTGCGGCCGGTGAACAGGACATCGTCGACCAGAACCATGGTGCAGCACTCAACCGGGAAGTTGAGGTCGGTGGTCTTGACGATCGGACTCTGGCTCGCCATGCTCCAGTCATCCCGGTAGAGGGTGATATCGAGACTGCCGAACGGCACCTCGACGTTCTCCCGGTTTTTGATCAACTCCTTGATCCGTTCGGCCAGATAGACCCCGCCGGTATGGATGCCGACAATCGCCAGGTTATTGACATTACGGTTGCGCTCAACGATCTGGAGAGCGATTCTGGACAGGGCCAGATCGATATCGCCGGCGGTCATTATCTGCTGTTTTTCACTTTTCATCCTTCCAGGCCCTCTCTATTATTTCCAGAAATAATCAATACCCTTGTCGATCACCAGATTAACCGCTTCCGGAAAAGCCTCGCACTCGGCCTCGAAAACCCGGGCGGCAATATCGGCCGGGGTGTCCGCTTCCTCGACCGGCACGCATCTCTGGACAATGATCGGGCCCTCATCGTAAACCTCGTTGGCGAAATGGACCGTGCAGCCGGAAACCTTGACCCCGCGCGCCTTAACGGCCCGGTGGACGCGCATCCCGTAATAGCCGGCCCCGCAAAAGGAGGGGATCAGGGCGGGATGGATGTTCAACACCGATCTGCCCAGGCGCGGCGGCGGCTGATAGAGTTTCAGAAAACCGGCCAGGAGGATCAGATCGACATCGTAGTCAGCGATGATCCGGTTGATCTCGTCGTTATCCGGGGCGTGATAGGCCGGATAACCGTAGCCCGCCGCCTTTTCGAGGCCGAGAACATTATCGACGTTGGAGATGACCACCTCGATCGAGCCCAGCATCTCCCCCGCCGCGATTTTTTCGTGAAAATTATCCAGGGTCCGGCCGCTGCCGGACAGCAATACCGCCATTTTCATGCCTTTCTCCCAACTAATTAAAGCAGACTCAAGACTAAAAACTAGATTCAAAATTCAAGACTTAAAGTTTGTCCCTTGTCCCTTGAACTTTTCCCTTAAGCAAGTTCGGGGTGACTATCGATATCCACCTTGTCCAGCCAGGCGGATATCGCCATATCGTAACGGCTGGTAAGGGCGAAAACCTTGGCGGCCAACCGGAACCGGGTCTTCAGGGTGGTATTGCCGGTCTCATTGATCTCGCTGATTATCAGAGGATAATCACCCGGATCGACCAGCACGGTGACGTCGGCATAGTTTTTGGCCGCCGAGCGGAGCATGGCCGGACCGCCGATGTCGATATTTTCGATGGCGGAGGCCAGGGTGCAGTTGGGATCGGCAACGGTCTTCTCGAAGGCATAGAGGTTGACGGCAACCAGGTCGATGGGCAGAAGACCGTGGGCCTCCATCTGCGCCAAGTGGTCGGGATCGCTCTTTCGGGCCAGAATGCCGCCGTGGACCTTGGGGTGCAGGGTCTTGACCCGGCCATCGAGCATTTCGGGGAAACCGGTGAACTCGGAGACATCCTTGACCGTTATGCCCTCTTCACGCATTTTTTTGGCGGTGCCGCCGGTGGAAAGGATTTCGACTCCCAGCGCCTCAAGCTGCCGGGCAAAATATTCGATCCCCGATTTATCAGTGAGGCTGATAAGCGCCCTTTCGATCTTCCGCATGGTTAATTCTCCTAAAAATAAATTCAAAGTTGATGAGTTCGCAAAAAATCTAAATCGAACCGGTTCAGGCAACGCCGCCATATCCCTGGCGGGCCCGGATCAATCATCAGCGATATTCCTGATGAATTTTCTGATCAAACGCCGGTCCCTCTTGCCCGGTTTGCGCAACGGACCCTTACCGCCGGCCGTAGCCATAAGCCGCCGCTCTTCCCGCCCCTGGAGCCGCGCCTCGATACTGGCTTCGGTTTCCTCGTACAGGGTCCGGGCCAGAGCAGCCGGGCCCCGGCGGTCATGCAGAGCGGTGACGAAAACCACAAATTCGTCATTACCCCGGGTGATCCTTAATTCATCACCGGTTTTAACCGGCCTGGCCGGTTTGGCCCGCTCGCCGTTGACATGCACATGCCCGCCGGTAACGGCTCGGGCGGCTAAAGCCCTGGTCTTGAAGAACCGGGCCGCCCACAACCACTTGTCGACCCTGATCTTTAATTCCTGATCGCTTTCACTCAATTTAAAAATCCATCGCCATAATCAAGATCACTTTAACATAACTACCTTGCCACTTCCAGAAATGGCTCCACCACCGGCGGCAAAAGAGCACTTTTATTATTACCAATCACGGGATAAGGCGCCAAGGGTTGGCCAATCCCCCAGCCGGTAAGCGATCACAGGGGGCCGGAGATGCAAGGCATCGGCCTGCGAGGTGTACTGGTGTACCTGAGCAGGCCGATAACACAGCAGATCGGTGCCCTGAGATCGCTTACCTTTTATTCGGTCCGCGAGAAGCCGGACTGGACAGTATAAAAAAAAAACGTTAGATTCGCGGGCATGAAACTAAAGAGTGTCGGCATCGAAAACATCAGCTATCCCGTGAAGATCCGCCAGAAAAAGGGGGGCCATCAGGATACAGTCGCCACTATCGATCTGCGGGTTAACCTGCCGCGGTCTTACCGGGAAACCTGCGTCTCCACCTTCATCAGGATCCTGAACAAGTATCAGGATGACTTGAGTGTGACCATCTTCCCCGACCTGATCCAGGAGGTCAAGCAGGAACTGAGCGCCGTTTCGGCCGGCATGGAGATGACCTTTCCCTATTTCATCGAAAAAACCGCGCCGGTCAGCAACACCAAGAGCCTGATGGAATATCGCTGCCGCTTCACCTGCGGGGTCGATGCCGTCAACGATCTGATCCTGTCGGTCTGGGTGCCGGTGACCACGCTCTGCCCCTGTTCCAAGGAGATCAGCGCTTACGGGGCCCATAACCAGAGGGCCGAAATCAACCTCAACATCCGCCACCGTAAATTCATCTGGGTCGAAGACCTGATCGACATGATCGAGTCGACCGCCTCCTGCGAGGTTTTCGCGCTGCTGAAAAGACCGGATGAAAAATTCGTCACCGAGCAGGCTTATCTTAATCCGATGTTCGTCGAGGACGTGGTACGCAAGGTGGCGGAGAATGCCCTGGCCGACCCCGATATCACCTGGTTTTCCGCCGGCGTGGAAAGTTTCGAATCTATTCACAAGCACAGCGCCTACGCCTATATCGACAGCAATGAGTTAAGGTAACGATACCCGGCCTAACTTTTTTCTTGCAATCCCTCGTGAAATGCCTTACTCAGAGTAAGACCTACCACTTATTAATTTTTTTCAAAGGAGAGGAGCATGAAAAAGATCTATCTGTTGACGGTTTTACTGGCCGGGGCAATCCTGTTGATCGGCGGGCAGGCGATGGCCGCAAAAAGCTCGGCGGAACTGGGCAAGGAGCTTTTCAACGATCCCACCCTGGGCGGCTCGCCGAACGACAAGACCTGCAACAGCTGTCACCCCGGCGGCGAAGGTCTGGAAAAAGCGGCGGACAACAAAAAACTGGTAAAAGTTATCAACCAATGCGTCACCGGCCCCCTTGAGGGCAATAAAATCGACGGGCGCAGCGTCGAGATGCGTTCATTAAAGATGTACATCCAGAGTCTGGCCGCCGAATAAACGACAAGGTAAGCGATCACAGGGCACCACATCTTGCGGCGATCGGCCCGGCTCACGTACACAATGTACGCATCGCCGTCCCCCTTACCACAACCTGCGGCACCCTGTGATCGCTTACAGGATGGGAGAATGGCCGAACCTGGGCGTCTCATCCCGTGATCGGTTACACGACAAGGGCGGAGCACAATGCGCTCCGCCCTTGTCCGCCTGACCGGCCAATCGCGCGGGATCAGAACTGCAGGCCGCCCTCCACAAAGGGACCGGAGATGGTGATATCGGCCAGCACATCGTCTTCGTCAATACTCAAATCCTCGTAACGCCAGCCGATCGCGCCAAAGGCCGGTCCGAAAAAGCGGTACTTGAGCCGGGCGATCAGGTCGTAATAGTGATTGCCGCTGTAGGCGATCCCCCGGAGCTCACCCTCCAGGGCCAGCTTGTCGGTCGGTTTAAGCTGGACCGACAGATAACCCATGGGGACGTAAAAGGTCTCGTCCACCGAATCCTCTTTCCCAAGCCCCGCTTTGTCCCTGACTACCATGTCGATCTCCAGGCGGCGGACATTAATGCCGAGATCGATGCCGAGGGTGCCGAGGGAGGCGACTCCGGTCAACGGCACTCCGTAATAGAGGGCCAGATCGTAGTGATCCAGTCTGGCCTTGGAATAAAAAGGAACGTTAGCGTCAATCTCCGCATCGCCGAACTTGAATTTGACGTCTTTATTGCCGTCCCCTTCAAATTCCATCGGGGTTGCCAGAAAATAGACATTGGGCAGCACCGGCAGATCGAGCTTGATCCGCCCGAAATAACGGTCCTCGTCATCGTAGCCCGCCTCCCGGTCGAGATCCACTCTGTCGCCGATCAGAGGACTTTTATAGGAGAGCTCCCCATCCAGCCCCTGCGCCCAGCCCCCCACCGCCACTTCGACACCGACGGCGGCGGCATTAGTTGCCGCGAAGAGCAGCAAACCCGATCCCAACAAAATCCCTGTAAAGATTTTCATGGAAGTTCCTCCCTAAAAAAATAATTCGTCAACAAGCTCATCTCTTGCCCGAAAGCCACTCAAATGTTAGCATAGGCTCATTATCATTACTTTAATATCTTATCAGGTCAAGCACTTTACTCCCTGCTGAACCGGAATCCCTTATATAGATGAAAAAAAAGCCCATCATCATACCGAACTGGTTAATCTGTCTGATAATCACCCTTCCGCTGCTGGCGGGAATGCTCGGCGGTTACGCACCATTGAATTTCTTCGATCTGAAGGTATACGATCTCCTGTCGAGGCTGCGCCAACGGGACGAGCCGAGCCCGGTGGCGATTATCGAGATCGACCGAAAAAGCATGGAGGCAATCGGCCCCTGGCCCTGGCCCCGTTCCTACATGGCCGATCTGGTCAACAAAGTTTCCGAGGCCGAGGCGAAAGCCGTCGGAATCGACATTCTCTATCCGGGCAAGATCGTCAACCCGGCCCTTGACGAAATAAACAACCTGCGCCAGGCTCTCGGCAAAATCGCGGACGGCGGGGAGAACCTGGTCCGGGCCGATGCCCTCCTGGCCGAAACCGGCAAAAAGATCGATCACGATTCCCTTCTGGTCGCGGCGATCAAACCGGCCAAAAACATCGTGCTGGCCCTGAAATTCGACTGGGACCCTGAAACCGCCGCGCCACTGGAAATTCCCGGCTGGCTGAAAAAAAACACCCTGGACGCACCCCCCCCCTCCTACAAACCGCAACAATTGCTCAAGGGGTTCCGCAATCCCCTGCTGGCCTTCAGGCCGCACCGCTCTCCCCAAACCATTGAAATACCCTTTCGAGACCTGGCCGCGGTAGCGAGCCGTTACGGTCACGTAAACCATGAATCCGACCCGGACGGCATCACGCGGCGGGAGGCCCTGCTGATCTACTACCAGGGACAGCTGTTCCCCTCCCTTGCCCTGCAGATGGCGCTCGCCTACACGGATCATCAATTTACCGAGGCACAATTCGTCAGCAGTTACGGGATCATCAAAGCCATCCGCTTCGGCAGCCAACAGGCGCCGCTTTCGCATGATCTGAAGATGTTGATCGACTACAATGCCAGTCCCTTCACCATATCGCGGTTTTCCTTCGGTGAGGTTCTGGCCGGGAAAATTCCCAAAGGGGTGCTGGACGGCAAACTGGTGCTCGTCGGCATAACCGATCCCGCCTTGACCAGGATCTACCGCACCCCGACCGGCCTCGCTAAATCCGGCGTTGAAATCACCGCCGAGAGCGTGGAGAACCTCGTCAACCAGAGCTTCATCCAGCGGCCGGGCTGGGCCTGGTTTCTGGAATCGCTGGTTCTGCTTTATTTCGGCATCATCCTGTTGTACATAACCGATTGCCTGGATGCCAGACTCAGTCTGACCATTCTGGCCACTTTCCTGGTCTGCTGGTGGGGACTGGCCGCCTTCATGTTCATCAACAACGGCCTGTGGTTCTACATCGTCCCGCATACCATCGCGGTGATTTCGGGATTCAGTCTGCAAAGGCTTAATCACTACCAGGCCGCACCCGGGAAAAAGATGGACGAACACACCGAAATGAACAAGATGCTGGGCCTCTCCTTTCAGGCCCAGGGGCTGCTCGATATGGCCTTCGACAGTTTCCGGAAGTGCTCCCTTAACGACCATTCCGTCAAGGAATCGATTTATAATCTGGCCCTGGATTTCGAACGCAAACGGATGTTCAACAAGGCCGTTTCCGTTTATGAATATCTAGTGAAAGGCGGCAAGCACAAGGACGCCCACGAGAGGATCTGGCGGTTAAAGCGGGCGGAGGCCAAAACGATGGGCGGCGCGCCCGCGGGCGGCGACCGCTTCGAGAAAACGGTTCTCTACAATAACGACACCCAGACCAGACCTACCCTGGGCCGCTATGAGGTGCTCAAGGAAATCGGCAAGGGGGCCATCGGCACCGTCTACCTGGGTCGGGATCCCAAGATCAATCGAAAAGTGGCGATCAAGACCCTGCGTTACGACGAATTGGACGAAGAGCAACTGGCGGATCTCAAGGAAAGGTTCTTCCGGGAGGCGGAGGCGGCCGGCCGGCTGAGTCATCCGAACATTGTCACCATTTACGACGCCGGTGAGGATTACGACATAACCTATATGGCCATGGAGTATCTGGACGGGCACGACCTGACCCGCCACTGTAAAAAGAATAACCTGCTGCCGATCAAGGTGGTCCTCAATATTATCATCCGGGTCGCTTTCGCCCTCGATTACGCCCATAAGCACAAGGTCATCCACCGCGACATCAAACCGGCGAACATCATGTTGACCGAGAAAGGCCATGTCAAGGTGACCGACTTCGGCATAGCCAGACTTACCACTGCCGACAGCACCCAGACCGGAGTAATCCTCGGCACCCCCAATTACATGTCGCCGGAGCAGGTCCTCGGCAAAAAGCTCGACGGACGTTCCGACATTTTCTCCCTGGGCGCGGTTCTCTACGAACTGCTGACCGGTGAAAAACCTTTCAAGAGTTCCAATATCGGCAATCTGATGCACAACATCGCCAGCGCCAAATTCCGCCCCGTTACCGAACTGCGGCCAGATACTCCGCCATGTTGCGACGCCATAGTCCGCCGGATGATGACCAAAAGCCGGGCCAAACGATTCAGCAATGCGGGTGAGGTGGTCATCGAGGCACAAATGTGCATGGGGAAGCTGTGAGAAAAGAGACCGCGCCCTAAGACGGGACGCGTGCTGGCATGGCAGGGTCTTCCGGGTCCCTTAAATTAACGTTCGGAACAAAGCGGGCAAGATCGGGAGTTGCGCGGGTGAAATTCAAAGTATGCGGCCGGACCGATATCGGCATGAAACGCAACAGCAACGAAGACAGTTTTGCCATCGACCGGAAACTCGGCCTGTTCATCGTGGCGGACGGGATGGGGGGACATGCGGCCGGTGAAATAGCCAGCAAAATGGCGATCGATGTAACAACGGATTACATCAAACGGACCATTACCACCGACGAACCCTACCTGACCGGCTTCAACAACCGATACTCCAGGGCCGGCAACCGCCTCTGCTCCGCTATAATCCTGGCCAACCAGCTGATCTCCGACACCGCCACCAACCGTCCGGATTGGCAGGGGATGGGCACCACCCTGGTCGCCGCCTGGCTTCCCGACCCCAAGATCCCCCTGCTGTCCATCGCCCATGTCGGGGACAGCAGGGCATATCTGCTCCGCTATGGCGAACTCCGGCAACTCACCCACGATCATTCGCTGGTCGAGGAACAGCTGCGCAACGGGCTGATCAGCAAAAAAGAAGCCGACTCCTCCTCGATCAGGAACATGATCACCAGGGCCCTCGGTTTCCGGGATAGGGTCGAACCGGACATTGTCGAAACGGAAATCGAGCCGGGCGACAAACTGCTGCTCTGCTCCGATGGATTGAACTCGATGGTGACCGATGAAGAAATCCTGACGATCCTCAAGTTAACCGGGGGCCAGGAGGCAACCTGTCAGCAACTGATCGACACCGCCAACGCCAAGGGCGGCAAAGACAATATCACCGTGATTATCGCAAATTTCCTTTAACCCTGCCATACAGACGATGCCTGCCGATATAATCGGCCACCTCGCCGGGAAGCAAGCCGGTCGGTAAATCTCCCGCCGCGATCATGCGCCGAATATCGGTGGACGAGATGGCGACAGGATCCATCACTACGGGATAGATTCGCCCGGCTCGGTCCGAGGCGCGCCAGCAGGAATCGGCGGGATCAAAAAAATAACGGCCCATTTGCGGGATGACCTTGGCGATCATCGCCAGAGGACAATCGGGCCGGGGCACAACGGCAATGTTGGTATAATCCGGCAACCGCTGCCAGTTCTTCCAGGTCTTCAGTTCGACGAAGGCGTCCATGCCGACGATGAAAAAAAGCGCCGCCGCCGGGCCAAGGGTCCGGCGCAACTCCTTCAAGGTATCGACGGAATAGGAGGGTCCGTGCCTTACCCCTTCCATCTCGGACACCAGAAAACTGGGAAAGGCGCGGACGGCGATTCGCACCATCGCCACGCGGTTCTTGAAGGGGGCCATCTGCTCATCCCCTTTGTGAGGGGGGCGGGCGGCCGGAATGAACAGGATGGAATCCAGGTTCAGGCAATGGAGAACTCGCTCGGCCAGGCGCAAATGACCGTTATGGACCGGATCGAAAGTACCGCCCAGAACACCGATGCGCCTGCCCGGATTTTCCGGCGCCGCCGAATCATCGCCGGGCGTCGCGTTACCCGCACCATTCATGGAGACTTACCTGTTTTCGAAGCGGCAACCGCCCGGGGTAACCAGGCCGCAACCAATCACATGGCCAGACAATCCCGGCAGTGCGCCCAGACCGCTTGCGGTCAGCCGCGGACCTGGCCATCGCCATAGACGATATACTTAAGGGCGGTCAGCTCCTTGAGCCCCATCGGGCCATAGGCATGGAGTTTGGTGGTGCTGATGCCGATCTCGGCGCCGAGGCCGAACTGGCCGCCGTCATTGAAACGGCTGGAAGCGTTTACCATCACCGCCGATGCATCGACCTCCCGTAGAAAGCGCTGAGAGTTGCGGTAACTTTCGGTGACGATCACCTCGGTATGCTGCGAACCATGCTTGACGATGTGTTCGATGGCGCCGTCAAGGTCATCGACCACCCGCACCGCCAGGATCAGGTCCAGAAATTCCATGCCCCAGTCGTATTCCCGGGCGGATTTGGCTTCGGGCAGAATCCGGCAGGTTGCTTGACAGCCGCGAATTTCAACGCCGGCGGCGGTAAGGGCCCTGGCCGCCACCGGCAGAAAACCGTCGGCGATATCGCGATGAATAAGCATGGTCTCCAGGGCGTTACAGACCCCGGGGCGCTGGGTCTTGCCGTTGATAACGAGATCGACCGCCATCTGCCGGTCGGCGCTTGCATCGACGAAGAGGTGGCAAACCCCCTTGTAATGCTTGAGAACCGGAATCCGGGAATTTTCCGAAACGAAGCGGATCAGCCCCTCGCCGCCCCGGGGGATAATCAGGTCGATATACTTCTCCATGGTCAGCATGGCATTGATTGCTTCCCGGTCGGTAACCGGCACAACCTGGATCACGGCCGGATCGATATTTTCGGCCGCCAGCGCTTCCTGGAGAACCTGGGCCAGGGCCAGGTTCGAATGGATGGCCTCGGAACCGCCCCGCAAAAAAACCGCGTTACCGGCCTTGAGACACAGGGCCGCGGCATCGACGGTAACATTGGGTCGCGACTCATAAATTATCCCGACCACCCCGAGGGGGATCCGCATCCTCCCCACCCTGATGCCGCTGGGCCGTTTAACCATTTCGACCACCTCGCCGACCGGATCCGGCAAAGCCGCCACTTCGCGAAGCCCGGTCACCATCGAATCGATCACCTTGTCGGACAGCTCGAGACGATCCAGCATCGCCGCCGACAACCCCTTCTCCCGGCCCGCCGCAAGATCCTTGAGATTTTCCCCTTTGATGAAGTCGGCCCTTTTCAGAAGGTCGTCCGCCATGGCCAGGAGCAGCCTGTTCTTGACAACGGTTGATATCGCCGCCATCTCCCGGGAGGCGCGCCGGGCCTGAAGCGCCATTGCACTGATCTGTTGTTCGATCGCCATTTTCCTGTCAAGCTCCATCTCGTTGTCGACTCTTTGCGAACTTATCCTGGGATGGCCAATTCGCAAAAAGCCGGGATTGCCATAATGTCATAGGGTGGTGAATAAAAATAATAGACCACAAGGGAGATTGGATCAAGACAAGAATTGATGTAACAAATCGGTAATGCAGGGCAGAACTTCAGAGGCAACCGGCAAGCTCCTTGCCTCAGAGGATCACCAGATTATCCCGATGAATCACCTCATCACTGTCCTTGAACCCCAGGCGCGCTTCTATCTCGCCGGTTCGCGCGCCCTTGAGTTTATCGAGATCGGCCGAATTGTAATTAACCAGCCCAGCCGCCACCGCCCTGCCGGTCTCGTCGAGACAATGCACCGGCACCCCGACCCCGAAACAGCCGCGAACCTCGACGATACCGGAGGGCAAGAGGCTTTTGCCGTTTTCGACCAGGGCACGGCAGGCTCCGCGGTCCAGAACCAGTTCGCCCTTTGGTTTCAAGGTATAGGCGATCCAGTGCTTACGGCTCTGCATCTTTTCCGGTTTGGGCAGGAAGAAGGTGCCGATCGGCTCACCGGCGAACAGGAGATCGAGCACCTCGGGGTGGCGCCCCGGGCCGATAAAAGAGGAGCCGCCACCGGTCGCCACCATTTTGGCGGCCCTGATCTTGCTCTGCATGCCGCCGGTACCCAAAGCGCTCGCCACATTGCCGGCCATTTCCTCCACCCGGCGATCGATCCGGCGCACGGTCAGGACCCTTTCGGCAGCCGGATCAACGAAAGGATTGCCGGTAAAAAGGGCTTCGACATCGGTCAGACAGATGAAGATGTCCGCCTCGATCAGATTGGTGATCATCCCCCCCAGGTTGTCGTTATCCCCGAAGCGCAGTTCCTCGACCGATACGGTATCGTTTTCATTGATAATCGGAATGATCCCCCAGCCCAGCAGGGTAAAAAGGGTATTTCGGACATTAAGATACCGGTCGCGATTGGCCAGGTCGTCGTGGGTCAGAAGAATCTGGGCGACCATCTGACCGTAACGGGCGGCGATATCCTCGTAGACGCGCATCAGGTTGGATTGCCCGACCGCCGCCGCCGCCTGCTTCTCCTTGATCCCGATCACCGGTCGGGAGAGCCGCAGTTTACGCCGTCCCGCCGCCACCGCCCCGGAACTGACCAGAATAACCTCGCGGCCCTGTCGCCGAAGAGCGGCGAGCTGCCGGAGCAGGCCATCGATAACCGCCTGATCGAGACCATCCTCGCCAGTCAAAACGGCACTGCCGACCTTGACCACAACCCGCTTGGCCCTGCCTAGAAAATCGCGCCGCAACTTCAGGCCTTCTTCGCTGGGTACCTGAAAGGTCATGACCCGGTCTCATCGAGAATTTCGCCCAGACGAATCTTCAACTCCTCGATCCCCTGGCCGGTCAGGGCCGAAGCAATCAGGGTTTCGCAGCCCGCCTCGCTGAATTTTTCCCGCAGGGCGGCAGCCGCATCGTCGGAGAGCAGATCTGTTTTATTCAAGAGAACCAGGTAGCGCCGCCCGGCAAGCTCGTCGCTGTACTGGTTCAGTTCATTCTCCAGAATCCGAAAATTTTCGAAAGGCTGATCGTCCGGCAGCGATGCATCGACCACATGGAGGAGAATTCTGGTTCTTTCAATATGCCGGAGAAATTTATGCCCCAACCCGGTGCCCTGGTGAGCCCCTTCAATCAGGCCGGGAATGTCGGCCAGTACGCAGGGCTCGCGAAAGTCGAACTGGAGAACTCCCAGTTGCGGAGCCAGGGTGGTAAACGGGTAGGATGCTATTTTGGGATTTGCCGCCGACAGGCGGGAGAGGAGGGTTGATTTGCCGGCGTTGGGCATCCCGACGAAACCGACGTCGGCCACCAGTTTAAGCTCGATGCCGTACCAGAACTCTTCACCGGTCTTTCCCTTGCTGGCCTGACGGGGCGCCCGGTTCTGGGCGGTGGCGTAATGGACGTTGCCGCGGCCGCCGGCGCCGCCCTCGGCGGCGAGAAACCTGGCGCCGTCATGGTCCAGATCGGCCAGAACTTCACCGCTGTCGAGATCCTTGATGATCGAACCGACCGGCACCGGAACGGTTCGATCCTCGCCCTTGCGGCCATGTTTCCGACGGCCCATGCCGGGCTTGCCGTTATCGGCCTTGAAGTGAGTACGATACTTAAAATCCAGCAGGGAGGTGAGGTCGGCGGAGGCTTCAAGGAAGACCGAGCCGCCGCGACCGCCGTCGCCACCGTCCGGGCCTCCCTTGGGAACAAACTTTTCACGTCTGAAACTCACACAACCGTTGCCGCCGTCACCAGCCTTTACATAAAACTTGGCTTCATCGACAAATGCCATAACAGTAACCAACGTACATTGCGGCCATGTGGTTCGGGGAGCCGCTCCTGAAAAAAAGCGGCGGTAAACAAGAAACTGCTAAGCCGTCGTTCAAAAATAACTGTCACATTTGGAGGCTGTAAACGGCATAAGGGGCCGTATCCAAGCGGCTATTCATGTAACAGTGGTTCTCGACGGCCCCTAAACTGCTTCCGCGGGATAAACGCTGACCCTTTTGCGATTCCGGCCGAAGTCCTCATATTTGACGACGCCGTCCACTTTGGCAAAAAGCGTATAATCGCGGCCAAGCCCGACATTGGTGCCGGGATGGATCTTGGTGCCAAGCTGGCGCACCAGGATATTGCCGGCCCTGACCACCTGCCCGCCGAACCTTTTTACTCCGCGCCGTTGCCCGGCACTGTCGCGGCCGTTCCTTGAACTGCCGCCCGCCTTTTTATGAGCCATATCGGAACCTCTTCTCTACCCTTATTAAGGAAATATTCAATAAACCGCGCAAGCCGTCAAACAACGCGCTCAGGGATTAATCCCCTCGATTCGTAAAGCGGTGTAATGCTGTCGATGACCGCGCTTGACCTCATAGCCTTTCCGGCGCTTCTTCTTGTAAACCAGCACCTTCTTGGCCTTGCCCTGCTCAACGATAGTCGCGGTAACCTTGGCGCCTTCCACCTGCGGCTGGCCGATCTTGACGTTCTCGCCATCGGCGACCATCAGCACATCGTCAAGCTCCACGGTCTCACCGACCTCTCCGGCCAGAGACTCGACCCGAAGCCGATCACCCTGCGCCACCTGATACTGTTTCCCGCCTGTACGGACAATAGCGTACATAATATCCTCCACCATCAAAAAATTCCGGCCATATCTATGTTACGATCGGCACAACCGACCGTCTTAATCGCGACGCCAATTACTTCATCCCATCCCATATGGGTAATTGTGAAACGGTGATTAATAACAGAAAGCTACATTTTGTCAACTTAAAACAATGAAGTCAATCCTCTTTATTAATCATCCGGCCAACCGATTATCGCGCCGGCCTTGGGTGGATCCGAGCACCGGACAGGCAAGCGGGACCAACGCCACATCCCGGCACCTTTGACCAACTCGCATGAAGTCGGAAAACCCTACAACGGAAAAAACCTATTTCCCCTCCCAGACGATCTCATACTTCTCGATATGCAGGTCGCCGTTGGGGACCACGGTGATCCGCTTATTGATGCCGTCCTCAAGCTCATGGACGGTCGAGGACTCTTCCCTGAGCATGATGGCCGCAACCTGGGGATTGACGCTGACAGTGACGTTATTGCCGCTCATCTTGCCGGCCTTGACCATGATCTTGCGAAGAATCTCGTAACAGACCGTGCGCCGCGACTTGATGATCCCGTCGCCATGGCAATAGTGGCAAGGTTCGCAGAGGATGCTGGCCAGGTTTTCGGAGCTTCTTTTCCGGGTCATCTGGACCAGACCGAACTCGGAGACCTTGAGGATATTGACCCGGCTCTTATCCTTCTTGGCCGCTTCCTTCAGGGCCCGGACCAGCTCGTCGCGATGGGCCTCCTCCTCCATATCGATGAAATCGATGATAATTATGCCGCCGATATTTCTGAGCCTCAACTGATAGGCGATCTCCCGGACCGCTTCCATATTGGTCTTGAAGATCGTGTCTTCCAGGTCGCTTTTCCCGACAAAACGGCCGGTATTGACATCGATCACCGAAAGGGCCTCGGTCGTCTCGATAATGATATAACCGCCGCAGCGGAGCCAGATCTTCTTGTCCAGCGCCCGGTTGATGTCCATCTCGATCCCGTAGGCATCGAAAACCGGGGTCTTTTCATCATAAAGGCCCACCCTTGACCGGAGGTGGGGGGCGAAGGTCTCGACAAATTTCAGGATGCGTTCATAGACCCGGCGGTCGTCGACGATCAACCGGTCGACATCCGCCGAAAAGATATCGCGCACCGTCCGCAAGGTGATATCGAGATCCTCATAGACCAAACTCGGCACCTTGGCCTGGGCCGCACTATCCCGGATCTCGTCCCAGAGATGCAACAGAAACTCCATATCGGCCTCAAGATCGTGCTGCGAGGCGTTTTCGCCGACCGTCCTGACAATGAAGCCGGTCCCGGCGGGACGCAGGTCCTCGATGATCTTTTTCAGCCTCTGGCGGGTCTCTTCATCCTCGATCTTGCGGGAGATGCCGATATGGTTGGTCATCGGCATAAAGACCACATTGCGGCACGGCAAGGTAATATTACAGGTGAGCCGGGCGCCCTTGGTCCCGATCGGATCCTTGCAGATCTGGACCAGAATCTCCTGCCCTTCGCTCAACAGATCGCCAATGGAGATCTCGGGGGAAGCGTCGGGTATGGAGATATCGGCGACGGAATCGCCGCAGCATCTGCCCTCGTTTTCTTCCTGATCGCAGGACAGTTCCCGCTCACCGCCGTTCTGCCTGACGGTCACGTCATCGACATAGAGGAAGCCGGTTCTCTCAAGGCCGATATCGACAAAGGCCGCCTGCATTCCGGGCAGCACCCTCTTGACCACCCCCTTGTAGATATTGCTGACCAAACCCTTCTCGGCGGGTCTTTCGATGTGAAATTCCACCAGATTGCCGTACTCGATCAGGGCCGTTCTAATCTCGAAAGAGGTCGCGTTAATAATCAGATCCGTTGCCATCCGCCTGTCACCCGCTAAAAAATATTAAAAAGTAAAATCGGTTTTTTATGTCTCCGCACAAAGTCAAAAACGGCTTAGCCATCAGGCCTCCCGGCTCCACATCTTCATAACCCTGGACCGGGCCGCTTGTTCAACCGTCAGATCGAACAGGGCCGCCATGATCTCCATGGGCTTCAGGGCCGCCTTGCCGCCCTCGGTCAACAGCTGCATTTCGACCTGCCCGCCGTCGAGCATGGCAAAACCATGCAGCATGAGCCGGGCGTCCACCCTGCGCCGTCGGCCTTTTCTTGTCACCTCGATTTCCAGAGGCTCATTGCCGGCAAAGGAATCCAGCATCCCGGGCTTTATCGGCTCGACGGTTTTGATATGATAACAGGTCAAAAGTCTTTGCTCAACCCGGCCGGAATCGAGGGTGACGCTCCGCACCGCGAAGCCCGCCGGCAACTCCCGGTTGAGAATCTCCTTGAGCCTTTCGAGCTCGGGCGGAATCCGGTGCAGCTCGACCAGCAGATACTCCGCCCGGCTCTCGGTGCCCAGCGGCAAGGCCGGGCTGAAAGTTACCCGCGGACTCGGGTTGAAGCCCTGGGAAAAATTCAACGGCAGGCGAACCCTGCGCAGAACCCGGTAAAAGAGCTGGATTACCTCAAGGTGACCGGAAAAGCGCGCCGGCCCGAGCCGACTGTAGTCAATGCGGTAGATAAAGCGATTATCGCCGCTGGTCCCGTCCCGCGGCGCCGCCCCGTCCTTTTCCGCGGCGGGGGGGGCCGCGGCTAAATTGCAATCCTTGACAACCACCGGTTTAATGATCTTGAAATCGCACAGGCCGCATTTTTGACAGCCATGCACCCGGCAGTCCGGGGTATAGATACCGGTGAGCGCCTTGCGTTGCTCCGCCTCGATAAATTCGGGATCGACCCGGCAGTCGAGATGGTTCCAGGGCAAGGGTTCGTTGTCGTCCCGTCGGCGCAGATAGCCGTCAAGATCGATCCCGACGCTCTCCGCCGCCGCCAGCCAGGTATCGAGTCGATAATGTTCCGTCCACGCGTCGAGCCTGGCGCCGCGCCGCCAGGCCGCCTCGATCAAGGTTGACAGGCGGCGATCTCCCCTTGACATCACCCCTTCGAGATAACTCTGGCGGGGATCGTGCCATTTCAGTTGAAAGTTTTTTCCGCGGACCTCCTTCTTGAGATAGTCGATCCTGGCGAATCCTTCGTCGATCCCGAGCTGCCTGGCCCGCTGGAAGGGGGTATGGGGCTTGGGAACGAAGGTGGCGACACTGATGTTGATCCGCCGCCCGCCCTGCGCGGCGGTCTGCAGGGCCCGTTTGGCGAGAAGCGGGATGGCCGCCAGATCCTCATCGGTCTCGGTGGGCAGCCCGAACATGAAATAGAATTTGAGCAGTTTCCAGCCCAGGTCGAAGGCGGCCCGGCTGGTGGTCAGCAGGTCTTCCTCGGTAATGCCCTTGTTGATCACCCGGCGCAACCGGTCGGTCCCCGCCTCCGGGGCGAGGGTGAAACCGCTCTTCCGGACCCGTTTGATCTGGTCCATGATTTCGGCAGTCAGGGTTCCAACCCGCATGGACGGCATCGACACCGCCACCCGGTCCCGCGCCAGCCGGTCCATCAGGCCGACCAGAAGCTCGGAGATACAGGAGTAATCGCCGGTACTGAGCGAAAGCAGGGCCAGTTCGTCAAAACCGCTTTCGTTGATCCCCTTTTCGGCCAATTCGAGAATCCTGGCGGGAGAACGCTCCCGGACCGGCCGATAGACCATGCCGGCCTGGCAGAACCGGCAGCCCCTCGTACAGCCCCGGGCGATCTCGATACCCAGCCGGTCATGGACTATTCTGCTTAACGGCACCAGGGGCGGGTCGCCGCCGCTATTTTCGATATCGGCCAGGATCCGGCGCCGGACCGAATTTTGCCCGGCCAAGCCGCGCATGCCGCTGAAGTTGCCGGAGTGATCGTAGCGCGGTTCGAAAAAAGAAGGGACATAAACGCCCTCCACCGCCGCCAGACGACGCAGGACCTCGGCCCGGCCCGCGCCCTCGCTTTTGGCGGCCAGCAACAGCTCGGCAATCACCAGAACAGCCTCCTCCCCGTCCCCGAGAAGAATGGCGTCAAAAAACTCCGCTACCGGTTCGGGATGAAAGGCGCCTGGCCCGCCGCCGATCACCAGGGGATGGCGGTCGTCGCGCTCCAGGCTGCGAAAAGGCATCCCGGCCAGGTCGAGGATTGTCAGGATATTGGTATAACAGAGTTCATAGGGCAGGGTTATGCCCAGGAAATCGAATTCCCCCAGGGGACGATGCGATTCCAGACCGAACAGCGACCGGCCGCTGTCGCGCAGAACCTTCTCCATGTCCGGCGCCGGCGCATAGGCCCTTTCCGCCAGGACCCGCGGATGGTTGTTCAGCAAATGATAGAGGATCTGCAAGCCCTGATGGGACATGCCGATTTCGTAAAGATCCGGGAAGACCAGGGCGCAGCGAAGCTCGGCATGGCGCCACTCCTTCTTTACGATATTAAACTCGTTACCGGCATAGCGGCTCGGGCGGCTGACCAGCGGGAGGATGTCGTCGATGCTCAATTTACTTTCACTCTTTTAAAACTCGGGGGAAGTTCCAACTCGAAATCGACCGGCGAGGAGGGAAAGCCGGTCCGCCAGTCGTCCAGCCGGATCGTCAGTTCACCGGCGTGATCGCGGCTTACCGCGGTCAGACGACCGGGCAATCCGCACTCTCCGGCGCCGTACTTGTCATAAACGATCTCCAGCGCCGCCCGGCCGTCCTCATCAAGCTTCAGATCGCGGCGGATCAGCTGCCGGGCCGGATCGAAAAGCACCAGGCTGCGGCTGTTGCCGGGTTCGCGGGCAAGTTCCAGCCAGACACCGCGGCCCCGCTCGTCACCACCGGTCGAGAGGATCCGCACCTCGCCGGGCGCCAGTCTGCCGATCAAGGTATAATAAAGGGCGCCCGGCTCGATCCCGGCGGGGGCAATTCGCCGGTAAGCCTCGGAATCGACATCTCCTTGATAAATCAGCCGGTCGGGGAACCGGACGAAATTGAATCGTTCGCCGTCGCTGACCAGCGCGACCAGAGGCTGGCCGAGGGGGTTTATCCCGACCAGTTTCACGAAAGAGGGGGCCATGGCCTGCAGATAACCGTTCATCGTCCCCCGGTAAAATCGCGAATCGACGGTGACGGTCAGATCGGCATCAACACTCTTGTCACATAGACGCTGACGGCCGGCCATCTCCTTGAAGGATTGCCTGGCCGCCACGCTCTCCGCCGCCGAAATCGGCAGCCGGGCCGGCAGACCGGCGCAGCCGGCCAAGACGATCGAAAGAAAGATAAAGCTTAGTTGAGCAGCTCGTCTGCTCGTACGAAACTTATGCCCTTGCGGTATAAGAGACAAAACACGGCGAAACACGGCGATCACTTGGCGGCGGCCTCGATCTTCCGCGCGAGGGCTTCCCTCTTACCCTTGTCTTTCTGGAGTTCCAGAGCCCGGTTCCAGGCGGCCACCGCCTTATTCACCCGGCCCAGCCGGTAATACACGTCGCCGGCATGCTCGTTGATGGCCGGATCCTCGCCTTCCAGTTCCAGGGCTTTCCGCAACTCCTTGAGGGCCTCCTCGTAGCGGCCCATCTTGAACAGGACCCAGCCCAGACTGTCACGAATAAAACCGTCATCCGGCTTTATTTCCAGGGCCCTGCGAACGTATTCCAATGCCTTGTCCAGATTTTCGCCGCGTTCGGCCCAGGTATATCCCATATAGTTCAAGGCATACGGTTCGTCGGGACTGAGATCGAGCACTTTGGCCATGCCGGCCAGCGCCCCGTCGACATCGCCGGTTTCATCCTGAAAAAGGGCGTACTCGAGGAGCAGTTCCTTGTCGTCGGGGTATAATGCAAGCGCCTCCTGGAAAACCGTCGCCGCTTCCCCGGTTTTTTGCCGGTCATGAAGGAGCGCGGCCAGGGCCGGATAAAAGCTTCTTCGCCGGGTCTTCTCCGCGGAAATCCTCTCGCGCAGCAATTCAATCGCCGCGTCATGTTCTCCCTCGTCACCCAGAACCCTGACCAGAAAGATCGTGGCGTTTTCATATTCATCGGAGCGGGGTTCGACCTTTTTCAGCTGGTCGAGCGCCGCCGCCACCTCGCCCTTGTCGTGATAGGCGACGGCCATCAGGATACGGGCATTAGGGAAATCGGGATCACCGGCCAGGATGTTTTCCAGGTGCGCGATTGCCTCGTCGTACCGCTTGCGATCGAGGAGCAGCCGGCTCAGATTCAGTTCGATTTTCGCGGAGTCGGTCGCGACCGGCAGCAGTTCCTCCAGTTCGACGATGGCCTCGTCAACCCGATCCATCCGCAACAACAGGGAAACGGCCATGGTCCGGACCCGCTCGTTCGTTTCATCCTCGGCAATGATCTGCCGGTAAAGGGTCAGGGCCTCCTCCTGTAAACCCCTTTTTTCCAGAAAGAACGCGGCCTCGAAGGCGAGAAACGGCGACCAGTTCAATTCCAGGGCCTTCCCGAAAGACTGCCGCGCCTTTTCAACCTTGTCGGTTTCCATATAGATTTTGGCGAGATAATGGTGCGCGACGAAGGATTCGGGATTCAGCCCGACCAGCTTCTCCAGGGTTGCCCGCGCTTTGTCGTACTTTTGCTGCCTGGCATACAAGGCGCCGAGCAACAACATATTGTCGTAGTCCTTGGGGTTTTTCTTCAGGATGTTCCGGTAAATCTCCTCGGCCTTGTCGTATTCATCCATGCTTGCATACAGATTAGCGAGAAAGGCGTACGAGGCGAGATCGTCGGGATTTTCCGCGATGATCGTCTTGATCCAGCCGGCGGCCACATCCTTATGGCCCATATTAATCAGCAGCACCGCCAGCCGATGCATGATGTGAACGGCATGCTGATCGCAGACCAGGGCCTTCTCGTAGGCCTCGCGCGCCTCTTCCGGATTGCCTTCCAGTTCGGCGGTTCTGCCCCACATGAAATAAAAGTAGGAGCAGTCACTCTCGACCGCGTCGGTGGTGGGATCAAGCCCCCCGGCCAATCTGGAGTACGGCTGGTAATCGCCGCCGGCGCAGGCGGTGCAGAAAATGGCAAACAGGGCTATCGCCATTAGATTGTTTCTCATAATTGTTCCTTACATTCTTTAAGACCACTACCTGAATCCGTGAGCGTTCGAGAACGGTGCGGATGCAAGGCGGCAACGATGTTGATAATACTG
>JARGFN010000157.1 GCA_029210665.1 Desulfobulbales bacterium
GTAAAAACAATCATATATCGTGAATCAATACACTAAGCCGTCACGGATTCAGGATATTCACCAGAAAGATCAGACCGGCAGTGAGCGGAAAGATCGAATCGACCGCGAACTCCAGCTTGGGACTGTAAGGAATCAGGCCTCGATCATACCTAGCGGCCACCGCGAAAAGATAAAAAGGGGGCGGCAGCAATCCCAACCAGACCAGGGGCAGCAGGCCGGCCACTATCCCCGCGAGCGGCAGCAGGGCCAAAACGACAATCAACCCGTAGAGCAATCGCATGGTCTTGGCCTGGCCGATGCAGACCGGCAGGGTCTCCTTGCCGGCAATCCGGTCGCCCTGTACCTCGAAGACATCATACAGAGCGCCGCGTACATAAACCAGAAAAAGCACGAACAAAAATGCACCGACCGTACTCGCGGCAAGTCCCTTGCCGCTCCCGCCGTACGGCACGACAATAATCACGAAAGCCCAGGCCATGGCGACGAAAAAAGTCTTTGAGCCGGGAATCTCTTTCAAACGCCGGACCTTGATGAAGGACGACACCCGCCGTGGAATAAACCTGACACTGTAGAGAACTCCCAGCACACCCATTACCGCCAGAACCGGAAAGGAAAAATCTTCATACAGATAGGCGACAAGCAGGGAGACCGACAGGGCCGCCCAGGACAAAGCCAGAACCGGCCGGCGGAATTTATGCCGAAATTTTTCCCGGACCGGATCGGAGAAGCGGCCGGTTTCCGAACCGATAAAACGGTTGAGATTATGCATGGAGAACAGATAGCCGGCAACCAGCATGAATGTCGTAAACTTGACCGATTCGTCCAGTAACAAGGCAACCGCGCAGGCCAAGAGGCCGCCGCCGACACCGACATAGAGGTTGGAGGCCATCAGGTAACCGATCAACCGGCCCAGCATGCTGCCGAAGCGGCTTTCATCGCGGCCGGGAATCGACTCGAGAAACTGGATGGCCCTGTTGATCAGCCAGGAGGGGGTCGAGGCGCCGGCGGTCACCCCGACGCAGTTATATTGCTTGAATGACTCGGGATCAAGCTCCTCCTCGGTCTCGACCAGATGGACCGGGCAGCCCGTTTTCTCGACCAGCTCGGCCAATCGTCTGGTATTGGCGCTGCTGCGCCCGCCGACTACGACCATCGCCTCGACCCGGCCGCAAAGAGCAAGGACGGCGGCCTGCCGCTTGTGGGTCGAATCGCAGATCGTATTGAACACCAGGCCGCCCGGAAAATGTTCAAGGATAATCGTACTCAACAAAGCGAACGATTTGTCGTCCTGGGTGGTCTGACTGACAATGATGTAGGGAGAGGAAAGTTCGAGGGAGCGGGCCTCCTCTACGCTGCTGACCACCTGCCCGGTTTCACCGGCAAAACCGAGAAGACCGTCGACCTCGGCATGGTTGCGGTCGCCGATTATCACGGTGGCGAATCCATCCTTCTGGTGTTTGCGGATAATAGCCTGGACCTTTAAGACCCGGGGACAGGTGGCGTCATGGATTTCGGCCCCGGTGCTCCGCAGCTTCGCCTTGCTTTCCGGCGGCACGCCATGGGCCCGGATAATAATGGCGCCATCGCGATAGTCCGGGATCTCCCGGAGGATCTCGACCCCCCTTTCTTCGAGGAGACCCAGAACCTGAGGATTATGGATCAACGGTCCGAAGGTGGCGATTTTGTCGTTCTTCCGGACCATGTCCAGGGTGGTTTCGACCGCACGCCTCACCCCCATGCAGAATCCGGCATTTTCGGCAAGAATCACTTTCATATCGGCAGCTTTCAGAAAAACTTAAGAAAAACAGAACTTTTCATATTAACCATTATCGTTTTTAATGCAAGAAAGGTGTGCGAATAACCGTCACCGATTCAGGAGGGAGAACACATGAACGAACCGTGCCTTCTGGACCTTTCCAAGGCCGCTTTGGTTAATAGATACCTGGCGGCTTACCCGCCGGTAATCTCGGAACATACCTTTACCAATCTTTTCGCCTGGCGCGAAACCAAACCGATCCACCTTTACGAAACGGCCAATACCCTGATCTTTCTGGCCAAAACCGGGATATGCCGTAACGACGAACTGATGATCATGGGGCCGCCGGCGGGCAAACTCAACCTGGCCGAGGTATTCCGCGAACTGGGCGACAGGGTGATTGGCGGGATCAGACTTACCGGGACCGCCGTCGAAGGAGTTGCAAACGGATCATACCTGATCAATCCGGACCCGGACAACTCGGATTACGTCTATCTGGTCAGGGATCTGGCCGAACTCAAGGGGCGGGCCTACGCCAAAAAACGCAGTCAGGCCAGACAATGCCGAAAGCATTACGACTGCATCTTCGAACCGATCACTACCGACAACCTGGACGAGTGCGAAAATCTCCTGGCGCGCTGGTGCCATAGCCGGGATTGCGCGGGCGACCCGGGCCTCCACGGCGAATCACGGGCGATCCGGACAACCCTCGATCACTTCACCGACTTCAACCTGCTGGGCGGCGCGGTCCGGGTCGACGGCACGATTGAGGCATTCAGCATCGGCGAACGCCTCAACCGGGATACGGCGGTCTGCCATTTCGAAAAGGCCATGCCCGAAATAAACGGCTTGAACCAGTTGGTCAACCAGTGGTTCGCAAAATACTGCCTGACCGGATTCAAGTATATCAACCGTGAACAGGATCTGGGCATCCCCGGCCTGCGTCAGGCCAAGGAAAGCTACCATCCCGATCATCTGGTCGAAAAATTCGAGGTTCTCCGCGACAGCGTTGCCGAACGGGCGAATATAAAACCCATCCGCAATATATAGCTGAGTTGAGCAACTTGTCTGCGCGTACGAAACTTATGCCCTGTGGGTATATAGCTGAGTTGAGCAGCTTGTCTGCTCGTACGAAACTTATGCCCTGTGGGTATATAACGGGATTTCGGCTCAGGATATTGTTATTTGATCGCCACCGGCGGATAAATTATTTATTCAGGATAATTTCGACCACCATATCACCGAAAGCGCTGGTCGAAAGCACCTTGTCGGCAGAATAACCGCCGCTCAACTCACTGGTGGCATAACCCCTTTCGAAAACGGCGAAAAGGGCAGCCCAGACCGCCTCGGCCTCGGCGGGCGAATCAAGACATTTATCGAACATCAGGGCAATGCTGCCGATCATCGAATAGGGGTTGGCGATGTTTTTCCCGGCAATATCGGGGGCCGAACCGTGGGCCGGTTCGACATAGCTCTTTTCCGGACCGATGCAGGCGGAGGGCATCAATCCCAATGAACCGATCACCCCGCCGGCCTGGTCGGTCAGGATATCGCCCATCATGTTCTCCAGCAGCACCACCCCGTTGAACATCCCCGGGTTGATGACCAGCTGGTAGGCGGCATTGTCGACCAGGACGGACTGGTAGGGCACATCGGCGTAATCCTTGGCGACATCCTCGACGACCGCGTTCCAGAATCGGGAAGTTGCCAGGACATTGGCCTTGTGAATATTAATCATCCGGGTTCCCTTTTTCCGCGCCTCCTCGAAGGCGACAATCGCGACCCTTCTGACCTGCGCATCGGTATAAACGCATTCGTCCTCGGCATATTCCAGATCGGTGGCGGTCCCCTCGGTCTTCTTGCCGAAATAGATGCCGCCGACCAGTTCCCTGATCATCAGAATATCAATGCCGTCGCCGATTATTTCCGCCTTGAGGGGGGAAAAACCGGCCAGCGATCTGGGCAGCCGCACCGGTCGAAAATTGGCATAGGTGTCATACCGCTTTCTAAGCGGCAGAATGGCCCCGACTTCGGGACGGTGTTCCTGGGGGATGTCGTTCATCTTCTCGACCGCCAGCCCCACCGGCCCCTTGATGATGACATCGGCCTCATCGCAAACCCGTTTGGTTTCTTCGGGAAAAGGCGAACCCTCGGAAAAATAGGCCCCTGCCCCGAACGGCGCGTGCTTAAGGATGAACTGGTGGCCATATTTCGTTTCGATGGCGCGCAATACCTTGATCGCCTCCCGCATAATTTCCGGGCCGATGCCGTCGCCTTCCAAAATTGCAATATTCTTCCGCATCTTCTTCCTTTTCTCCTGTTTGGATGAATTGATGAACGATTAATTGCCTGGAATATATTTACCCGTCCTCATCCCCTTTATGGCGACAGGCGTGGGAGACCAGGACGGATTGGGCCATGTCGGCGTCAAGGGCAAGCCGGGTGCCCTGAACGGCAACGATGAAAGGTCCGGCCGGGTTGTTGTTGATCACCTCCAGCAATACGCCCGGATTAAGTCCCATTGCGGTCATTCTGGCCTGGAACTGTCTGCCGCCGACAACCTCGACCACCCGGACCTTCTCGCCGACCGCGGTCCGGCTGAGAGGCGGATTCTTTTCCCGCTTGGACAGGCAGGCATCACACAATCCGTAGATTTCCATCTTGTGCTGGAGAGGATGAAAATTGCAACCGGAGGCGATCTCCAGTTGCAGACTTTCCAGACGGCTATTGCGAAACTCACGGATAAGCCCGCAGGAGATGCAGATAAAATGGTCGTGATGCTCGCCGAGGTGGTGATGCTCGTAAGTCGTTTCCTGGGTCTCAAACTCGTTTTTCTGGGCAAAACCGCACTGGCAGAACATCTCCATGGTTTCGCGCAAAAATTCGAGATCATAGTCGTGATTACCGCCGACCTTGATGAATTCAAGCATATCGGCCAGGGTGATATGCAGTTCAACGGTGAGAAATTCGTCGAGAATCTTCAGACGATCCGGAATCCGGGTGGCGTTGATCGACTCCAGGACCGCCCGGAACTGTCTCCGTTCGTGATCATGCCGCGCCGTTTCGGAACCCGCCGCCGAATCGCCATGCTTACGTTTCCTGAAACCGAGAAATTTTATCATGATGGTTTTCCGCGATATTATTTTTGAGCGAAATCGGGAGAACTCTCTATTACATACATAAGCGATTTTTTTCAATAGCCTAGTGTCGTGTCAAGGATGAAATGTTGTAATATCGCGCCGCAATTTTTCATGCCTGCAAGGCGTGGCTTCAGGAGCATAGCAGCGCTATGTGACTGAAGCCGCAACGCGGCAGGCATGAAAAAGGGCAAGCGAGATGCGACAGTTCAGAGTTGACACGACACTAGTACCCCGTAAACCA
>JARGFN010000158.1 GCA_029210665.1 Desulfobulbales bacterium
TCATTGAAATCCTGAGCTCAGATAAACAAATTCTCCCGGAGGTCCTTATGTCCCTAAGATCAGCGGTCATAATCATCGCTACGGCTTTCGCCTTGTTAACCGTCGGCTGTGTAAGTAAAAGCTCATTCGAGATGATGGAAAACGAGGCCGGCCGGCTGTCCGGCGAACTTGACGATCTGCAAAGCCGCTATGACCGGCTTAAGGACGCGCGGGACGAACTCCAAAAGGAGAAGGAGGCCCTGGAGCTTGAAAAAAGCGCGGTTATCGCCGACAACAAACAATTAAACCTGATTCTTGAAGCCAGATCCGACTCCCTTTCCGAAGTGATCGCCAACCTCCGCCGGCAGTTGGCCGACCGGACCGCCGAATGCGAATCGGCGATCGATGGCCTGAAAAAGCGGCTGGATGAAATGAACGAGCAGAACATCGAGCTGCGCCGGGAAATAACCGAACTTGAGCGTGAAAAAGAGGAGAAAGTCCGGGAAGTAAGCAGCACCTACGAAGAACTGCTTAAAATGATGGAAAACGAAATCGAACAAGGTCAGATTCGGGTCTCCGAACTGAAAGGGAAGTTGACCGTAAACATGGTGGACGCGATCCTGTTCGAATCCGGCGAGGCAAAGGTCAAGGATGCAGGGATGACGGTGCTGCAGAAGGTCGTGGACATCCTCAAGAATGTAACCGACAAGAACATCAGGATCGAAGGTCACACCGACAATGTGAAGATCATCGGGGCGCTGGCCCGTAAATTCCCGACCAACTGGGAACTTTCGGCAACACGGGCGGTCAACGTGACCAGATTCCTTCAGGAAAAGGGGATAAATCCTGAAAATCTGGCTGCGGTCGCCTACGGGGAATACCAGCCGATTGCCGACAACGATACCCCGGAAGGCCGGGTCCTGAATCGGCGGATCGAGATAATCCTCGTCGCCAAAGAGAGGTAGCACATCACGCCCTCTCGGTCCCCAAAACTGTCATTTCGAACGCAGATGAGAAATCCTGTTCTGTAACCAATTGATACCACGAACTCATCAAACGTGAGGCGATGAACTTTCGAGTCCTGTCATACAACATCCATCGGGCCATCGGCCTCGATCGACGATTTCGCCCGGAAAGAATCGCCGGGATTCTGGCCCACCATAACGCCGATATCGTCCTTCTCCAGGAAGTCGATGTCGGCGTGCCGCGTTCCCGGAAACTCAACCTGGCCATGGAACTTGCCGAGAGTACCGGCTACCCGCATGTGGCGGTCGGACTCAACGTAAAACTTAAAACCGGAATGTACGGCAACGCCACGCTCAGCCGCTTTCCGATCAAAAAAGAACGCAATATCGGTCTGGCCATCGAAAAACGCAAGTCGCGGGGCTGTCTTTATACCGAACTTGAGATCCCCCGGGAAAACGAGCCCGACCTCCCCCTGCCCGTATTCAATCTGCATCTTGGCCTTTCCTTCAGGGAGCGGCCCCGCCAGGTCGGACTGCTGGTTCACACCAAGGAATTTGTTAAACTGAAGGAGCATTCACCCTGCATTGTCGGCGGCGATTTTAATGACTGGTGGAGCAGGCTGGCCCCGATTTTCACCGAAATTCTCGATTTCGCTTGCGCGACCAATAAGAGCGGCGGCTACCAGGACGCCATATTCACCTACCCCTCCTTCTCGCCGGCCAACGGCCTGGATAAAATATTCCACCGGGGTGATCTTAAGTTGCTGGGCTGCAAACGGTGCCGTTTAAACGCTTCCAAGGTGGCAAGCGACCACCTGCCGATAATCGCCGACTTTCAGCTGGGATAATCACCGGTTTGAGAATATAAAATTAAGGGGTGACAACTTTTCACGATGCCATCAATCTTCGGCCGGGCTTTGACCCGGAAATATCTGCGGATGCGTTTTCTCGGCGAGGTCGAATATGCCGACTATGCCTCCAACGCCCACAAGGTACCGACAATGGCGGCCGACCCCGAGCGGATCGCCACCCCCACCCAGCACTGGTCGCCCGAACATTATGGTACCGGAAGGAGACGCTCTGGGCTTCGTGGATGATCGAAATAGATGACCGCTTGATCTGGTACAGCGGCGAAACCGGATTGATTCATTTCGCGAGATAATAATCGACAATGGCGTCGACCATGGCCGGGATCGTGTAGGTTCGCGGCTCGACATCGATTTTAAGCTTGTGTTTCAAGGCGGTCCTGGCAGTAACCGGTCCGATTACGGCGATCTTCACCCCGCCGAGCAAACGGCCGAACTCGACTTCATCCCTGATCTCAAGCATCTCCAGAAAATTACGCACCGTCGAGGAACTGGTGAAGGTCACCATGTCGATCCGTTTATCCTCCAAGGCCTTGCGGACTTTACCGTAATCGTCCGGCCTGACGTTTTGATAAACCGGGGCGACAGTTACCTCCGCCCCGCCCTCGCGCAGTTTCTCGACCAGAACCTCCCGGGCCTTCAGAGCCCGGGGAATCAGGACTCTGACACCCTTCACACCCTGTTCGAGCAGCTCGTCGGCCAACCCTTCCCCGGTAAACTCCGTCGGCAACAGATCCGCCCTGATCCCGTATCCCCGCAGGAAATCGGCGGTGGCAGTGCCGACCACCCCTATTCTGGGACCATTCAGGTCGCGGCAATCCATGCCCCTATCCGCCAGTCTCTTGAAGAAGAATTTAATCGCGTTGATGCTGGTAAAAAGCAGCCAGTCGTATTTGTCGAGATCCGCCAGGGCGCTGTCGATTTCCGCCCAGCTGTCGGGTTCGACCAGGGCAATGGTGGACCCTTCCAGGCAGTCGGCGCCCTGGTCTTCGAGCATCGCTACCAGTTCGCTGGCCTGATCCCTGGTCCGGGTCACCAGGATTCGCTTGCCGAACAAGGGCCTCTTCTCGAACCAGTTGATGGTATCGCGCAGGGTGACGACCTCCCCGACCACCACCAGGGCCGGCGGCTTGATCCCGGCCGTCCTGACCAGTTCGGCGATGTTTTCGAGATTACCGGTGACGGTCTGCTGTTCGGGAGTCGAGGCCCAGCGGATCACCGCCACGCTGCTCTTGGGATCGCGGCCGTGTTTGATCAGATTCTCGGCAATGGAGGGCAGATTCTTGATCCCCATGTAGAAGACCAGGGTGCCGACCCCGGTCGAAATCTTGTCCCAGGCTACGCGGCTGTCTTTTCGGGTCGGATCCTCGTGGCCGGTGATAAAGGCCACCGAAGAGGTGAAATTGCGATGGGTGATCGGGATGCCGGCATAGGTGGCGGCGGCGGTCGCCGAAGTGACGCCGGGCACCACCTCGAAAGCGATCCCCGCCGCCGCCAGTTCTTCAAGCTCTTCGCCGCCCCGCCCGAAAATAAAAGGGTCGCCGCCCTTGAGCCGGACCACTATCTTACCTTCTCGGGCATAATCGACCAGCATCCGGTTGATTTCGTCCTGGCTGAAGGCGTGATGAACATTGCCCTTTTTGCCGGCATAGATCTTTTTCACCGAATCGGGCACATGTTTAAGGAGATGCTTGCTGGCCAGATGGTCATAGACCAGAACCTCGGCCCGGCGGAGAACATTAAGCCCTTTGACCGTAATCAGGTCGGGGTCGCCGGGTCCGGCTCCGACCAGGTAAACCTTGCCGGTTTTATTTTGTTTCCGATCTTTTTCAGACATTGTGGTTGTTTCCCAAGAACAAAAAGCGCCGAGGAACATCCTCCGCGCTTTTATCTAAGACGTTAAAGGTTTCCGACTTCGGCCGTAATCAATCACGGCATAAGCGCCCATGATTGGCCAGCCTCCAATCTGGTAAGCGATTTGGATCAGGCCAGATTTTCGCCGTAAACCTCTTCAAGAATCCGGCGACCGCCCATCTCCAGCAGTTCCTCGGCCAGCTTGACTCCCATGCTCTTGGCATCATTCACCTCGCCGACCAGCTGCTTCCTGAGAACTTCCTTGCCGTCGATCGAGGCGATCAGGCCGGTCAGGGTCAGCCTGGAGCCGTCGACGGTCCCGAAGGCGCCGATCGGCACCTGGCAGCCGCCCTCCAGGCGATGCAGAAAGGCGCGCTCCCCCTCCACCGCAATCGTGGTTTCCTTATCCTGGAGAAAGGCAAGCCCGGCCAGCAGTTCCTCGCTATCCCTGCGAAGTTCGATACCCACCGCGCCCTGGGCCACTGCCGGCAGCATCTCTTCCGGGGAAAATTTGGCGGTGATCCGCTCCGACCACTGCATCCGGTTCAGGCCGGCGGTGGCCAGAATAATCGCGTCGTAGATGCCTTCGTCGAGCTTGCGGATCCGGGTGTCGAGATTGCCGCGCAGATCCTCGATGACCAGATCGGGCCTTAACGCGGCCAGCTGCGACTTGCGGCGCAGGCTGCTGGTACCGACCCTGGCGCCCTGCGGCAGCTCGCTGAATGACTGGTATTTTACGGACAAAAAGGCGTCCCGGGGATCCTCGCGCTTGGTAACCACGCCGATATGAAGCTCGTCCGGCAGCTCGGAGGGCACGTCCTTCATGCTGTGCACGGCCATATCGACCTCGCGGCTCAGCATGGCTTCCTCTAGTTCCTTGACGAACAATCCCTTGCCGCCGACCTTGGCCAGGGGCACATCGACGATCTTGTCGCCCTTGGTGATTATCTTGACCAGCTCCACGGTGGTGCCGGGATAGCGGGCCTCGATCAGGTTTTTGATATTGGTGCTCTGGGTCATGGCCAAGAGGCTCGCCCTGGTGCCGATCCTGACAAGTTTATGCATATTAAGGATCCTCGAAATGAAATTATCTAAAAAGTTTTATTCAGAATTTTAACGGCAGCTCGAACAGCTACCCCCCGCGCAACCGGAACAACCGGACGACGAAGAACCGGAGCCGCCTTTCCCCGCGGCCCGCGAGGAAAAAGACGACATCTCTTTCTTGAGATCATCGCTGCCGCAGGCCGGGCAACAGGGGCGCTCGCCGCCCATTGCCAGATATTCGAACTTGTGCCCGCAACTGTTACATATGAAGTCAAAGAGTGGCATTATACCCAAATTTGAAATATTTCATACCGCCATTTCCCGGTAAAGATGACAAATATCACCTGAATCCGTGAGCGTTCGAGAACGGTGCAGATGCAAGGCGGCAACGATGTT
>JARGFN010000159.1 GCA_029210665.1 Desulfobulbales bacterium
CAACATCGTTGCCGCCTTGCATCTGCGCCGTTCTCGAACGCTCACGGATTCAGGTGGATCGCAAATCAGTCGCGGCACGAGTTTTTTGGGCCGGGACCGGTCCGTTCCGAATGGGCGGGTGGAGCTAGATATCGAGGGGCAAGCGGTTGAAAAAGGAAATATTCAGTTGTAAGAGGTGCGGACATTGTTGTCATGGCGAGACCACGGTCTCGCTCAATGAAGATGATCTGGCCAGGATGGTCGAATACTTTGGGCGGCCGGCCGGCGAAGTCGTCGAAAAATATCTGCGGGTGCGCGGGAATGTCGTCCAGATGAAGATCGTCGATGGGCACTGCATATTTTATCGGGAGGGCTGCCTGGTTCATCCCGCCAGGCCCTGGCGCTGCGCCCAGTGGCCTCTTCATCCCAGCATTATGGGCGACGAGAGCAACCTGTCCGCCATCCGCGATTCCTGTCCGGGGATCGACAAGACTCTGGCCTACGATGATTTTTGCCGGAAGCTTGCGGACCGGCTCGACGCCGAAAAAAAGTAAGGATTTTCAGGCGGGCGGATGCGGATTGATTTCCTGTTTCTGGGCAAGACCAAAAAGGATTATCTGGCGGCCGGCATCGCGGACTTTCGCGAAAGACTCAAACATCATGCCGAGATCAAGGTCAGAATCCTGAAGGATGTCAAGCCGGCCGGCAAGCCCGATTCGAAGATTAAACGGGAAGAGGGGGCGCTGCTGCTCGGCCGACTGGAACCGAAAACCTTCCTGATAGTCCTTGACCCGGGCGGTCGTGACTACAGTTCCGAGAAACTGGCGGCCTGCCTTGGAGAATGGCGTGACCGCGGCGTGAATCATATAACCGTTGTCCTCGGTGGGGCCTTGGGGCTGGAGGATGAGGTTTTGGCCCGGGCCGACCTGATCCTTTCGTTGTCGAAGATGACCTTTACCCACGAAATGGCCCGCCTGCTCATTGTCGAGCAGTTCTACCGGGCCTTTAATATCCTGGCCGGCACCGGCTACCATAAATAAATCCTGAATCCGTGAGCGTTCGAGGACGGTGCAGATGCAAGTCGGCAACGATGTTGATAATACTAATGGTACACCCACAGGGCATAAAGTAAAATTCACCACGAAGCCGTCACGGATTCAGGTAAATGATTCAGACGGTTACACCGATTCCACCGCGGTAACTCCCGGCACTTCGCTTTTCAAAAACTTTTCGATGCCGTCGGTGGTGGCATTCGCCATTCGGCAGGCGCGGCAGGCCCCGGTTAATTGCACCTTCACCACCCCTTTCTCGGTTACATCGATCAGGACTACATCCCCGCCATCTTTCCGCAGAGTCGGCCTGATCCGGCTCAGGGCTTCCTCGACCATATCCCGCATAATATAAAGATTCCCCCGGTTAAAACATAAAACAGTAACTTGCCCGGCCCGGACCCCATGACTTTTTGCGAATTTGGCCCATCTGATGAGTTCGCGAAAAGGCGAAATCGGCACCCGGATGCCTCGCCCGGTGATTGGTCAGGTTATTCCGACTTCAACCAACAGGCGGCCGGCGGTATCGAACAGGGCCTGTTTGGCCCCCGCCGTTCTGGCTTCGACATAAAAGCGGACTTTCGGTTCGGTGCCCGACGGCCTGATCATCAGCCAGCTCCCGTCTTCCATGATCATTTTGTATCCGTCGATATCGATAACTTCGCTGATGGTAAGCGGCCGATCCCCTACCATGATTCGCGAGCCTTTCCGGTATTTTTCGAGTTTGGCCAGAGCCTCTTGCAACTCCGCGCCCTTGAGGTCAACCGCGATGGCGGCCCGATCCGGATAAAAAGCCCCGAACTGTTCTTCGAGTTCCTTTATGTAGACACTAAGGGGGCGGTTCAGCGACATGGTCATGTCCAGGGCCAGCAACAGGCCGATGTAGGCATCTTTTTCCGGTGTATGGCCGACGATCGAAATGCCGTCCGATTCCTCGAAACAGACAAGCGCCCGGTCGATGACCGGTTTGAATTCCTTGAAGCCCACCCGGCTTTCGAACACCTCCTCGCCGAGCCCCTTGGCGATGGCGTTGGCGAAATTGCTGGTCGCGACACTCTTAGCCACCATGCCGGAAAGTTTTTTATGTTCGTGCAGATAGTGATAAGCGGCCGCTCCGAACATGTTCATTTCGATATCCTCGATCCCGTCGGTGAACCTGATTCGGTCGGCGTCGGGATCGATCACCATGCCGAGTTTTAACGGCTCATTCCTTTCGGCCAGAGCCTGGCGGACCAGATTCATATTGGCGGGAGAGGGCTCGGGAGCGATGCCGCCGAAGGTCTTGTCGATATTGTCGCGAATCGTGATAAGCCGGGCACTTTCCTGATTTTTAAAAAGCGGGGCGATATGAATCCGGCTGGTGCCGTGGATCGAATCAATGGCGATCGCCACCGAATCATTTTCGAAAAAATTTGCAATGATCCGGTCGTAATCCAGTTTATGGTGCGTCGCGCCCTTGCGGACAAAATTTCGCCAGTTTGCCAGGGAATCCAGTTCCCTGATCAATTCGGGGCGGGGGGCGCCGCTCGGCATCAGGTCATCTTCGATAATTCGTGCGGCGTTGGCGGTAATCCGGTCGGTGATCACCTCGGCGGCCGGACCGCCGTCGGCGGCGTTAAATTTGAACCCGCCGTATTCCAAGGGGTTGTGACTGGGAGTAAGGTTGATTGAAAATGCCGCGTTCAACTCCAGTAGAGAGGCGGAAAGGACCCCGGTCGCCGACTCCCCGGCGTAATGGACGGTAAATCCGGCCCCGGAAAGCACTTCGGCCACGCAACCGGCCAACAATTCTCCACCGAAACGGTTATCGAAGCCGATTATGCCGCCCCTGTTCTGCGCATCCTTCCGTGATTTCACCCCGAGAGCCTGTCGCAATTCGGCCGGGTTGCCGTCGTCGTAAAGTTCGCAGATTGCCATGGTCACCTGGACCACCGACTTGACGAAAAGGTCCTTGCCGATCAGGCCCCGCCAGCCGGAAGTGCCGAATTTGACCGGAGTGAGGGGCTTGTCTTCATTGGTGCGGATCTCATCGTCAAGGAGGATATAGACCTTGTCAATGGCTTCCTGCCAGAGCTGGTAATCGTCATCGGTGGTGCTGTTGTTCCGGGCCGCGACAAGTTTTCCCAGCAGGGCAAAATAGTCGCTGTCCTTATGGTTATCGGCAATTACATACTCCGCGAAAAGCGATTCCATTGAGTTTTTTGGTTCAGGCATAAGGCTATCCTTTCCGGTTGACCGGACGTCCGGGCGCTTTTCGCAAAGAAATGGGCAAATTGCTCCAATCACCCAAATCATATATCAGGTTGCCGCCGATCTAAATTATTTTTTTAAACGATGTTTTTTTAAATATCCCATTTTTGGGAAAGCCGCAACCGGCGTGCCTTCCTTTTGTCTCCCTTGCGCCACGACGGCGCGGATCTGAATGTTTGCGAAGCCGTCAAGTTTCGGTTGACCCTGTTCGTCAGATTAGCTATAAAAGGTTGCAGACTAGGTTTGAATATTACGGTTTCGCCAAAAAAATCAAAATTGACCGATTTGGCCGACCCGGAAAATATTGAGTTGAGCAGCATCGTCCCTCCGTCTCGCGGCTTTTCGAAATTTCATTCTATTAGCTTATCTGCGAAACGGACATATCCGTCCAGATCGATAATCATTTTTCTAAAATCAAGATATCACTCATAAATTAAGCAGGAGTAAAAAAAATGGCAAAGCATGACGAAGAGTTGATCCTCTGGTTTGATGACATCGGCATTAATGATGTTCACCTTGTCGGCGGCAAGAATGCATCCCTGGGAGAAATGTATCGCAATCTTACTTCCAAGGGGGTTGCCGTGCCGCACGGCTTTGCCATCACCGCTTATGCCTATCGGCATCTGTTGAAGGATGCCGGGATCGAGGATGCGATCAAGGATGCCCTGGCCGGCCTCGATACCCATGACTTGCGGAACCTTCAGGCCCGTGGCGAAAAGGCCAGGGATATCATCCGGAACGCCGAGTTTCCCGACGATCTGCGCCAGGCCATCATCGAAGCGTATCAGAAGATGGAGGAAGAGTACGGCGAGAACCATAGTGTGGCGGTCAGATCGTCGGCCACTGCCGAGGATCTCCCCGATGCCTCCTTTGCCGGTCAGCAGGAAACCTTTCTCAACATCCGCGGCCACGATGCTCTGATCGATAACTGTAAAAAATGCTTTGCCTCTCTTTTCACCAACCGGGCCATCTCCTACCGGCACGATAAGGGATTCGGCCAGTTTGACGTCTATCTGTCGATCACCGTTCAGAAAATGGCCAGGAGCGACTCGGCCTCGTCCGGGGTGATCTTCTCCATCGATACCGAATCGGGTTTCAAGGATGCCGTCTTTTTGACCGGAGCCTGGGGTCTTGGCGAGAATGTCGTGCAGGGCGCGGTCAATCCCGACGAATATTACGTCTTCAAGCCGACCCTCAAGGAGGGCAAAAGGCCGATAGTCTCCAAGAAGACCGGGTCGAAAGAGATCAAGATGATCTACGATGACGATCCCAATACAAAAGAGTCGGTCAAGAACATCCCGACTACGCCGGAAGAGCGGGCCTCGTATGTGCTGAGCGACGACGAGATCCTGAAGCTTGCCGAATGGGCCTGCATTATCGAAGACCATTACGGCAAGGCCATGGATATCGAGTGGGCCAAGGACGGCGACGGCGATAAGGTCGGCACCGGCGAACTGTTCATCGTCCAGGCGCGCCCCGAGACCGTGCACTCGCAGGTCATTGCCGGCAGTATGGAAACCTACAGGTTGAAAGAAAAAAGCGACAAGATCATTGTCGAGGGACTGGCCGTCGGCGCCAAGATCGGACAGGGGGTCGCCCGGGTCATCGACAATGTTTCCCAGATCCATGATTTCAAGTCAGGCGAGGTGCTGGTTACCGACATGACCGATCCCGACTGGGAGCCGATCATGAAGATCGCCGCCGCCATTGTCACCAATCGGGGGGGCCGGACCTGTCACGCGGCGATTATTTCCCGCGAGCTCGG
>JARGFN010000160.1 GCA_029210665.1 Desulfobulbales bacterium
TTATACTATACAGCTGCTCGGGACAGAAGTCCTGCCGTGCATAAATACGGCAACCGCCCAAAACGGGCGGCTGCCCGTTGAAATCTGATCAACTCTTTTAAGCGAGGACAAGATGAAAGTAAAAGTTCTAATTACCCTGCTTCTGGCGTTAACCCTGGTGGTTTCCCCGTCCTATGCCAAGAAAAAGGATCAAGACCGGCAACTGCCACCCGGTCTTGCCAAAAACGTAAAGCGCGGCAAGCCTCTGCCGCCGGGTTGGCAGAAGAAAATAGCGCCGGGAAATATTCTGGAAAGAGAAATCTATATGCAGGGCAAGATCATTGCTCCGCTGGATCCTCTGGGAATCGTCACGATCAGGATCGATGACAAGGTGCTGCGGGTCCATCAAAAGAGCATGGAAATCTTGGAGATTCTGGCGGACTGACTTGAAATCTGCTCCGGGTGTATAAGAGATGAAGGCAAAAACGGTCTGGATATTAACGGTCATGCCGTTCTGAGCGGATTCTTCCGATACGCGCCGCTGGGGGCGCCGTCAATATAGATCCCTTCCAGGTAGGAAAGTTTTCTGGGCAGCTGGTGCGGCGAGCCCCTGCTGATCAGGAATGTCGCTTTCCGGCCGATGGTCAGTCTTCCCAGGCCCTCCATGTCGAAGAATCGGCCGCCGTTTTCCGATGCGCAGCGGATGGTCTCTTCCAGCGAATAACCCGCCTTGATGAATAATTTCATCTCCTCGGCGAGCGACTCGCCGTGGAGGATGCCGGCGCTGCCGGCCCCGGTTCCGACCGCCGTTGTCACCCCCAGTTTTGCGGCAAATCGCAGTTGGCTGAGTTGGTCGGCCAGCGTCCTTTTCCAAAAAAGTTCCGCGCCGGGGAGCGCTTTACCCGGCGCCACGTAGCGGTGGGAGAACCGGCAGCACACTTCCCCGCCGCCGCCGGCGCCGTCCAGGCCGTTTTTGGCCCGCAGCACATTGGGAATCCACAGCACCTGCCTTTCCGCCATTCTCCGGAGATTGTCCTCCCCCATGCCGTAACCCTGTTCGATGGCATCGCAGCCCGCCGCAAGCGCCTCCTTGACCCGGCGGCGGCCATTGGCCACCACCACCGCCTTTCTTTCGCCCCGGCGGCGGAGAATTCGGGCCAGCTCTTCCTGGTTGAGCCGAAAGGGGGATCCATCCTCAGCCTCGATATCGGCGGAATAAGCGACCCTGAGAAAATCACCGCCGGCGGGGCAATTCTGCCTGCTCCGGCAGAGGCGGGCCGAGCGAATTTCAATCAAGTACCCCTCCGCCACCTCCGTGGGAAGATCTTCCCCCGGGCCGGGTAAGTCTCCGTTGTCGGCCACACCCAGCACCCCGTGGGCATGGCAGTAGCGGATATGGTGCGCCGGCAGGGCACCCCCTTCCATGGCGAGCCGCATCTTCTCGTCCACCGCGGGCGATCGCGTCAGGGAGAGGCTGCAGTCGACCAGGGCGGGCAAAATGGTACAGTGGGAGAAATCATCGATCGCCGCCTCCCCACAACCGGGCAGGTCGGCCGCCGGGCCGATGGCGGTAATCATGGTGTCCTTCACCGCCAGATAGACATTCCGGCGCGCCCCACCGCCGCTGCCGTCGATAAGGCTTCCCGCCACTATGAATCTTGTTTGGTTCATGCCGTTACCTCAACTTAGGCGGATTTCAGCAACTTCTGCCCGATAAAGCTATAAGGGGCGGTTCAGGTTCAGACCGAACCGGTCCCGGCTCCGGTTTTCCGGCCGAACATCACATATCCGGTCCAGAGCGCGCCGGGGATCAGAAAGAGCAGGGCGAGACGGACCGCGATGGTGCGCGGATCGAGGCCGCTGTCCAGAGCCGCCCCGGTGAACCAGGTTGAAAGGCTCAGGATAAGGGTCAAGAGCGACATTTCGGCCGCGAAGACCCGGCCCCGGAAGTGATCGGGAACCAGGCGCTGGAGCAGGTTGGTGCTGAACACCCACTGGACCGAGCCGCCAAGGTGGCCGAGTAGGACAAAGGCGGCGCCGGCCATGATGTGCCGGCTCTGGCTGAAGAACAGATAGGCGATAGTCGCCGTAAAGAAGGAGAGGCCGATGGCCCGGTACATGGCCGACCTGGTTTCGCCGAAAAGCCGCCAGGCCAGGATCGGACCCAGGGCCGCTCCGATTCCCCGGAACGAGTAAAGAATACCGCTGCCGCTGCCCGCTCCGAACCCGCTGAAGACGTTTTCCCCGAACCAGGTCAAAAGCACCAGGATGCCGCCGGCAAGGGCCCAGCCGCTTTTCACCACCAGCAGGGCCGCTACCTCCCGGTGCGCCGCCACATAACGGCAGCCTTCGATGATATCGTTTAAACCGGTGTAATCGCGCCAGCCGGGCTTGCCATTTAACGCCCGTTTCAGGAGCGGCGGCAGGGTGATGGTCGCCATGATCGCGGCCGAGATCAGAAAAGTTGCGGCATCGATGACGATGGCGGTCTGCCAGTTGAACACGGCGGTGACCAGGCCGCCGGCGGCGGAGCCGAAAGCGAGCATGATCGACCAGGTTGCGCCGCCCAGGGCGTTGGCGACATTCAGTTCTTCGGGTCGGCAGATGTTGGGCAGGGAGGCGTTCCGGGCCGGGATGTGAAAGGTCCAGACCGTTTCCTGGGCGAAGGCGAGCAGATAGACCAGCCAGACCTGCTCCTCGCTTTTGATCAAAAGGAAACCGAGGACGATAAAAACCCGGATTAGATCGGAGGCGATCATGATCGCCTTGCGCGGCATCCGGTCGGCAATTACTCCCGCCGCCGGCCCCATGATGCTGGTCGGCAGGAACTTGGCGATCAGGAACCAGCCTACCGCGTGGCCGCTGCCGCTCAGTTCGTTGAGCAGGACGAAGATGGCGATGTAGTTGAACCAGTTGCCCAGATGGCTGATCACCCCGGAAATCCAGAAACGGCGGTAGCGTTTGTTGGTGGAGAGCAGGGTGGCGTAGGACCGCCAGTCGCCGGTCGGCAGGAATCGGCGGGGAAGTTTGTTGGAGTCGGTTGTCATTGAATTTTGTCGAGTGCTGAGGTATGCTCGCTTGTTATTGAGAGACTTTTCGGGAACCGGAATTTATCAAATATTTACCATATTGCAAACCATGAATGAAGGCAGGAGAAATGACCAACGATTCATACGGTATCACCGTCAGCCGGAATATTACCGACCGGCAACGTAGCCATCCCGAAGCGACCGGTGATCTGTCCGGACTATTGAGCGAACTTATCGTCGCCGCCAAGACCATCTCGGCCGAGGTCAATATGGCCGGGCTCGGCGATTTCCTGGGGACGGTCGGCACGACCAATATCCAGGGCGAGAAGGTCCAGAAGCTCGACGAGTTCGCCAATTCGGCGATCAAGCGACGCATGGCCCGCTGCGGTTATGTATCGATCATGGCTTCCGAGGAAGAGGCCGACGCCATCCCGGTGGTCGAAGGGTACGAGGGTAAGTACACCCTGGCCTTCGATCCGATGGACGGTTCGTCCAATATCGACGTCAACGTCAGCGTCGGGACGATCTTTTCCATCCATCGGGCCATCAACGGCGGCTCGGCCGATGCCGAGAACGACCTCCTCCAGCCCGGCCGCAAGCAGGTGGCAGCCGGGTATATCATCTACGGTTCGAGCACCATGCTGGTCTATACGACCGGTGAAGGAGTGCATGGCTTCACCCTCGATCCGACCGTCGGCGAATTCTACCTTTCCCACCCCGATATCAAAATGCCGGCCCGCGGCAAATATTTCAGTGTCAACGAAGGCAACACAATTTACTGGAAAGATGAGATGAGCCGCTATGTTGAATTTGTCAAGCAAGCCGACAAGCTTAGCGGCCGGCCATACAGCGCCAGGTATATCGGTTCGCTGGTCGCCGATTTCCATCGCAATCTGATTACCGGCGGCATTTTCCTCTACCCCAGCGATACCAAAAACCCCAACAAACCGGCCGGCAAACTGCGCCTGCTCTACGAGGCGGCCCCCCTGGCCTTTATCGCCGAGCAGGCCGGCGGGCGGGCGATCACCGACGACGGCCGGGCGATCATGGATATCGTGCCTGAAAGCCTGCATCAGAGGGTGCCGTTGATCATCGGCAGCAAGGATGATGTGGATACCGCCGAGGACTATTTCACCGGCAAGCGATGATTGATGCCGACTCAGGTTGGCGAGGTAACCTGCTGATTTGACCTTCTGAACTGCCGAAAGTGCGCTCCATTAATCCCTGTCGATTTTTCCGCAAAATAATCAAAACTCGCAACAGCCAGGGCTGGCTGTTGCAAATCAAAAGGGGCCGGGGAAAATCCCGCCCTTTTTTTGTTTATTGACATGTGCATATGTGCGCACTAATATGCACATATGGAATTGACAAGGGCGGCAGAGGCGGCGGACCAAATGGTAAAAACGCTTGATTCGAAGATGTTCAAGGCGCTGACCGATCCCACCCGGACGCAGATCCTCAGGTTTCTGCTGCTGCACGGCCGGGCGGATATCAGCACCATCGCCGAGAATCTGCCCCAGGACCGCTCCGTCATTTCACGCCACCTGAATATGATGGCCGAAGCGGGCCTGTTGACGGCCGAGAAGGAAACTCGGCACCGCTTCTATATGCTGAACGGGGCAATCTTTTTACAAGAGTTTGAAACGGCGGTTGCGAATCTCAAGACCTGCCTGAATGAGCGTGGTGAACTTTCGGCCAGGTAAGAGGTTCGGTTGATAAAGCTGAGCTGAGCAGCTTGTCTGCTTTTATATGCCCTATAGGGTGCAAACCAAACATGCCCTGTAGGTAAAAAAAGGATCAGGCAGTTCCCTGATCATTATTGATGTTTCCGCAACGACGTCCTTTTTTGCTGCTCCGACGAGCAAATTGGTGAGCCCATTCTCGCAGCAAAAAAGCTCAGCTCCCGCCGTCGTTCCCATTCATCGATTTGGGAAAGTCGGATAGACCCACTTATATGCCTGCCATGGCTCAGGGCGGCGTTGATGAAAAAGATGAGCAGCAAC
>JARGFN010000161.1 GCA_029210665.1 Desulfobulbales bacterium
TTCCCGGCACGGATTTGCGGTTGATTTACGAAATGGTGTCGTAACAGAATCTCCTGAGGTCAGGAGGTCTGAATTTTGATTCAAGCTCAGAGGCATAGCTGTCCAATTCTTCATTTTTGCTGGATGTTTCCTCCTGTATATTCTTCAACTCCTCAGTCAGTTGGTTCCGTTGGTTCTCTATATCTTCCAGCGTGTTCCGCAGTTTTTCCACTTCTTTTCCCAGGCGGCTGATGATCTGGGTTTTAGGTGTATTGTCGGTTAGATGCTGCACCAGGGCATAGCCCTCTTCACCGCTTGTCAGCCGTACCTTGGCATATTTGTTTTCTTCTACATGCTCCAGCACTTCCAATGGGGTATAGGATGTAATGGTTTTTATGATTGCATGTTCGTTGCTTGCTCCTCTTCGTACCGTAATAACAAGTTGATCGGTGACATACATGGTTTCAGCAGGTGCAATGTCCGGAAAGACAAATATGCAACAGATCGATATGATGCAGAGAATTCTTACAGGGACTTTCATGGATACTCTCCTTATTGTTCCCATAACTTGTTGACGAGAACGTGTAGTATTAACAATAATTCATATCGAAACAACCTGCATTTGTCAATTTGTAAACCTTTTTGCCCTTCTGCCTGCTGTCTTTAAAGAATTTCCCAACTGCTGATCGTCCTTCCCCCCGATTCCCGGATACAAGAAAAATACTATGCGCTCGGCTGGAACTTCTTTACATTAACCCTTGAATTGTCATAAGATAGTTGCAGATTGTCGCCGAAAACTTCTACCCGAGGAGAAAATATTATGGCAAAAATGAGAAAAACAATTGAAGAAAAATCGATTTGGGATGATGCCCGGCAGATGCTGCGCAAGGCGGAACAAGACGGGGCTGAGACCGCCTGGGATCGCCTGGAACATCAGACGCCCCAATGCACATTTTGTGAAAGCGGTCTTTCTTGCCGCAACTGTACCATGGGGCCCTGTCGAATCAGTAAAAAGGCACCTCTTGGTGTTTGCGGCGCCGATGGAGATGTGATTGTGGCCCGTAATTTCGGCCGTTTTGTGGCTGGTGGTTCCGCCGGCCATTCCGATCATGGCCGGGATTGCATTGAGGCCCTGCATGCCGTGGCCCACGGCCAGACCGAGGATTACACCATTAAGGATGAAGCCAAGCTGCTCCGCATTGCCGACGAGTTAGGCATTGTCACCGAAGGGCGGGTTGTTCTTGAGGTCGCCAAGGATTTGTGTGAGCTGTTTTTTGCCAATTACGGCAGCCGCCTCGATGAACTTTCCTTTCTCTGCCGAGTTCCTGCAAAAAGAAAAGAGATTTGGCGAAAACTTGGCATCACCCCCCGTGGCGTTGATCGTGAAATTGCCGAAATGATGCACCGCACCCACATGGGCTGTGATAACGATGCCGCCAATACCATGTTGCATAGTGCCCGTACCTGTCTGGCCGATGGCTGGGCCGGATCGATGATCGCCACCGAGATTTCAGATATCCTCTTTGGCACGCCAACGCCCAGAAAATCCAAGGCCAGTCTCGGCGTTATCAAAAAAGACCAGGTCAATATCCTGGTGCATGGCCATAACCCCATAGTCTCTGAGAAAATTGTCGAAGCGGTCAACGACCCCGAGCTTATTGCCCTTGCCAGGGGAAAAGGGGCGACCGGCATCAACCTGGCCGGTCTGTGTTGTACCGGCAATGAGTTGATGATGCGCCAGGGGATTCCCATGGCCGGAAATCATCTGATGACCGAGCTTGCCATTGTTACCGGCGCCGTGGAGCTTATCGTGGTTGATTACCAGTGCATTATGCCCAGTCTGGTCACGGTGGGTAATTGTTATCACACCAAGATGGTCACCACTGCCGACAAGGCAAAATTCACCGGCGCCGAGCATGTGAAATTTGAGATGCACAACGGCATGGAACAGGCGCGCAAGGTGGTGCGCATGGCCATTGAACGATTCCCCCTGCGCAATAAAAATCGGGTTGATATCCCGGAAGGCACGATTGAACTGGTTACCGGATTTTCAAACGAAGTCCTCCTGGGTGCCTTGGGCGGCACCCTGAGCCCCTTGATTGAGGCGATTAAGGCGGGCAAGGTCAGAGGGGCCGTTGCCATTGTCGGCTGCAACAATCCCAAGTACCAACAGGATCATTGTAACGTCAACCTGACCAGGGAGCTCATCAAAAAAGATATTCTGGTGCTGGTCACCGGCTGTGTGACCACAGCCACCGGTAAAGCGGGGTTGCTGGTGCCGGAGGCCATTGAGATGGCTGGTCCCGGCCTCAAAGAGCTTTGCGGTTCTTTGGGCATCCCGCCGGTGCTGCACATGGGGAGTTGCGTTGATAATGCCCGAATCCTTCAACTTGCGGCACTTCTGGCCAATGAACTTGGAGTCGATATCGCCGACCTGCCACTGGCCGGTTCATCGCCGGAATGGTATTCGGAAAAAGCTGCCGCCATCGGCACCTACTGCGTTGCTTCCGGAATTTATACCCACCTCGGCCACCCTCCCAACGTCACCGGCTCCGAACTGGTGACCAACCTGGCCCTGGAAGGCCTTGATGCCCTTCTCGGCGCCTGTTTTGGCATCGAACCGGACCCCTTCAGGGCGGCTGAACTCATTGATCAACGTATCAGGCAAAAACGCAAGGCCCTGGGGCTTAGTGAATAATATAGATTTCTTGCCGGTCTATGAAGAGTTGTTGGGCGTTAACAGCACAGCAACTCTTCATGCTTCAGGTGAGCTTGTCTTTACTTGATCCGACCCCTTCCTGAACCGGGTTCAGGGGACATATTCAACTATTGTTTTTTCGGTCCCGGCCTTTTGCCTTCTGAGTGGTAGGGCGGGACACACCCGCCTTCGATACAATCGGCGCCAACCGGCGGGTGGGACCCGCCCTACAGCCTTGATATGCGATTTCTATTTTTTGATTCTTTCTTTCCAGTAACCAGATTTGCGGCTTAAATGCATAACAGCCTGAATTATAAAAGAATTATTGCTTTCAACTGTATAATAAATTCCGAATGGAAAACGCTTTGCAAGACACCTTCGGACTCCAACTTTAATGGAAAGGAGTACTAGTTAAGCAGGTGTTTGTCAAGAAAGCGGGGTGGTTTGATAAGAGGCCGAATGGCTTGACCTGAGTCAAGTTTTTCAAAATCGAAGTGGCGAGGCAAGCAAAGGCATCGACCGGGTTGAGCGCGGCCCCTCATGGTCTCGTTTACCCTGGTCCAGAGTACAAAAAATTAATTTTCAAGGGACCGTTTGTTTAAATATTTGTACCGAGCCGGTATTGGGGTTGGGCCGGCCACCCGATTATCTTGCCGATTTCACGTGGTTCTGTGTTTTTCTGGCCTTTTATCGGATGGTGGCACAGCCATTGCATTTAGATATGGGACAAGTAGAGAAATCAACATCCTACTTTCCCCCTAAAAAGGCCGGCCTCTTTCCCCCCGAAGAGCCGGCCTTTTGTTTTGTCCGGCATAGCCCCTTCCCCGGTTTTTCGTCTGGAGCGCTACCGCGAGGCAAGTTCCGGGGGTTGCCAATGCGGCCGAGGGATGCTATAAACTTGTAAGCGATCACAAGGGTACCGAATCTGCTGTGTTATCGGCCTGCTCATGTATATCAGTACACATCGCAAGCCGATGCCTTGCATCTCCGGCACCCTGTAATCGCTTGCCGGCTGGGAGATTGGCTAACCTTGGGTGCCTTATCCCGTGATCGGTTACATAAACTTGGCAGAAGTTGGGCGCCGTCCCGGATTTCAGGGGGGATATCAAACGAGGGTAAGGTGGCCCGCTCGAAAAAGCGGAGCCGATCGGGCCAGCCGCTGCAAAAATCAAAGGAACCAGATTACTATGCATGCACTTATCTGCGGATCGTTCGCCTTCGACAATATCATGGTCTTCCATGACCGGTTCAAAAACCACATTCTGCCGGACAAGGTCCATATCCTGAATGTCAGCTTCCTGGTCCCGGAAATGCGCCGCGAATTCGGCGGATGCGCCGGCAACATCGCCTTTAACCTCAACCTGCTCGGCGGTAACCCCTTGCCGATGGGTACGGTCGGCGAGGATTTCTCCCTCTATGAAGCGTGGATCAAGAAATGCGGGATCAGGTATGACCATGTCAAACGGATCGACGGAACCTTCACCGCCCAGGCCTTTGTCACCACCGATCTGGATGACAATCAGATCACCGCTTTCCATCCCGGGGCGATGAATCATGCCCATGAGAACAAGGTTACCGATGCCGCGGATGTCCGGATCGGTATCGTTTCCCCCGATGGCCGGGACGGGATGATCCAGCATGCCGCCCAGTTCGCCGAGGCGAATGTTCCCTTCATCTTCGATCCGGGCCAGGGGCTGCCGATGTTTGCCGGCGACGATCTGCTCCGCTTTATCGAGCAGGCCACCTGGCTTACCGTTAACGACTACGAATGGCAGCTGATCGAGGACCGGACCGGGCTCAGGACCGAGCAGGTGGCGGAAAGGCTCAAGGCCCTGATCGTCACCCGGGGCGGTGAGGGCTCACTGATCTGGACCGGCGGCAAGAAGATTGAGGTGCCGGTGGCAAAAGTCGCTACGATGGCGGATCCCACCGGTTGCGGTGATGCCTACCGGGCCGGGATTCTTTACGGGTTGATGAACGATCTGGACTGGGAGACCACCGGGCGGTTGGCCGCTTTGATGGGTGCGATCAAGATCGAGAAACCGGGTACCCAGAACCATTTTCTCGAAACGGCGGCCATCGCCGAACGGTTCAAGGCTGATTTCGGTTACCGTTTTTAACGGCGGGAGGCCGGGCGGGGCGGTCTTTTCGAAAATTTAAGGTTGGCGGCCATTCACTTTTCCCCCATTATCGATGTATAATACCTGAATCCGTGAGCGCTCGAGAACGGTGCAGATGCAAGGCGGCAACGATGTTGATAATATTGATGGTATATCAACAAGTTGCCAACGCGGCACCCCAAGGGCACTTCCTGCGGGG
>JARGFN010000162.1 GCA_029210665.1 Desulfobulbales bacterium
ATACCCACAGGGCATAAGTTTCGTGCGAGCAGACGAGCTGCTCAACTCAGCTTTAATTTCGATGGCGTCGCAAAAACTTCGATCTCCCGCCGCGCACCCCGATACCACCCCGGTTTGGCGTGGCGCGTATTTGTTTCTCGGCATATCATTCGGGCAGGTGGCGTGGACCTTTTCTGTGAGAAATATAAAAAGAAGCTGGGCCGGGAGAAGGGTTGTACCCACCTGGAGGAGTACTGCAAGTTTCGTGAGGCCTGTATAGTCAATTTCATGACCCGTGAACGGCAGCGGGAAGAGCGCCGGGGGGATGATTCCGCCGGGGAGCGCGGTGCGCAAGAAGAAGGTGGGCAGGAAGGCATGGATAAACTTAATTTCGCCAAGGGCGATGGGCTGCTGCCGGCCATCGTTCAGGATCATCGAAACGGTGCGGTCTTGATGCTGGCCTATATTAACGAAGAATCCTGGCTGGAGACCCTGAAAACCGGCAAGGCCCATTACTGGAGCAGGTCGCGGAACAAATTGTGGCTGAAGGGCGAGAGTTCCGGCCATATTCAGCTAGTGAAAGAGATCCTGGTCGATTGCGACCTGGACACGGTGGTCTTCAGGGTGGAGCAGATCGGCGGGGCCGCCTGCCATAAGGGCTACGAGAGTTGTTTTTTCAGGAAGGTCGCGGCCGGTTCTTTCGTTGTCGTGGGTGAACCGGTCTTTGACCCTCGGGAGGTTTATAAGAAATGAATATCTTGAAACTCGGCATACCGAAGGGCAGCCTTGAGAAGGCCACCATCGAACTCTTCGCAAAATCGGGCTGGCGGATCAAGCTGTCGTCTCGGAACTATTTTCCCGAGGTCGATGACGATGAATTGAGTTGTTCCATCTGCCGGCCCCAGGAGATGTCACGCTACGTCGAGCAGGGGGTGCTCGATGCCGGGATTACCGGGAAGGACTGGATCCTGGAAAACGATTCCGACGTGGTGGTGGCCGACAACCTGATCTATTCGAAGGTCAGCAAAAAGCCGACCCGCTGGGTGATCGCCGTTCCCGGCGATTCCGAGATCACGACCCTCGCCGATCTGGAGGGGAAGAAGATCTCCACCGAACTGGTCAACTATACCCGCAAATTTTTCCAGGAGCGCAATATCAACGTCGATATCGAGTTCTCCTGGGGGGCCACCGAAGCCAAGGTGGTTTCCGGACTGGCCGACGCCGTGGTCGAGGTCACTGAAACGGAAAGCACCATCAGGGCGCACGGCCTGAAGATCATTTACGAGATGATGTCATCCAATACCCAGTTCGTCGCCAACCGCAAGGCCTGGGATGATCCCTGGAAACGCGAGAAGATCGAGAATATCGCCATGCTGCTGCAGGGGGCCCTGCGGGCCGACAGGATTGTCGGCCTGAAGATGAATGTTTCCGAAGAGCGCCTCGACGAGGTGATCGCTCTGCTGCCCAGCATGAATGCCCCGACCATCGCCCATCTCTATCACAAGAAATGGTACTCGGTGGAGACGGTGATCTCCGAACATCAGGTCAGGGACCTGATCCCCAGGCTGCTTAAATCCGGGGCCGAAGGGATCGTCGAGTACTCACTGAACAAGGTTATTTAATGGCGCCTTCTTTTTCAGCCGCCGCTTTTCTCGGCAAATCATGTCGGGTTGAATTTGTCACCTCGGTGTTCAAAACCAGCCAGCTGCCCGCCCCGGAATATCCGGAGATTGCCTTCGCGGGCCGTTCCAATGTCGGCAAGTCGAGCCTGATCAACAAGCTGGTCAACCGGCGGGGGCTGGTCAAGGTCAGTGCCCAGCCGGGCAAGACCCAGAGCCTGAATTTCTTCATGGTCGAGGAGAGTGTCTATCTCGTCGATCTGCCCGGTTATGGTTTCGCCAAGGTGCCCCGCAAGGTCAAGAATGACTGGCAGGGCCTGATTACCAGTTATCTGGAAAAAAGAGAGAATCTCCGTTGTGTCGTGGTGATCGTCGATTTGCGGCACGGCGCCAAGAACCAGGATCTTGAACTGGTCGCCTGGTTGAAATTGATGGAGCAGCCCTTGCTACTGGTTTACACCAAGGCGGATAAATTGTCGCGGAACCAGCGCGGCAGCCAGGCGGCGGCACTTGATGACGGATTCGGGGTGAGCCGCGACGAGCGCGTGATTTTCTCCGCCAAAACCGGCGAAGGGATGGCCGAACTACTGGCCGGTCTCGATCGCTATCTTGATATTTCTTGACCGGAAAACAGCAAGAGGTATACTGCACTCTTTCCGGGGGGGAATGGAATTAACCGGACAGGGCATTGTGATTTAAGTCCCCATTCGCGTCTGGTGTGGGGGAAGGGCGGGGAAAATGGATTTGACTCAGGGTAAGCCGATGTGCTGGGAAATTACCGGTTGCGGGCGCCAGAACGATTGCAAGGTCTTGCAATTGGCCAAGTCAATCGGCCGGCCGTGCTGGGAAGTGGTCGGTAATTTCGATGATTATCGGACCACTATGAATGTCTGCGGCGACTGCATCGTTTCGGTGCTTAACAATGGGCAGCGACCGCTCGGCGGGGATGCGGTCGATGATTTCATCCGGAACAAGGGTGAGGACGCCTCGCATTACAGCTGTCCGGGGTTGTCCTCTTCCTGAAGGCGGCGCTCGGTACGCGGATTTGAATTTCCGCCGGACTTTATTCGGCGCAGAATATATCCGGATTCCCCTCCAGGGAAACCAGGCACTCCGTAATCCCGTCTATCTCCGCGTTACTGATTTTAAGCCCGTAGCGGATCATCCTTTTGGTTGAGTTCTTCCAGGCCCGCCGGTTCTTTGTGCCGACCTTCTCGCAAATCCTGGTATTGTAATGGCAAGTGGTGCATTTCTCTCTCAGCCTTTCGCCACAGTCCTGCCCGGCCGGGACCAGGGTCGCCATCAGCAGAAATAGGGTGGCGACGGCCAGGGCGGTTAGTCTTTTTTTCATGCCTTGTCTCCTTGTTCCGTAAGCGATCACAGGGCGCCGAATCCTGGCGCCTGATCCGGTGATCGGTTACCTTTTTCCTATGACTGATCCGATTTGAGGACGGCCAGAAAAGCCTTCTGGGGAATATCGACGTTGCCCACGGTCTTCATTCGCTTCTTGCCGGCCTTCTGTTTTTCCAGCAGCTTCCTTTTCCTGGAGATATCGCCGCCGTAGCATTTGGCGGTGACGTCCTTGCGCATCGCCGCGACATTGGTCCGGGCGACGACGGCGCCGCCGATCGTCGCCTGGATCGCGATCTTGAACATGTGGCGCGGGATCTCCTCTTTCAGCTTCTCGCAGGCATGCAGCCCTCTTTCCCGGGACTTCTCCCGGTGGACCAGCTGGGAAAGGGCGTCGACCCGTTCGCCGTTGACCAGGATATCTAATTTTACAAGATTGCTGGACCGATAATCAATCAATTCATAATCAAAAGATCCGTAGCCCTGGGTGATCGACTTCAGCCTATCGTAAAAATCGTAGATGACCTCGGCCAGGGGCAGTTCACAGTTCAGCTCGATCCGGCCCGGGGTCGGATAGTGGTAGGTGGTGTTTTCGCCCCGCCTTTCCATGCAGAGGTTCATCACCACTCCCATGTAGCGTTCCGGCATCAGGATTGAGGCCTTGATGAAGGGTTCCTCGGTCCTTTCGATCTTGGCGGGGTCCGGGAAGTAGGAGGGATTGTCGATTATCTCCGTCGTGCCGTCCTGTAGATAAAAACGGTAGCTGACCGTCGGCACGGTGAGAATCAGCGGGATATCGAATTCCCTTTCCAGCCTCTCCTGGACCACTTCCAGGTGGAGCAGGCCCAGGAAACCGCAGCGGTAGCCGAATCCCAGGGCGGCGGAGGTGTCTTTCTGGTAGGAAAGGGCGGCGTCGTTAAGCTTCAGTTTTCCGAGGGCGGTGGTCAGGTCTTCGTAATCATCGGTGGAAATCGGATATATCGAGGAGAAGACCACCGGTTGCACTTCCTTGAAACCCGGCAGGGCTTGGGCGCAAGGTCGGTCCTTGAGGGTGACGGTGTCGCCCGGTCTGGTGTCGTCGACCGTTTTGACCCCGGCCAGAATGTAGCCGATCTGCCCGGCCCGCAGTTCCTTCTGGGGAGTTTTCTTGAAAAGAAACTTGCCGACCTCTTCAACCTTGTAGCTGGCGTTGTTGGACATGAAGATGATGGTGTCGCCCGCTTTTATCCTGCCTTCGAAAATCCGACAGGAAATTATGGTGCCGCGGTACGGATCATAGTTGGCGTCGAAAATCAGGGCCTTCAGGGGTTTGTCGGCATCTCCCTGGGGCGGGGGCAGTAGATGGATCACCGCCTCAAGAATTTCGTCGACTCCCTGACCGGTCTTGGCCGAGCATAGCCGGGCGTTGTTAATGTCCAGCCCCAGGTCCTCCTCGATCTGGAAAAGAGTGCTTTCCGGGTCGGCGGCCGGCAGGTCTATCTTGTTGATGACCGGGATGATCTCCAGGTCGTTCTCCATGGCGAGATAGAGGTTGGCCAGGGTCTGGGCCTCGACGCCCTGGGCGGCGTCGATCAGGAGAAGCGCCCCTTCGCAGGCGGCCAGGGCGCGGGACACCTCGTAGCTGAAATCGACATGGCCCGGCGTGTCGACCAGATTGAGTTCGTAGATTTGCCCGTCCTTGGCCTTGTAGGGAAGGCTGATGGTCTGGCTCTTAATCGTGATGCCCCGCTCCCTTTCGATATCCATGCTGTCGAGGAGCTGGTCCTTGAACTCGCGGGCCGAGACCATCTCGCACAACTGAATCATCCGGTCGGCCAGGGTGGATTTGCCGTGGTCGATATGGGCTATGATGCTGAAATTTCTGATCTTATTCATGATTTCCCAGGGTTTGTTGCGGGGTAAGCGGCCACAGGGTGTGCGGATCCGCGAAAGGAGTTTTATAAAACATTCATTTCTATCATAGATGGGGTGAATTTGGAATAGCTTTCGGAATATTCGCTATTCTCCTTTGATAATCGATCTAAAACAATTTATAATTTC
>JARGFN010000163.1 GCA_029210665.1 Desulfobulbales bacterium
AATGAAACCGGGGTGATTTTTCCCATCGAGAAAATGGCGGCGATGGCCAGGGCGTGCGGCATCCTTTTCCATACCGACGCGGTCCAGGCGGTCGGCAAGATCCCGATCGACATGGCCGCGGTGCCGGTCGATTTTCTGTCGATCTCCGGTCATAAACTCCATGCCCCCAAAGGGGTTGGAGTGCTGTACGTTCGGAAGGGCACTCCGTTTGTGCCGTTTCTCTTCGGCGGGCACCAGGAACATGGCAGGAGAGGGGGGACCGAAAACGTCGCCTCGATAATCGGCATCGGCAAGGCCTGCGAACTGGTAGCCGACCGGATGGAGGACGAGAACACCAGGGTCAAGGGTCTCCGGGACCGTCTGGAGGAAGGCTTGCTGAACGCGGTGCCGAAGGCCATCTTGAACGGCCACAAAACCGAGCGCTTGCCGAATACCTCCAATATCAGTTTCGAATACGTCGAGGGCGAATCGATCCTGCTTCATCTCGACCGCTTCGGAATCTGCGCCTCGTCGGGTTCCGCCTGCACCTCCGGCTCGCTCGAACCTTCCCATGTCCTGCGGGCCATGGGGGTGCCTTTCACCGCCGCCCACGGTTCGATCCGTTTCAGCTTGAGCGTCTACAACACCGATGCGGATGTCGATTATGTGCTTGAGCACTTGCCGAAGATCATCGGGGATCTCCGGGAAATGTCGCCTTTCTGGCAGGAGGCCATGAAAGAGGAGGCGGAATAAAGGCAGATGTACCCGCCTTGAGGGTTGACAGGTACGTAAAAAGTCAACAATGGGATGAGTAGGCAAAAAAGTCCGCGAAGATTAATGGCGCTTGCTTCGACAAGTCCGGATGAACGTTTAATCAATAAGTTATTCCGCTCCCCCGGGCCTGCTGAAGGGAGGGCGGGTTTATTATGTTAGATAAGGGGATCAGATGAAAGTAATTCCGGCTTCGTTTGAAATTCAGGATGATTTGGACAGGCAGTCCCTGGCCGTCAGGATAGAGGCGTGTGGCCGGATCTGTTATAAAAGCGAAGACAAGATCGATGAGGAATCCGCCGGGCCTTTCATCGAAAAAATTCTTAAGCACGGCCATAATTCGGTGGCGGAGATGGGGGTTGTCACCCTGAAAGTCGAGTTCGATTCCGAAAAGCTGGCCTGGCAATTTTACGGCTGCCAGCCCAGATTCATCCAGATCGACCGGCCGAACAGGAATGAACTGCTGATCACCGGCAGCGTCCGGGCCTACCGGGAGTTGTACCGGGAGAACAGCTCCATAAAACTTATCAAGGGGATCACCGCTTTTCTGGCCGGGCGCTACCCCCTTTTTTTCAGTGATATCGTCGCCAGGCGCGGCCTGTTGCCCCAGACCGGCGTCGATGTCGAGAAACTCTCTCTCGACGAGGTTGAAAAACTGCCCGTCGACCTGCTGGTCAAGCACCGCTATGTCGGGGTCAAGTTTTATACCAACCGGGCCGTGACCCACGAAATAGTCAGACATCGGCCCTGTTCCTTTCTTCAGGAGAGTCAACGCTACTGCCGTTACAGCGAAGACAAGTTCGGTTCCGAGGTTACCTTCATCAAGCCGATGTTCTTCGCAGAGGACAGCGCCGAGTACAAACTCTGGGCAAAGGCCATGGAGGATACCGAGAAGATCTACTTGAAACTGCTTGAGTCCTCGACGCCCCAAGCGGCCCGGACGGTGCTGCCCAACTCCTGCAAGACCGAAATCATCGTCTATGCCAATCTTCTCGAATGGCGCCATATATTCAGACTCCGGATCTCTCCGGCGGCGGAACCCTCGATGCGGGAAGTAATGATCCCGTTGCTGAAAGAAATGGCCGTCCGGTTTCCTGCTGTTTTTGAAGATCTGGAAGCCTGATGGCGTCGCAAAAACTTCGATCTACTGCGTCGTGGCGCATTTTTGCTTAGCCATCACGAGACTTTTTGCGAACGAACTCTAAGACTAAGCCTGAGAGATGAAATATAACGGGCAGCGCCTGATTTTCCGGCGGGCCGTTGTCTCATTAAATAATTTTTGTTAGACTGGTTCGCTCCTTGATCGCTAATTACCGGACGGCGTCCGGAAAGATATTTGAAGTATAGTTTTTACGGTTATAGCTAATTAGAAATTAAACTGAATTGAGGAGGATGCAAATGGCTTTTAATGCAGTGGAAATGGCGGATTGGCAGATATCCGAGGCTGCCGAAAAGAACATGCCCACCCCCGAGGAGTGGCGTGACAAGTTGGGTCTGGAGAAAGACGAGATTCTGCCCATGGGCAGACTGGCCAAACTCGACTTTTTGAAGATCATGAACAGGCTTCAGGACAAACCGGATGGCAAGTACATCGAAGTTACCGCCATTACGCCGACACCGCTCGGCGAGGGGAAAAGCACCACCTCCTGCGGTCTGATGGAAGGAATGGGCTTGAGGGGCATGAATGTAGGCGGCGCTCTGCGCCAGCCCTCCGGCGGTCCGACCATGAACGTCAAGGGAACCGCTGCCGGCGGCGGCAATTCGCTCCTTATCCCGATGACCGAGTTCTCCCTTGGCCTTACCGGCGATATCAACGATATCATGAACGCCCATAACCTCGGCATGGTTGCCCTGACCTCCAGGATGCAGCATGAGAGGAACTATAACGACGAACAACTGGCAAGGCTGACCGGCATGCGTCGGCTCGATATCGATCCGACCCGGGTCGAATTCGGCTGGATCATCGATTTCTGCGCCCAGGCCTTAAGAAATATCGTCATCGGCCTTGGCGGCCGCTACGACGGTTATACCATGCAGTCAAAATTCGGCATTGCCGTCGGATCCGAGCTGATGGCCATCCTCTCTATCGCCACCGATCTGGCCGATCTGAAGGAGCGGATCAACAACATCACCGTGGCCTTCGACAAGAGCGGCAAGCCGGTTACCTGCCGCGATCTGGAAGTAGGCAATGCCATGGCGGCGTTCATGCGCAACACCATCAACCCGACCCTGATGTGCACCGCGGAGTATAATCCCTGCCTGGTCCATGCCGGACCTTTCGCCAACATCGCCGTCGGTCAGTCTTCGATCATCGCCGACCGGGTAGCCCTGAAGCTTTTCGATTACAACATCACCGAATCCGGTTTTGCCGCCGATATCGGCTTTGAGAAATTCTGGAACGTCAAGTGCAGAAACTCCGGCCTCAAACCGCACGTCTCCGTTCTGACCGCGACCATCCGCGCCCTGAAGATGCACGGCGGCGGACCCAAAGTCATTGCCGGCAGGCCTCTTGATGACGCCTACACCAAGGAGAACGTCGAACTGGTCGAGAAGGGCTGCGAGAACATGGTCCACCTGATCAATGTTATCCGCAAGGCCGGGATCAACCCGGTTGTCTGCATTAACCGCTTCTATAGCGACACCGATGAAGAGTGCAGGGTTGTCCGCCGGATCGCTGAGGCTGCCGGCGCCCGCTGCGCCGAGTCCAAGCATTGGGAGTTGGGCGGCGAAGGCGCTCTGGAATTCGCCGATGCGGTTATCGATGCCTGCAACGAAGAGAACGATTTCAAGTTCCTCTACCCGTTGGAGATGAAACTCCGTGACCGTGTTGAAATGATCACCAGGGAAGTATATGGCGGCGACGGGGTTGACTGGTCGCCCGAGGCCAACGCCAAGGCCGAGATGCTGGAGAACGATCCCCAGTACGCCGACTATGCCACCATGATGGTCAAGAGTCACCTGAGCCTGAGTCATGATCCGACCAAAAAAGGGGTGCCCAAAGGCTGGCGTCTGCCGATCCGCGACGTGTTGATCTATTCCGGCGCCAAGTTTCTCTGCCCCTGCGCCGGAACCATCAGCCTGATGCCCGGTACCAGTTCCAATCCGGCCTTCCGCCGCATCGATGTTGAAACGGATACCGGCAAGGTAACCGGACTGTTCTAGAAACAACCCCAATCTTATTAGCCGGAACTGGTCAAAGGACGAACATCCTTTGACCAGTTTTTTTTTGCCCTGTACTGCCGGAAAACCGCTATGGCCGGCCGTGTAGCATTGAAAATTGGCCGAAATCGTTGCCCGGAAATTTTCCCGGACTTTTTTTGTTGGAGGAGGGTGGATTCAGGGGTAAGTCGGTGGAGCTGCGATCGTAACCGATCACGGGATAAGTCGCTCAGGATTGACCAATCTCCCAGCCGGTAAGCGATCAGCTCTTTTTTCCGATGGTCAGTTCCGCCTCGGAAGGGCGCACATAGATCGGGACGACATCGGCCGGATCGACGAAATCATTGGCGGCGAACATCTCCGCACCGAGAAGACCGATGGTCGCCGCCCTTGGGGAAAAAGTGCGGACCGGGGCGAAGATCGCCAAGCCGCCGAGGGTGTTCCTGAATAAATCGCCATAGGCCGGACCGCCGTCGCCGACCAGCAGAACCGGTTCATCGATAAGTTCGGCCAGCTTTTCCGGCTTCAGGACCAGATCCTTGCCGGTTTTGATCGGGATGCCTTCCCGGTTGCAACGATAGAAGGCACCGTATACTTCCTTTTTGCGGGCATCGAGCAGGGCACAGACCAGGCTGCCCGGCGGGGCGACGATCTGCCGGGCCAGGCCGTCCAGGGTCGGCACCCCGAGGAGAGGGCGGTCTGCCGCCATGGCCAGACCCTTGGCGGTGCTGAGTCCGATCCGCAGGCCGGTAAAACTGCCCGGCCCCAGGCTGACCGCGATCCCGTCGAGCCGCTGCCAATCCGTGCCGGTTGCCTGCATCACCCGGTCAACCTGACGGATCAGCCGCCGGGAGTGGGTGGTGGCGGTATCGACCGAATACTCGGCCAGACAGCGGTCCCTGGAGATCAGGGCGACGCTGCCGCACATGGTGGCGGTTTCGATGGCCAGGATAAGGGGCGGTTCCGGCTGGGTGGCAGTTTTTTTCATCCGCGAATTCCGGGGCAGGCTGGTTGTCAGGTCGAAATAAAGCTGAGTTGAGCAGCTTGTCTGCTCGTACGAAACTTATGCCCTGTGGGTG
>JARGFN010000164.1 GCA_029210665.1 Desulfobulbales bacterium
AACCCTGGCAATCCAGGGAATAACGATTATCTAATGAAATTACAAACTGATAAGTGAAATTCACCACGAAGCCGTCACGGATTCAGGTAATCGAGTATGGCCGCCCATATCCGCCCCGGCGACCCGTGACAGCCGAAGCTGCGCGATGTCCGGGCCAAACCTGACCGCAAGCCGAAAATAAATTGTCCAGTTACCTCGATTTTCTCAAAGCACCCCAAGCCTATCCGCATCGAGCCGATGAAGTAACCCTTCTGCAAACCCACATCTCCTATGTGTTCCTGGCCGGCGCCTACGTCTACAAGATCAAGAAGCCGGTAAACCTCGGTTTCCTAGACTTCACCACCCTTGCCCGGCGCCGGTATTACTGCGAGGAAGAGCTGCGCCTCAACCGGCGGCTCTGCCCGGATATATATCTGGAGGTGGTCCCGATCAGGCAATGGAATGATCGCTTCCAGCTGGGCGGTCCCGGCGGCCGGACGGTTGAATATGCGGTTAAAATGGTCCGGATGCCCGCCGAGGGCATGATGGACCAGGTTATCGACGCCGGCAACCTGGGCTTCGCATGGCTTGCGCGGATTGTCGATATCCTGGTGCCTTTTTACCAAAAGGCCGAGACCGGCCCGGCAATAAGGGAGGCGGGCAGCCGGGACGGGGTCGCCAAAAACATCCGCGACAATTTCCGGCAGACGGCGCCCTTTGTCGGCCGCCCCGTTTTACGCCGGGATGATTTTACGCGGCTCCGCGCTTATGCCGAGGGGTTTCTGGCCGACGATAGACTCTTCCGGCAGCGCCAGGATGAGGGCTGGATCCGTGACGGCCACGGTGATCTTCATTCGGGCAATATCTGTCTCGGGGAGCGGGTCTGGATTTTCGATTGTATTGAATTCAACCGCCGCTTGCGCTATGGTGATGTTGCCGCCGATGTGGCCTTTTTGGCGATGGATCTCGATTATCGAGGTCAGGAGGGGCTCTCGGCCCGGTTCGTCGACGCTTTTTCCAAACGGCTTGGCGACCCCGGCCTCCATGCCATGTTGAATTTCTACAAATGCTACCGGGCTTACGTCCGGGGCAAGATCGGCCTTCTTACCGGCCAGGACCGGGAGGTGGATGAGTCGACCAGGGCGGCAAGCCTGGAGCGGGCGAGCCGCTATTTCAAGCTGGCGGTACGCTATGCCGAAGAAAGCTAGGATTTCGACCGATCAAGAGGTAGGCGGCCGGGCCGCAAACAAGGCGGATGCCGGGCTCCGTGGCCGCTTGCCGGGGATTCTGGTTTTTTTCGGCCTAATTGCCACCGGCAAGAGTACCCTGGCGACGAAATGGGCGGCAAGCCACGGGGCGACCTGTTTCAATTCGGACCGGGTCCGCAAGGAGCTGGCCGGGCCGGCGGCAAGCACCGGAAGCAAGGAGTCCCTCGACCAAGGCATCTACAGCCGCGAATTCACCCGACGCACCTACGATGCCCTGCTCGGCAAAGCCGAGACGGAGTGCCGGGCCGGCCGCACGGTGGTGCTGGACGCCTCCTACCGGAGCCGGGCCGAGCGGGACCGGGTCAGGGCGCTGGCCGCCCGCTTGCGGGTTGACGTTCTATTTGTTTTCTGTAATTGTCCGGAGGAGGAGATCATGCGGCGGCTGGCGATCAGAAGCCGCGACCCCGAAGCGGTTTCGGACGGGCGTCCGGCGATATATCTGGCCCAGAAGGAGCGTTTCGAGTACCCCGAAGAATTGAGCGACAACCAGTTGGTTACCCTTGCAACCGTGGGCAATCCGGACGATCTGCTGGCGGAACTGGACATGATTTTTGAGGTAAGACCCTATGTATAAACGGATTTATGTGCTTAAATTCCCGAAAGAAAATATCGACAGGCCCATTATCTGCAAGCTCGTCAAGGAGTATGATGTCGAGTTCAATATCATCAAGGCCGATATAAACCTGCAACAGGAAGGGTTGATCGTCCTGGAGCTGATCGGCCGCAAGGCCAATGTCGAGACGGGTCTCAGCTATCTGAGGTCGGTGGGAGTCAAGGTCGAAAAGGTCGCGGCCGGAATTCGCCGGGACGACGACAAGTGCTTCCAGTGCGGGGCCTGCACCGGTATCTGCCCGACCACCGCCTTGAGCATCAAACGGCCCGAGATGGCGGTCCTCTTCGATCCTGAAAAGTGCAGCGGCTGCGGATTGTGCGTGGCGGTCTGTCCGGTCCGCGCCATGGCCGTATGTTTGGAGGAGCGCGTCGCCCTGACGGCCGCCGGTTAAGGGCTTCAGGGCGGGCCTTTTTCCTGCAGGTCCGCCCGGGCCGCCGCGGCCGGGAACAAGCTCAGGTCGGTATGGGGCAGGAAAAGGGCCGCAATATACTGATCCTTGAAGCTGTTGACCTCCGACAGTTCGAAACTGGTCATTCTCCCCACCACTTCAACCACATCCCGGCGGATATGATTGCTCAGCTCGCTCATTCGGCTGCCCATCAAGGCGCCATTCCCCACATATCGAACCTTATCGGTGTCGATCTCCGGCATGAGGCCGACCGCCATCGCCGCGTCCAGATCGATAAAACTGCCGAAGGCCCCGGCCAGGATGATCTGTTCCAGGTCGCCGATCCGCAAGCCGACCTCCTCGACCAGGGTCTTGATCCCGGCGTAGATCGCCGCCTTGGCCCGGATAAAATTTTCGATGTCGACTTCGGTTATCACGATATCGTGGCCGGCGCCATTTTCTTCCCGCCGGGCGAGGAGATATTCATAGCCGCTGCGTCCCTCACTGAGCCGGGTTGAGTCGAGATCGCGGCGGAATTTGCCGCTCCGGTCGATTATGCCGTTTTCGAGCAGGGCGGCGACAATGGTCAGCAGACCGGAACCGCAGATCCCGACCGCCGGCATGTTGCCGATGGTCAGGTTCATCGGTTCGAGGCTGTCCGGATTGATGTCGAAATCGCTGATCGCCCCCTCGGCGGCCCGCATTCCGTGGGTGATGCCGCCGCCCTCGAAGGCCGGCCCGGCCGAACAGGCGGCGCAGACCAGCCACTCCCGGTTGCCGATGACGATTTCGGCATTGGTGCCGATATCGACGTAGAGGGTCAGGGCTTCGGCCCGGTAGAGGCCCGAGCCCATCACCCCGGCGACGATATCGCCGCCCACGTAACTTGACACGGCGGGGAACAGCAGGGCGACGCAGTGGAGGGGCAGGTCTAGGCCGATATCTCCGGCCCGGATCGGCGGGAAAAAGGTGCTGACCGGCACATAGGGCGCCCGGCGGATCGAGTGGGGCTCCAGGGCCAGGGCCAGGTGGGTCATGGTGGTGTTGCCGGCGATGGTGATCGAGGTGATCTCGTCCCGGTCGACGGCGGCGCGGTGCAGAAGATCGTTGATCAAGGCGTTGATGGTCCCCGTTGCCAGTTCCGCCATTTTGGCGAGCCCGGTCGGGGTTTCGGCGAAGATGATCCGGTTGATCACGTCTTCCCCGAAGCCGATCTGGCCGTTGTAATCGCCGGCCCCGGCCAGGATCCGGCCGTTGTTCAGGTCGAGGAGCTGGCCGTAGATCGTGGTGGTGCCGATATCGAAGACCAGCCCGAAGTTGCGGCGGGTCCAGTTGCCGGCCTGGATATTGACCAGGTAATTTCCCCCCGTTTTTTTCTTGACCGGCCGGGCCAGGGTGACGGTGACCCGGAAGTCGTCCTCCCGGAGAACCCTTCGCAGTTTGCGCAGCACCGGCAGGGGAATGGTCATCCCCCGTTCCCTGTACTGGTTCCAAAGGGCCTGAACCACCCGTTTGGCATCGGCCATATTGTCGACCGGGGATGGCCGCGGCAACTCCAGAAACAGTTTTTCCAGCGGCGGCTGGAAGATCCCCGCCCGGCGCAACTCCTCGATATCGTATTCGTGGAGTTTCGCCCGGTGGCGCTCGGCAATCCCGGTGGTCAAACCGCCCCGGCTCCTTCCCGACTCGGCCGGGATGATGATGACGCAGTCGCCCGCCGCCGTCGCCGTGCACGCCTGGCGGATGCCTCCGGCCAGATCGGTTTCGCTGAGCTTGGCGCTGATTCCGCCGCGCAGTTCCCCTTCCCGGACAATGATCCGGCATTTGCCGCAGACCCCACTGCCCCCGCAGGAGGCGTTGATGTGGATCCCGGCTTTCCGGGCCGCCTGGAGCACGGTTTCGCCGGTGGTGACCTCGACGGTGACCTCATCGGGCAGAAAGGCGATTCGGCGGGGCGCTCCCTCGGCCGAACTCATCGGCGGTCACCATCGAAAGGCTTGAACAGGATGTCGAGCATCGGTCTATTCCCCGGCAAAGGTTGCTGGCGTCGCAAAAAAACTCCGATCCAGAACCACGCATACCATATGGATGGCCTCGGGCACAAAAACACCCCCCTTTTTTGATTTTTTGCGAATCGATTAAGGTCGATAGTTTTACGATCTTCCGGAATGTAAACATTATCCCGGCCAAAAATGCAACCGCCGTGCAATGGTTAAGATAACCGGATTGGTTGGGACCGGCTCGGGCGGTCGGCCAACGCGATTGTCCTTGCCGTTCCGAAAGGCGGGGCGATAGCCGCCGTTATTAAGACGAGCCGCATTTTTAGTGGAATTTAGATGTTGTGTTGCCGGTTAATTATTGCTAATTTCGAACTTTGCAACGGAGAGGTGTCAGAGTGGTCGAATGAGCCGGATTCGAAATCCGGTGTACCCTCGCGGGTACCGTGGGTTCGAATCCCACCCTCTCCGCCAATTTCCGGCCCGGAGATTGCTCGTTTTGTTCCTTGGCCGCCCCGTCGATTGCACCGGTTAGCGGTCCGCGCTTTCCGGTTTCCCGGCCGTGATGATGCCCGTCGGCCTCCGGCTTTCTCTGTCATCCGGCGACCATTGCCATAGGCGGCGGCGGGGCGGAGGAGTTCTCGCCGGGACGGCGCAATTTGTTGATTTCGACTTGTGAGGACAACAAATTATTTGCCAAACGGTATTTTCAGGTTAGATAGGTCTTGATACAGGTTTTT
>JARGFN010000165.1 GCA_029210665.1 Desulfobulbales bacterium
TGTATCGGGAAATTACCGGCAGCGGCGAACGGCAGGTTCTGATCGAACCCTTTCTCGAGGTCACCTCGACCCCGAACGATCAATGGGCGATCGGGCGGGACGGCGCCATCGACCACCTGGGCATGCTGGACCAGGTCTGCGAGCGAGGCCTGGTCTATGTCGGCAATCTGAAGGGCCGGCAACCGCCCCGGGAGGTTTATGACTACATCCGGGACACCTCGCGGCTTATCGTCACCGATATGGCAAAATCGGGTTATTGCGGGGTGGCGGGGATCGATTATATCGTCACCGAGGCGGGGATCTACCCGGTGGAAAACAATGCCCGCTTTAACGGCTCGTCCTATGTGAGCATGGTGATCCATAATATCGAACAGTTGACCGCAAGAGCGGTTCCCTTCTGGAAATTCATCAAAACCGGAACCTCCCCCTGTTCATTTCCCGAACTTATCGTCCGACTGAGCCCGAATCTCTACGACGGCGGCAGCTTAAAGGCGGCCTTCCCCCTTAACTGTAAGGAATTGCCGGTCACCGGCGCCTTTAACATTGTGCTTATGGGCGAGGATCCGGCCCAGCTCCTTGAGCTTGAACGGTTATTGGCCGGGCGGGGAATCAAAAGGAATTGAGGAATCAAGCATGAATGTTTTACATATCTCCGATTTGCACTTCGGCCCCCGCCACTGGGAGGGGGATGACCGGCTTCTCCTGGAAAAGCTCAATTCATTCAAGGCCGATATCGTAATCAACACCGGAGACAGTACCACCGACGGTCTGGAGGACGAGTATGCGGCGGCCGGGCATTTTCTGGCGGGCCTCAAGTGCGAAAATGTCATCTCGATCAACGGTAACCACGACAAAAGGAACATGCGCTCCCATGAACTGTTCCGCAAGTATATTTATGACACCCCGTTCATCGACATCCCCGAGAGCGTGCGGACCAGCAAGAAACATCTCTTTTTGAACCGGGCGATCACCAGGGTCGGGGAAAACTTTACCGATGTAAACTTTCTCAAGTCCTTTTCCATCGCCGGAAAATCCATCCTGATCATCAACATCGATTCAAATGAACTGTACAATGATGACGGCTTTGTGGAAAAAGAGGTCCTGAAGGCGGTTTCAAGGGAAATCGCGCAAATCGAATACGACCTGCCGCTGCTCCTGACCCATTATTCCATTTTGGGCACCGACGAGTGCCCCCTGAAAAACTCCTCGATCCTGATCGATTTTGTCCAGAAGCATAAAATCGAGCACGTCTTTTGCGGCCATACCCACGAACTGGAACTGATGCGGACCAGCGACCTCTATCACGACCACTCCTTCTTCCATTTCATGTGCGGCTCCCTGTCCTCCTCGAACCATACCAACGACGACAACATGTTCCTCTATTATGAGAATCTGGGCAGCGCCGATCTGCGCCTCTATCTGGTGCGGATTTTCCTGGAAGGGGGCAATATGCGTTTCGCCGAGGAACAGGTCATTTAAAGCTGAGTTGAGCAGCTGGCCTGCTTTTTTATGCCCTTCAGGGTGCAAACGAACCTATACCCTGTGTATAACTCGGCGCAGATTCAGAGTTGAGGAAGCCATGCAAAATTTTCAACGCGCCATCCTGACCCACGGCGGAGCCTGCTCGGATCCGCGCGACAGCGACGGCCCCCGGGCCGCGGCCAGGCTCGGTCTCGATTTAATGGCGGATGGCAAGCCGGCCCTGGATGCGGTGGTTCAGGCGGTGAAATATCTGGAGGATGATCCCCGGTTCAACGCCGGGACCGGCTCCCAAATCAGGAGCGACGACCGGACGATCCAGATGGATGCATCCTGCATGACCGGCAGCGGCGCTTTTGGGGCCGTCGCCGCCGTGGAAGGCGTGCAAAATCCGATTGTCATAGCGCAAGGGGTCCTGCTTCATTCTCCCCATATCCTCATTGCCGGAGAGGGTGCCCGCCTTTTCGCCAGGGCACAAGATATCCCGCTGAAAAAACCAAGTAGTCGCGACGAGATCAAGACCCGGCCGAAAGATCAATCCCCTTCCTGCGATACGGTGGGCGCGGTGGCTTTCGACGGCACCGGCTTTGCCGCCGCCCTCAGTTCCGGAGGCCTGAAACACGCCGCCATCGGCCGGATCGGCGACGTCCCCCTGCCGGGCTGCGGCCTCTTTTGCGGCCCGGCAGGAGCCGTGGCCTGCACCGGAGACGGCGAATTTATCGCTCTGAAATTACTTGCGAAAGAAGTCTACAGCTGGCTGGAAGGCAAGATGAGCCCCGGTGAAGCGGCCCAACGGGCGATGACCCTGTTCGACGAATCCGTCGAGATCGGACTGATCATTTTAACCAAAAACGAATTTGCCGCCCAGGCCCGAAGCACTATGGCCTGGGCGGATCTAACCGTGATTGTAACAGTTTAGTCCTTTCTTGATTTTTTTTGATGATGTTTTGATTGCCAGCCCACATTTTCCTTGAATTGTGGGCATTTTTTTGGTTTAATTAAATGAGTATAAATGCTCATTTACACGGGGAGGACATATGGCCCGATTGGATATCTTGAAGAAACAACAGGCGAGGCTTTCTGAGGATATTGCGGCGATGCTCGACAGTTTTGTCATCGGTTCGGTGGCAAGGTCCCCTTCCATGTCCGGCCACAATCTGACGACCAAGGTGCAGGGGAAGACCGTTACCCGCTATGTGCGGAAGGATCTCGTTCCGAAGGTACTGGAGATGAGCGGCCGATACAAAAAGCTCTGGTCGCTCATGCAGGAACTCTCCAAGGTTAATTTTGAGATTCTGCGTCTGGAGCAATCATAGGCATGCCGCGCTATCCCTGGCCGCCCGATGATTTTGTCTGCCTTTATGAGCATACCTGTCCATACCTTGACGGATTATCGACCACATGGGTTTTGGATGAGTATCGCCGGGCCGACGATGTCTACCAAGAACACCTGCGGATCATTGATAGTTTTTCCGAGGCTTTAGGAGTCAGCGAGAAACGGGTGCGGGCTTTGGAACGGGAAAACCTCACGACCTTTCTGCGCATTCCGGGTGTCGTTCCCACCAACAATCACGCCGAACAATCACTGCGGAAGATGGTGATATTCAGGAAGATCTGCTTCGGAACCCGCTCGGACACCGGACTGAAAAACCACAGTATCATACCAACGCTTGTTCAGGCTGCCAGACGCCAGGGGGTTCATCCCAGAGAATTTCTGCACATCCTACATACCGCGGATACCGCCATGGCCCAGGCCGCTCTGTACAACAACTCAAGCTAAAAAAACATCAGACGAATAACAATCCGATTTGGCGCGTGGCTCTGGAACGAATACGGCCCGACTATAACGTGGCAGACTTGCCCCTTGCGAACGCGAAGGGGACTAAACTGTTACCATGAGATCTGGTTCTATTGTCGATCGTCGAATGCTTTTGCCGTGAATATGGTTGCGGAATGGATGTCAGAGATTCATCCTTACCGTTTGGGGGCGATAAACGGTGAAATCCCGCCGGTGAAGGTCAGGGTGAGCCGGTGCATGGCTCGGGTGCAGGCGACATAGAGCAGGTTGCGGTCCATCTCGGTCGAGTAATTCTCGGCGGAGACGGCGGGGACGATGACGCGATCGAACTCCAACCCCTTGGCCAGATGCACGGTGCAGATCACCACTCCCCGCTGGAAAGCCGGGCTTTGCGAGGTCAGCAGAGCCACCCCGGATTCGTCCTTTTGCAGGGCCTGGTGGAGCCGGTCCGCCTGGTTCTGGGTTTTGCAGATGATCCCCAGGTTGTGCTGACCGGAGTCGAAAAAATCGGCTACCAGTTGCCGGATACGTTCCAATTCCTCTTTTCCGCTTTTGCAGCCCAGAACCCGCGGTTCGTCGCCATGCCGTTCGATGGCCACCAGATCGGGGTTCGGCGAGATGGTTTGCGCGAATTGGGTGATTTCCCAGGTAGAGCGGTAGCTCTTGCACAGCTTGACGCACTCCGCCTGCCGGAAAACCCGGCCGATTTGCTCAGCGGTCGAGGAGCCGAAGGGGTTGACCGCTTGATTGGCGTCGCCCAGAATGGTTTTTTTGCAGGGGAACAGCCGGGCGATGACGGCGTACTGCACCGGCGTGTAGTCCTGCATTTCGTCGATCAACAGGTGCTTGACCTGGCGCTGGGTTTCCCCGAGCCCTTCCAGGCGGAGCTTCAGGTAGATCAAGGGGAAGACGTCGGCGTACTCGAGAACCCCCTTGGCCGGTTTGAACAGCTCCGGTTTTCCCAACCAGGCGAAAAAGTCCTTATAAGCGGCGCGGAGGGTCGAACGCTTGAGCATCTTCTTGAGCGCCGCCTTCAGGTCCGCCCTTTCCCTGGCGGTTATCTCGTGGCCGTCGTTAAGCCAGATCTTGTGCTCGATGTCCTCAGCCACCCTGCGCAGGCGGGCGGTCGCCGGCATGGCCCGGTGCTTTCGGAAGGACTCTTCGACGAACCCGGCCGCGATCGGATAGCCGTCCACCAGCACTTCCTCGGAGCTGAAACTCGTTTTCTCGATATGGCCGGCATATTCGTCGAGTTTTTTCAGGAAATCGAGCGAGGCCTTCTCCCGTATCCGGCGCTGCAGGTTCTCGTCGTTTTTTTCGAGCAGCCGGTCCGCTTGCTCGAAAAAGGTCTCAAACCTGTATTTGCCCTCCAGCAGTTCGTCCGCCAGGACCTCCATCCCGGTTTCGGCGATGTTCTCCTCCCCGAGTTCGGGCAGCACGTTGGCGATGTAGTCGGCGAAAACCCGGTTTGGCGAAATGATCAGGATATCCTTCGAGGTCAGGGTGTCCTTGAATCGATAGAGCAGAAAGGCGATGCGGTGCAGGGCGATGGAGGTCTTGCCGGAGCCTGCCACGCCCTGGATGATCAGCTCGCGGGCATCCTCGTTGCGGATGATGGCGTTCTGGTCGCGCTGGATGGTAGCGACGATATTTTTCATCCGGTCGTCGGAGGCGCGGCTCAACTCTTCCTGCA
>JARGFN010000006.1 GCA_029210665.1 Desulfobulbales bacterium
TTAATAGTTCCAATTTACGGTGGTTAAGAAGTGCTATCCGGAGTATATTATTAGACTTGTTTGAATGAATCGATTTTCGGGTTTTGTTATTATTACGCGTCAGCCGGGTGGGTTCCGCCGGCAGGCGTCGAATTGCAAAGGCGGATAACAAACACGGTTATCCGCCTTTAACTTTATCAAAGGGAGTGGTCGTGAAAAAGAAAATTATTGTGACGTTGGCGCTTTGTCTGTTTATGGCCGGGCCGTTTGCCTGTTCCAAGACCCCCGAGGAAGAGGGGAAAAATGTAGAGCTCGATACCTTTGCCAATGAGATCAGCTATGTGGTCGGCCAGGATATCGGCTCTTCCCTGCGGGAGATTAAAAGCGAGATCAATGCCGCGGCCTTGTTTGCCGGCATTGATGACAGCCTTAACGGCCGGGAGCCGCGAATCGGGCTTGAACAGGCCGAGGCGTTGAAACAGGAATTCACCCGGAAGCTGCAACAGGAATTCGCGGCCAGGGCCGAGGAGGCCGCCGGCAGGAATCTGGCCGAGGGCGAGACGTTTCTGGCTGAAAACAAGGGTAAGGAAGGAGTGGTGACCACGGAAAGCGGTTTGCAGTACATAGTCGTGGCCGAAGGCGACGGTCCGGTGCCCGGCAAAACCGATACGGTTAAGGTCCATTATCGCGGCACCTTGATTGACGGAACCGAATTCGACAGCTCGTACGCGCGTGGCGAGGCGGCGGTTTTCCAGGTCGGCGCGGTTATTCCCGGATGGACGGAGGCCCTGCAATTGATGAAGGTGGGCAGCAAGTATCAGCTCTTTCTGCCTCCGGACCTCGCCTATGGGGAAAAACAGGTGAGTCAGGAGATCGGCCCTAATTCCACCCTGATCTTCGATGTGGAGCTGGTTGGGATCGAGTAATGTCCCTAAACCGATGCCTTGCATTTCAGGCGCCCCGTAAGCGCTTACCGGAGGCAAGATTGGCCAATCCTGGGTGGCTTAGCCCGTGATCGATTACATTAGGCAAGTAGTCTTTTGGAGACGTAAATGAGTGATACATGCAGCAGTTCCTGCGGCGGCAAGGCCGGTTGCGGTTCGGCGGATGCCAAGGTCGCCCGCCAGGATACCTCGATAAAAAGATCGTTGGGCAAGATCAGGAATAAAATTCTGGTCATGAGCGGCAAGGGCGGGGTCGGCAAGAGCACGATCTCCACCAATCTTGCCCTGGGTCTGGCCCAAAGGGGGTACAAGGTTGGCTTGATGGATGTCGATCTGCACGGGCCTGATATCTGCCGGATGCTCGATCTCAATATGACCATCGGCGATATTGAGAAGGAGAACGACCTGGTGCCGCCGATGCCCTATGGCGACAATCTCAAGGTCATTTCCCTTGAATACATGATGGAGAATCGCGACGATCCCATCATCTGGCGCGGTCCTCTTAAGATTCAGGCGATCAGGCAGTTTCTCTCCGATATCGACTGGGGCGAACTCGACTATCTGATTATCGATGCCCCTCCCGGTACCGGCGATGAGCCGCTGACCGTGGCCTCGACAATCAAGGATGCCGTGGCGCTGGTGGTTACCACGCCCCAGGAGATCGCCCTGGCCGATGTCAGAAAGTCGCTTAATTTCTGCAAACACGTCAAGATGGAGGTTCTCGGCCTGGTCGAGAACATGAGCGGCCTGGTCTGCCCGCATTGCAGCGAGACCATCGATATCTTCAAGAGCGGCGGCGGCAGCAGGACGGCGGCCGAATTCTCGGTCAAATTCCTCGGCGGCATTCCGGTGGACCCCAAGGTCACCATCGGCGGCGATGCCGGTCGCCCCTATCTGGTTTCCGACTCGGACAGCCCGGCGGTGCGGGCCTTCTCCGCTCTGATCGACTCCGTCGAGGAAGCGATGCGGGGCAGGGTGTCGCTGAATACCGTCGCCGACGCTTGCGGCTGCGGCGGTAACTGCAATCCCGATACCTGCGACTGTTGATGATCCCGAACAGAGGTGAAAAATGTTGATCAAGGCGATGACCGTGGGCAGCATGGCCTGTTGCTGCTATCTGGCCGTCTGCGAGGAAACCCGGGCGGCGGTGATTATCGATCCCGGCGGCGATGAGGACAAGGTTCTGGCCCTCTGTGCCCGGGAAAAGGCCAAGGTCAAGTATATCGTCAATACCCATGGCCATCCGGACCACGTCTGCGGCAATACCGCAATCAAGGCGGCCACCGGCGCCGATATCGTCATGCACGCGGACGACGCCGCTTTTTTCGGCAAGGCCGAGGTCGCGCAGTACTTTTCGGCGCTCGGCCTCAAGCCTTCGCCGCCGGTCGATATAACGGTCAACGACGGCGAGACCATCGATTTCGGCCGGGAAAGCCTCAAGGTTATTCATACCCCGGGGCATAGCCCGGGCGGTATGTGTCTCTACAGCGCTCCCGACCTCTTTACCGGCGACACCCTGTTTGTCGGCGGGGTGGGGCGCAGCGATTTCCCCGGCGGCGACGCCAAGGTGTTGTACCGTTCGATAACCGAGAGGCTTCTGATCCTGCCCGAGCGGACCGTGGTCTGGCCGGGCCATGGCTACGGCGGCGCCCATTCCACCATCGGCGAGGAGAAGCGCACCAATCCCTTTCTGACCGACACCTTCTGGACGGGGTGAGCTGAAGATGCGGGAGATAGTGCTCGGCACCGCCGGCCATGTCGATCACGGCAAGACCTCGCTGGTCAAGGCCCTGACCGGCATCGATACCGACCGCCTCAAGGAAGAGAAGAAGCGGGGGATCACCATCGAACTAGGCTTTGCCTTCCTCGATCTGCCCTGCGGCCATCGGCTCGGCATCGTCGACGTTCCCGGTCATGAAAAGTTCGTCAGGAACATGGTCGCCGGCGCGGCCGGCATCGATATTCTCGCCTTCGTGATCGCCGCCGACGAGGGGATCATGCCCCAGACCCGCGAGCATTTCGAGATCTGCCGGTTGCTCGGGATCGAGCGGGGCATCATCGTCATCACCAAAAAAGATATGGTCGAGCCGGAATGGCTGGACATGGTCAAGGAGGAGGTTCGCGACTATTTCACCGGCAGTTTCCTGGAGGAGGCGCCGCTGATCGCGGTCTCCTCGATAAGCGGCGAGGGGATCGACCAGGTAAAAACGACCCTTGACCGGATGGTGGCGGGCAGCGATTTCAGCGAGGCATACGGGCCGTTTCGGCTGCCGGTCGACCGGGTCTTTACGATCAAGGGTTTCGGGGCGGTGGTCACCGGCACCTCGATTTCCGGGCGGATTTCCCTGGGCGAGGAAGTTGTCATCTATCCGGGAAATCAGCGGGGCAGGATCAGGGGCATCCAGGTCCATGCCGACGATGTGCGCGAGGTCGAAGCAGGTCATCGGACCGCGGTTAATATCCAGGGCGTGGACCGGGAACGGATCCGGCGCGGCGAGATTGTCGCGACCCCCGGCAGTCTGAAGCCGTCGTATATTATGGATGGAGAGTTTATCTATCTGTCCGCCAACGAAAAAAAATTCAAAAACCGGGCCAGGGTCAGAATCCACCTCGGCACCGCCGAGATCATGGGCCGGGTCGTTCTCTTGGACGACGATGAGATCGCGCCTGGCTCGACGGCCAACGTCCAGTTGTTGTTCGAGGAACCGGCCTGTGCCTGGCCCGGCGATTATTATGTGATCAGGAGCTATTCGCCGATGATCACCATCGGCGGCGGCCGGATCTTAAACGGCGGCGCGGCCAAGAAAAAGCGGTTCAGGGAAAGCAATGGCCAGGTCTTTGAAATATACAAGAACGGCGCCGCCGATGAGCGTCTTCTCCAGCACCTGAAGGAGGCCGGCCCCGCCGGCCTGACCGGTGACGAATTGGCCGTGCGGATGGGGGTTTTCGGCAAGAAACTGAAGAAGGTCCTGGACGGCCCGATTTCGGCCCGGAAAGTGATCGTGGTCGATTCGGACAGTCAGTGGCTGCTTTCCGCCGAGGTGTTCGCCGGCTTGCAGGATTGGCTTGTCGCCGCCGTGGCCCGTTATCATCGGGACAATCCCTTGAAGCCGGGGATTTCCAGGGAGGAGTTACGGAGCCAGCTGACCCAGGTCAAAAGCCAGAAACTTTTTCAGTTCATGATCAGCGATCTGGGCAAGCGGGAGCGGCTGAAGCAGGATGAATCGGTGGTCAGGATTCCCGGGCACAGGGTCGCCCTTGCCGAGGACAGCGGTAAATTGCGGGGCGAGATCGCGTCCTTTTACCGCGAGGCCGGACTTGCGACGCCGACCATCAAGGAGCTTTATGCCAGGTTCAACAGCAATTCTCCGGGACTGATCCGGGAAATTCTCGAGGTGATGGTTCGGGATGGAGAAATGGTTAAAGTGAAGGAGGATCTCTACTTTCATGCCGACGCCCTCGCGCTGTTGAAAGATAAACTGGTTAACCTTCTCGGTGAAAGGGGTGAGATAGACGCCCAGGGCTTCAAGGAACTTACCGGCCTTTCCAGGAAGTTTTCTATCCCCTTGCTGGAGTATTTCGACCGCGGCAAGGTCACCCTGCGGATCGGCGACAAAAGGGTGCTGCGCGAACGGAATAAGTAAACCTGGCAATGGCGTGGCAAATCATTTTTTGCGAACTCATCAGTTTTCCGGAGCAGGGTCATAGCAAGAATTCTTGGTAATACGGTCGGACTGAAAACCGATCAGGCCCGACGCCTTGAGAAATTGGCCAACCGGCGGATGACCCCGGATCTGGTGATCAGTCCGGAGGTGGCTCGCGAGCTTTCCGGGTTTTCCCGGGAAATCGGCCGCCAGATCGGTCTGCTGATCGATCGGGCCGGACGGGTGGATTCCGTTATTGTCGGCGACCAGCGCCGGATCGTGATCCCCGCTCTGGATCAGGCCCGGGGGGCGGCCGGCCGGCTGAAGGGATTGCGCCTGGTTCATACCCATCTGGCCGGCGAGGATCTGAGCGAAGACGATCTTATGGATCTGCTCTTTCTGCGCCTGGATATGGTGGCCGCGATCAAGGTCGGGGAGGACGGGCTGCCCGCCGTTTTACTTAGAGCGCATCTGGTGCCGCGGGCGGTTGCCGGTCGCAACTGGGTTACCCTGCCGCCGGTTGCGCCGAGTCGGCAGCCGCATGATTTCCGGGATCTGATTAAGGCCCTGGAGGATGAATTCGCCCGGGTCGGGTCCGGCGCCCGGGTTGACCGGAACCGGGACCGGGCCATTCTGGTCAGCGTCACGACCGCTTCCCGGGCCAGGGCCGGCGAATCGATGCTGGAGCTGGAAGAACTGGCCGAATCCGCCGGGGTGAAGGTATTGGATACCGTGATCCAGAGGCGTCCCAGGCTTAATCCGAAACTGATGATGGGCAAGGGCAAACTGGCCGAAATCATGCTCCGGGCCCTTACCCTCGATGCCAATTTATTGATTTTCGATCAGGAGTTGAATCCATCCCAGATTCGTTCGATAACCGACCATACCGAAATGCGGGTCATTGACCGGACTCAGTTGATCCTGGATATATTCGCCCGCCGCGCCCTGAGCAGGGAGGGCAAGCTGCAGATCGAAATGGCCCAGCTTAAGTACATGCTGCCCAGACTGGGAACCAGGGACGACGCCCTGTCCAGATTAACCGGCGGGATCGGCGCCCGCGGTCCCGGCGAGACCAGGCTGGAGATCGACCGGCGGCGGATCAAGGACCGTCTTACCAAGCTGGCCGGCGAGTTGAAGAAGGTCGGCCGGGAACGGCATCATCGGCGGAGCAGGCGGCGCAAAAGGGAACTGCCGGTTATCTCCCTGGTCGGCTACACCAATGCCGGCAAATCGACCCTGTTAAACAGCCTGACCCATAGCGCTATAGTCGCCGCCGATAAACTTTTCGCCACCCTGGATCCAACCAGTCGCCGTCTGCGTTTTCCGCGCGATATGGAGGTGATAATCACCGATACCGTCGGATTCATCCGGGATCTGCCGGCGGAACTTCTCCAGGCCTTCAAGTCCACCCTGGAGGAGCTTGATGAGGCCGATCTTCTCGTTCATGTCATTGATATCGCCAATCCCGCCTTCCCTCACCATATCAGGGTGGTCGAAGATTTGCTTAGAGAGCTGGAACTTGATAAAATCCCTTGCCTGAAGGTCTTCAACAAGATAGACCTGGTAAGCGGCGAGGAGACGGGGAATCTGGCCAGACAGTATGACGCCGTCCCGCTGAGCGCTCTCCATCCCGAGACCTTTGCCCGGTTTTTCGAGAAGGCCCAACGGATGATAACCAAGAAGTTGAGTTAATATATGTCTGTTCCCGGTAATCTTAAAAAAAATCCGTTAACGGCGAAGACCTTTTTCCTGTTTCTCCTGGTCCCGCCGCTGATGCTGATGCTGTACGTTTTTTTTGCCGGTTCTGAAAGCAAAGCCTACGCCCGGGCCGAGATCAGGGATATTGTCGTCAGTAATTCCCGCCAGGATCTTTTGCTTTATCTGCACGTCGACAAGGCGTTTCGGGCCGAGATCGAGGAAGGTATATTTAACGGAATTCCCGTCCTGTACACCTTCCTTGTCTCCTTGCGCGAGATTGATCAGGCCGGCCGGCCCGGCCGGCAGGTGGCCGGGATGGAGTTCGCCCATGCCCTTTCCTATGATGCCCTGAAAGAGGTGTTCAACCTCCGTTTTTCCGAGGGCAACACCGCCGTGGCGGTCGATAATTTCGACAAAGCCAAGGCCCTGATGACCGAAGTCAATGGCGTCAAGGTTGTCGAGCTGGCCCGGCTTAAACCGGGGACGGCGTATTTTTTGAGTATCAAGGTCAGGCTCGAACGCGAGAACCTGCCGCTTTTTTTCCAATACCTGATCCCGTTCTGGCAGCTCAGGGGCGAGGAAACGGACTGGCAATATGTCCAATTCAGATACTAACCTGAACGGCGCCCGCTACCTGGCCCAGCGGGACAGGCGCAAACGCCGGCGGATATGGCTGGCTATCCTTGTCTGTATCTGCTTTCTGCCCATACTGACCTATATCGAGAGCAGAGTATTTAATCTCGGCGCCATCCCCTTTCCGGTCAGCGGCAACGTTCTGGTCTTTACCGTCATCAATATCAACGTCCTGCTGCTCTTGCTGGTGGTCTTCCTGGTTCTGCGTAATCTGGTCCAGCTGATCTTCGATCGCCGCCGGGGTTTTCTGGGGACCAGACTGCGCAGCAAGATGGTTATTTCGTTCGTCTCCCTGTCTCTGGTGCCGACCGGGCTGCTGTTCTTCATCTCCCTGCAGTTTGTCTCGACCAGCATGGATTACTGGTTCAATATCCGGGTCGAACAGTCCCTCCAGGAATCTCTCAATATTGCCAAGGATGTCTACGACGATGCTCGCCGCCAGGTGCGCGCCCAGGGCGAGTCCATTGCCACCCGTCTCGAATCCGAACTCTATCAGCAGTTGATTGCCCAGCATCTCGATGTCTTTCTCGCCGACATTTCGGAAAGCCGTGGCCTGGCAGGGCTCGAACTTCTTTCCGATCAGCGGGTCGCCCTGGTCAAGGTTTACGATCAGGGGATAGACCGCCGCAAGATTCCGGAAATCCCCGCCGATCTGTTGCGCGGGGCCCTGGCCGGCGAGACTGACCGGGTAGCCATCCAGGGGGTGGATGAGGGCGAATTGATCCGGGGCCTGATGCCGGTCAGACTCGGGCCGGAGAGCGATCGCCGGACCAATGTCCTGATCACTTCCCTGCTGATTCCCCGGGAGCATTTACAGTCCATGGAGGTTATTTCCAGCGGGCTTGAGGGATATCGGCAGTTGATGATCCTCAAGAATCCGATCAAGACCAGCCTGCTGGTGATGCTGCTGATCGTTACCCTGTTGATCGTCTTCTGCGCGATCTGGTTCGGATTCTATGTGGCGCGCGGGCTCACCGGCCCCATCGCCAAGCTCGCCGACGCGACCAGAAGGGTGGCCGACGGCGAACTCGATTTTGTCCTGGAGAAGGAGTCGGGCGACGAGATGGGCACCCTGGTCGATTCCTTCAACCGGATGACCCGGGATCTGCTGGTCGGCAAGCAGCAGCTGGAAGAGGTCAATCTGGCCCTGCAGGATAGTTATTCGGAACTGGAAAAGCGCCAGCAGTACACCGAAACCATTCTCCAGAATGTCGCGGCCGGGGTCATCTCCATGGATGAATCGGGCCGGATCACCACAATCAACCATTTTGCCGAGGAGCTTCTCAAAATCGATCGAAAGAAGATGCTCGGCCGGGATTACCGGGAGATCATGCAACCGGCGCACACGAGGATCATGGACGGTTTTTTCGACGAACTGGCCCGTTCGGGAAAGTACTCGATTCAGCATCCGGTGCGGCTCAGCATCGGCGATGAAACCTTTTCGCTGCGGGTTAATTTTACCCAGCTGATGGACGAGAACCATAATTCCCTCGGGGTGGTGCTGGTTTTCGATAATCTGACCGAATTGGAGAAGGCCCAGCGCATGGCGGCCTGGCGCGAGGTGGCAAGAAGGATCGCCCACGAGGTAAAAAATCCGTTGACCCCGATCCAGCTTTCGGCCCAGCGTCTGCGCAAAAGGTATATGGCCCGCCTGGCCGATGACGACGAGGTCTTCGACAGCTGTACCAGGACGATCATCAATCAGGTCGATGAGCTGAAGAGGCTGGTCAGTGAATTTTCCAGTTTTGCCAGGATGCCTGCGGTCCGCAAGTCAATCAGCGATCTTTCCGAAATGGCTCGGGAGGTGCTGGTCTTTTACCGGGAGGCCCATAAGAATATCGAGTTCGATTTTAAACAAGGTCGGCAGATTCCCAAATTTTCTTTCGACCAGAAGCAGTTAAAACGGGTATTGATTAACCTTATGGACAACGCGGTGGCGGCGGTGCCGACCGATCGCGGCAAAATAGGGATCGAAGTATATTTCGATGCCCGGGGAAAGGCGGCTTTTCTTGAGGTGTGGGACAACGGGCCCGGGGTGCGCGATGACGACAAGCTCAGGTTGTTCGAGCCGTATTTTTCCACCAAAAAAACCGGAACCGGCCTGGGCCTGGCGATTGCCGGCACCATAGTCGCCGACCATGACGGCTATATCCGGGTCAAGGATAATGAACCGTCCGGCGCCAGATTCGTGATTGAGATGCCGGTAGCCGTTTCCTGATCCCTGAATCCGTGACGGCTTAGTGGAAAATTTTGCTTTATTTGTTTATTGTTACGTAAAATAACCTTTTTTACTGAGTCGTCTCGATTAACCCCGCCGCCCTGCGGGGCGCCCGATAACGGCGCATCTGCTGCGTTGGCAACTCGTTGATATAAAGCTGAGTTGAGCAGCTTGCCTGCTCGTACGAAACTTATGCCCTGTGGGTGTACCATTAGTATTATCAACATCGTTGCCGCCTTGCATCTGCGCCGTTCTCGAACGCTCACGGATTCAGGTAATTATAAAAAGAAGAAGACCCCCCTGTTATGGTAAAGAGAATTCTGGTTGTTGACGACGAAAAGAGCATCCTCGATTCGCTGGCCGGTATTCTGGTCGACGAGGGTTTTGTGCCGGTATGCGCCGGTTCGGCCGAGGAGGGGCTGAAGCTGATCGACGAGGAGGAGATCGATCTGGTCCTGATGGATATCTGGATGCCGGGGATGGACGGCTTGCAGGCCCTGGAAGAGATCAAAAAGCGCGATCCGGCCCTGCCGGTCATCATGATTTCGGGCCACGGCAATATCGAAACCGCCGTCAAGGCGACCAAGAAGGGCGCCTTCGATTTTATCGAAAAACCGCCGTCCTACGACAAGATAGTGGTGGCGGTAACCAACGGTCTGGCCATGTCGAAACTGGTTGAGGAGAATGAGATTCTGCGGATCTCGGCCAGGAAGAAAACGGCGCTGACCGGCAATTCCAAGGCCATTCAGGAGCTGTCCGGCCAGATCGAGCGGGTGGCGCCGACCTCGGCCTGGGTGTTGATCAGGGGAGAACACGGCACCGGCAAGGAGGTGGTCGCCCAGTCCATCCACCGGTTGTCCGGGTCCAGCGCCAAGCCGATGGTTGAGCTTAATTGCGCGGCGATCCCCGAAGAGCTGATCGAGAGCGAATTGTTCGGCCATGAGAAAGGCTCCTTTACCGGCGCGACCGCGAACCGCCGCGGCAAGTTCGACCAGGCCGACGGCGGCATGCTTTTTCTCGATGAAATCGGCGACATGAGTCTTAAGACCCAGGCCAAGATCCTGCGCATTTTGCAGGAACAGAAATTTGAAAGGGTCGGCGGCGGCAAGACCATTTCGGTGGAGGTCAGGGTGTTGGCGGCCACCAATAAGGACCTGGAGCGTGAAATCGAGGCGGGCAATTTCAGGGCCGATCTCTTTTATCGGTTGAACGTGGTGCCGATCAATGTGCCGCCGCTACGGGACCGCCTTGACGATATTCCGTTGCTGGTCGATGAATTTTTGAACGATATGGCCCGGAAAGGTCTCGGCGAAAAGAGTTTTGACGAAGCCGCGTTCAAGGCCCTGACGGGTCACAGCTGGCCGGGGAATGTCCGTGAATTACGGAATCTGGTTGAACGCGCGGTCATCATGGCACCCGGCAAGACGATTACCGGGGATGACCTGGCCCTGCTGCTCCCGGCCGGGCAGGGTGCGGAGCCATCCCCGGTATCCGGAATCTGGCGGGCGCCGTTTATGGTCAACGACTTCAAGGAGGCAAGAAAAATTTTCGAAAGAGAATTTCTCCGGGTAAAGCTGATGGAAAATCATGGTAATATAAGTCAGACCGCCGAAGAGATCGGCCTGGAGCGCAGTCATCTTCACAAAAAGGTTAAAACCCTGCGGGTCGATAACGAATAGCGAGGTCGGTGCCCGGCCCAGAAAACCGTTGATGGCAAGGCGTCTGCCGGGAGGATCCAAGATGGTCAGGCATGGGGACGTCTTGCCCAGCCGTAAAGAGCTGGAAAGAGAGATAAGCAAGTATCTTGCCGATAAGTATGGGGAAAAGATCAAGGTTATGTCCGATTTTCCCGCTGCGGAATCGGAAAAAGACGATACCGGGGAGAAGTTCGGACCATCCTCGGCTACCGCTGAAATCTTCAACTTTCAGCTTAAACCGGAAGAACTGGTCGCTTATCTCGATGAATATGTGGTCCGCCAGGATCAAGCCAAAGCCGTTCTCGCCACCAAGATCTGCACCCACTTCAACAGGATTCGCCATGCCGCCGAAAAAGGGCGGCTGGACCGGCGCAGTCAGGGGCAGGTGAAAAGCAATGTTTTGCTGATCGGGCCGACCGGAGTCGGCAAGACCTTTCTGATTAAATTGATTGCTCGCAAGCTCGGCGTCCCTTTCGTAAAGGGCGATGCCACCAAGTTCAGTGAGACCGGTTATGTCGGCAGGGACGTTGAGGATCTGGTCCGCGACCTGGTCAAGGAGGCCGGCGGCGTCATCGATCGGGCGGAATTCGGGATCATCTATGTCGATGAGATCGACAAGATCGCCGGTTCTGATGATCGTATCACCCACGATGTGTCCAGAACCGGGGTGCAGCGCGCCCTCCTTAAACCGATGGAAGAGACCGAAGTGGAGTTGAAGGTTCCCCACGATCCCATTTCCCAGCTTGAGGCCATCGAATATTATCGGACCCACGGTAAGCGCGAAGGCAGGACGGTCAACACCAGAAATATCCTCTTCATCATGAGCGGCGCTTTTACCGGCCTGGAGGAGATTGTTAAAAAAAGGGTCGGTCGGCAGTCCATCGGTTTCGAAAGCACGGTGACCTCGAAAAAGGAGGCAATGCTCTATCTGGGCCAAACCAAGGCCGAGGATCTGATCCAGTACGGTTTCGAAAGCGAGTTCGTCGGCCGTTTACCGGTGATAACCGTATTGGATGAACTATCCGAGGACGATTTTTACCGGATCCTGCTCAATCCGAACAATTCGGTAGTGCTTGGTAAAAGGCAGGATTTCCGGGCTTACGGAATCAGGCTTGTTTTCGAGGACGATGCCCTGCGCGAGGTGGCGGCCCGGGCCGTCAAGGAAAAAACCGGGGCACGGGGCCTGGTAAGTGTCCTGGAGAGATCCTTGCTGCCCTACGAGAAAAAGCTCCCCTCCGGCGATCAGGCTTATCTTGTCGTTTCCAGGGATATGATTATCGCCCCCGAGACCGAATTGGCCGACTTGCTGGCAGACCCCGGCCGCGCCGAATTCCATCGCCGCCGCTTCGAGGTTCTGGCGAGTGAAGAGCGGGAGCGAATCGTCGAGTTTTTGCGGAAGTCCCGGGCCGATTGTTTTGCGCGGCAAGAGATTGCCGGTTCGCCGAACCGGCTGCGGCTTCTGGCCGAGATGTGTCAGGAAGACAACCTCGAATCGCACGAGGCCTGTCGGATCATGGTCGAGTTACTCGGCTATATCAGGGAATGCGAGGCGGAATTCAGTTCGGCGGATCTTGCGGTCCGATTCGATCAAACCGCCGAGGATGAGATCCTTGCCGCCATGCCCGCCGGCCGGGCGGAGGTTGTCGCCGCTTGCGAAAGGGTGTTCAGGATTTGTGAGCCGGGCTTGCGCCTGATCAACCGCAAGAAGGATATCCGGCAGGTGGTATTGACCGGTGAGGCAATCGGCGATCCGGAAAAGTTTATCAACAAACTGGTTCAAAACAGCTTTATAGTGTAAAAAGATTTGTCTTTAACCTGAATCCGTGAGCGTTCGATAACGGTGCAGATGCAAGGCGGCAACTCGTTGATAATACTAATGGTACACCCAAAGGGCATAAGTTTCGTACGAGCAGGCAAGCTGCTTAACTCAGCTTTATATCAACGAGTTGCCAACGCGGCAGATGCGCCGTTATCGGGCGCCCCGCAGGGCGGCGGGGTGAACCTGGCAATCCAGGGAAAAACGATTATCTAATGAAATTACAAACTTATAAATGAAATTTACCACGAAGCCGTCACGGATTCAGGTTTAACCGAAAATCCATAAGGAGTTGCGCCAATGATCTTTCCGGAATATCGCCCGCGCCGCATGCGGCGGAATGAAATCCTCCGGTCGCTGGTCAGGGAGACTACCCTGTCCGCCGACCATCTTATCTATCCGCTCTTCGTCAAGCACGGCAAGAATGTCAACGAGGAAATCGGTTCGATGCCCGGTGTTTTCCGGCTCTCGGTGGACCGGCTCGGCGCCGAGGCCAAGGAGTGCATGGCGCTGGGGGTCAATAATGTCATCCTCTTCGGACTGCCGGAAAAAAAGGATGCGGTCGGTTCCGGCGCCCATGCCAGGGACGGCATTATCCAGCGGGCCATCAAGGAGCTCAAGAACAAGGCGCCCGGCTTGAACGTGATCACCGATGTCTGTCTTTGCGAGTATACCGATCACGGCCACTGCGGCATCATCATCGACCGGCAGGTCGACAACGATTCCACCCTGGAAGTGCTGGCCAAAACCGCCCTTTCCCATGCCGAGGCCGGGGCCGACATGGTCGCCCCTTCCGATATGATGGACGGCAGGGTTGCCGAGATCCGGGGAGCCCTCGATGAAAACAACTTCCACAATATTCCGATCATGTCCTACGCGGTCAAGTATGCCTCGTCCTTCTACGGGCCGTTTCGCGATGCCGCCGACGGCGCTCCCCAGTTCGGGGACCGGTGCGGTTATCAGATGGATCCCGCCAATGTCAGGGAGGCATTCCGGGAGGCGGACCTCGATGTCGAAGAGGGGGCCGATATCCTGATGGTCAAGCCGGCGGTGGCCTACCTCGATATTATCGCCAAGCTCCGCGACGAATACGATCTGCCCATCGCCGCCTACCATGTCAGCGGCGAGTATGCGATGATCAAGGCGGCCGCCGAGAAAGGCTGGATCGACGGCGACAAGGTAATGTACGAAACCCTGCTTAGTATCAGGCGGGCCGGCGCCGATATCATCCTTACCTATTTTGCCAAGGAGGCGGCCCGCTATCTGCGGAAATCCTTATAGAGCTTCGCGGCGCATTTTGGGCAGTAGCTATGGCTGAACTGGGCCTCCGAATGGTCCCTGATGTATGATTCGATCTGTTCCCATTCTCCGGACTCGGTGCGGATATCCTTGCAGGAGGCGCAGATCGGCAGGAAGCCGCTGAGGATTTTGACTTCGGCCAGGGCCCTTTCCAGCTCCTCGGTCCTTTCCTCAACCAGTTGATCGAGTTGTTCATGCTGTACGGCCAGCTTTTGCTCGGTTTGCTCGTGTTCGCGGATCTCGTTTTGCAGGCTGTTATGGATGTCGGTCAGGTCGGTTTCGATTCGGCCGAGATAGCTGTAGAGCAGCAGCATCAGGACAATGAGCGCCATGAAGGTAAGAAGGCTCAGCATAATGATGCGTTGATTGCTCGAGGAGATTTTCTTGAAATCCCTGAGGACGATGATCGCGCCGATGTTTTTGATGCCGGCCTCGGAAAGGGGGATGGTCACTCCCCGGTAGGACCCTTTTTGAGAAGCGACGCTGAAGACCTCCCCGTAGTGAAACCGGTTGGGGTCGTTGAGGATTTGCTGGAGATCTTCCGGCAGCCTGGCCATGGTGGTCGAGATCACCACATGTTCGGCAAGAAAATCCCAATCGCCCTTCTCCCTGCCCAGCATCCGGCGGCCTTCCCGCCAGTCTTCGGCATTGAGGAACTTTTTTTCGACAATGAAGTTGATCTCCAGTTCCAGGATCTTTTTCATCTCCTCGGCAATCTGGTCGATCTCCTTGCCCAGTTCGATAAAGCCGACAAGCTCGCCGTCAATGTGCCAGGGGATCACAAAACGCAGGGTCAGGGTGCCGAGGGGCCCCAGTTCCAGGCCATAGGCATGGGTGTTGTTCTTGGCGGCAAAATTCATGGTGTGGCGGGCGACCAGGTCCCCATGGCGGGGCGGATTATGGACCCGCAAAAAACAGGTTTTGTCGGGCAGGTGAAAATAAAAATGGGTGATCTTGAAGCGCTGCTTGATCTTTTCCAGGATGGGTTCTGTTTCTTGCAGGAGTAGTTCCCGGTCGCCGCCGAGGAATGCTTCCCCGAGAGATGCATTATCCACATAGGTGCTGGCCAGGCTTTCCAGGACGTCGGTTTCAACCTGCAGAAGCTTGTTGAACAGGGCGTAGGTGCCGTCAAGCCGCATGTTCAACTCGTCATTGTAATGGCGCTGCTGGATTGAATAGGTGGTGATGATGCCGACGAAGCAGAGCAGGAGGACGGCCAGCCCCACCGGTGGCATTATCTTGTTACGAATCTTGCTTGGTGGCGATGTCAAGATATCCACCTGTCGTTGGTAACAGTTAAAGAGGGGATGGTGCGTGTTTGATGATCCGTACCCTGAAGTTTTAATTATAATAATAATTACTCTTAAATGGTAGTTATTATTGACCCGGAGAAGTATCCAATCGTTTTGATTGACAAGAATGAGGCTCCTTTTTTTATAACATGAGGTTATTTGATGATTGATGCGTATCGAAAACATGTTCTGGCCCGCCAGGAGCAGGGATTGCCGCCGCTGCCTCTCGATGCGACGCAGGTCAAGGCCCTGATCAACCTGTTGAAATCTCCACCGGTCGGCGAGGAGGAAGCGCTTCTCGACCTGTTGATCAACCGGGTGCCGCCGGGGGTCGACGACGCGGCCAGGGTCAAGGCCGGGTTCCTGGGCGAGGTGGCCCGAGGCCGGGTGCGGGTTGCCGGGATCGCCCGTAAACATGCCGCTTTCCTGCTGGGCACCATGCGGGGCGGTTATAACATCCAGCCTTTGATCGAGCTGCTCGATGACGAGGAGACCGCCGCTCAGTCCGCCGAATCCCTCTCGCAAATTGTCTTGGTCTATGAGGCCTACAAAGAGGTCATGGCCAAGGCGGTTGATAATCCATGGGCGAAAAAAGTTGTTGACGCGTGGGCGGCGGCCGCATGGTTCACCGGTCGCGAGCCGCTGGCCGACAAGATCACCGCAACCGTCTTCAAGGTGGACGGGGAAACCAATACCGATGATTTTTCACCCGCCTCGGAGGCGTGGAGCCGCCCCGACATCCCCCTGCACGCCAAGGCCATGCTGGCCGGGAAGATGGAGGGCGGTCTCGACAAGATTGCCGAGTTGAAGGGCAAGGGGCACCCCGTCGCCTTTGTCGGCGATGTGGTTGGTACCGGCTCGTCCCGTAAATCGGCGATCAATTCGGTCCTTTGGCATATCGGTTTCGATATTCCCCATGTGCCGAACAAACGGCAGGGCGGAGTAATTCTGGGCGGCAAGATCGCCCCGATTTTTTTTAATACCGCCGAGGATTCCGGCGCCCTGCCCATCGAGTGCGACGTCTCAAAATTGAAGATGGGCGATGTCGTTCACATCCACCCCTATGATGGGAAAATAGTTGACGACGAAGGCCGCGAGATCGTCTCCTTTGCCTTGCGGCCCTCAACCCTGCCGGACGAAGTCAAGGCCGGAGGGCGGATTCCGTTGATCATCGGCCGGGCCTTGACCTCCCGGGTTCGGGAAGAACTGGGCCTGCCGCCCAGCGAGGTCTTCCGGCAACCGATTCAGCCCCTCGATACCGGCAAGGGTTATACCCTGGCCCAGAAAATTGTCGGCCGGGCCTGCGGGGTTGAAGGGGTGCGGCCAAATGCCTACTGCGAGCCGAAGATGACCACGGTCGGTTCCCAGGATACCACCGGTCCGATGACCCGGGACGAACTGAAGGAACTGGCCTGTCTGGAATTCGGCTGCGATCTGGTCCTCCAGAGTTTCTGCCATACCGCCGCCTACCCGAAGCCGGTCGACGTCAAGATGCATAAGGAGCTGCCGGGATTTTTCGAGGAGCGGCACGGGGTGGCGCTGCGGCCCCGGGACGGGGTTTTCCATTCCTGGCTGAACCGTTTCGTGCTGCCCGATACGGTTGGTACCGGCGGTGACTCCCATACCCGCTTCCCGATCGGTTTAAGCTTTCCGGCCGGCTCAGGCCTGGTCGCCTTTGCCGCCACCATGGGCTTCATGCCTCTTGACATGCCGGAGTCCGTTCTGGTCCGCTTCAAGGGCGAGTTGCAGCCCGGCATCACCCTGCGCGATCTGGTCAATGCCATCCCCTATACCGCCATCCAAAAGGGGCTGTTGACCGTCGGCAAGGAGACCAAGCAAAACGTCTTTTCCGGCCGTATTCTCGAGATCGAGGGAATGCCGGATCTGCGGGCCGAACAGGCCTTCGAACTGACCGATGCCACCGCCGAGCGGTCGGCTGCGGCCGGTACCGTCCGTCTCAACAGGGAGCCGGTCATTGAATTTGTCCGTTCCAACGCGGCCCTCCTGAAATGGATGATTGAAGACGGTTACGGCGACGCGGATACGATCGGAAAGCGGATCGAGGCCATGGAGGCGTGGCTCGCCGATCCGCAACTTCTTGAGGCCGATCCCGATGCCGAATACGCCGAGGTTATCGAGGTGGACCTGAACGAGATCACCGAACCGATCCTGGCCTGCCCCAACGATCCGGATGATGTCAAGCTCCTCTCCGAGGTGGCGGGGACCAAGGTCGACGAGGTCTTTATCGGTTCCTGCATGACCAATATCGGGCATTACCGGGCCGCCGCCAGACTGTTGGACGGTTTCGGCTTCGTACCCTGTCGGCTCTGGATCGCGCCGCCGACCAAAATGGATGAGCGGCAATTGGTCGAGGAGGGGATCTATTCAATTTACGGCAAGGCCGGCGCCCGCACCGAGGTGCCCGGCTGTTCGCTCTGCATGGGCAATCAGGCCAGGGTTGCCGACGGGGCCACGGTGGTATCCACCTCGACCCGCAACTTCCCGAACCGAATGGGCAACGACACCAGCGTTTTCCTGTCCTCCGCGGAACTGGCGGCGATCACCGCCAAGCTGGGCAGACTGCCGAGCGTCGAGGCGTATCGGGAGCAGGTCCGGATCCTGGCAGGGGATGAGAGGGAAATCTACTCCTACCTTAACTTTGACCGGCTCAGTGACTACCGCGGCAGGGATTCAGGTGATTAGCAATCGGGTGCCGACCGGATCCAGCCGACAACAACGGCCGCTCCTCTTCGGGGCGGCCGTTGTTGTTTTTGCGTAAACAAAAGGTCACTGAACCGATAAAGCGAACCAGGATAATTTTTTTTCGATTGGGCGTTGGCGCGAAAGCGCCGGAATGTGATAATCTTGAGATGCTGATAAAGCAAAATTCCCCACGAGGACGTCACGGATTCAGCTTTATAAGGAGGCTCTCATGAACTGTCATAAATGGACAATCCCGCTCGTGCTTCTTGCCCTTTTTTGCCTTCCGCCCCTGCTCGCAACCAGTGGTGAAGCGGCGGAAAGGCCGGCCGGCGGTGAGGGAAAACGGGTGGTCGCCGAGGTCGGGGAGGACGGGATTCAGCGGGTGGAGGTCGTCGGCGGCGAATATTACTTTGAGCCGAACCATATCGTGGTGCGGGTGAATAAACCGGTGGAACTTCTCGTCCGGAAGAGCGGGGGCTTTATTCCCCACAATATCATCGTCAAGGCCCCGGAAGCCGGGATTGATTTCAATGTCGGCATGGAAGGTGAGTTCAAGCCGATCCGCTTCACCCCGAGCAAAACCGGCGAGTACGAAATGTCCTGCGACAAGTCTTTCCTGTGGTTTGAGAGCCATCGGGAAAAGGGCATGAAAGGGATAATCGAGGTAGTGGAATAATGCCGGGGGCGCCATGGAATATCCGTTAATCAGCAAGGAACTTCTGCCCCCGCTCCGGCTGGGACACGGCCTTTTTAACTTTGCGGTCGCGCTGCTGTTCTTCTACTCGGCCCGTTTCGGCCTGATGATCCGGCAAGCCCGGCACCAGGGGGCGGCACGGCCGGCCGTCGCGATCAGACGCCACCGCAAACTGGGGCCGATTCTTGCCGTGCTCGGCGCGCTGGGCTTTGGCGTCGGGCTGATCCTGGTTCTGCTCGACACCGGTAATATTCTGCAATATCCCGTCCATCTGTCGGTCGGGGTCATTATTGTCGCCCTGCTGCTTACCACCTTTCTGGTTTCCCGGAAGATTACCGGTACCGGGGCGAGTCCCTTGCGCCGGATCCATTTTCTGCTCGGGCTTGCCATCCTTTCGCTCTATGTGGTCCAGATCCTTCTCGGTCTCGGGGTGTTGCTCTAATCAGTTTGGTGAATTTTGCGAGGCATATTCCAACCTATAAAAGTTGCACTTCACTTTTGAATCCGCCTTTGAAAAAGTCGGGGACGAAAGACTGATTATCGCGCTTAACACGAGTGGCGGTATGACGGTATAAACAACAAAAGCGCGGCCGGGATTGATCTCCGACCGCGCTTTTGTTTTGCCGCGCTTCTCCCGCAATTGCCGGAGAAGCGATTATTATTAGTACTTACTTCTTCTTGGCGGCTTTCTTGCCTCCGCAGCTGCCGCCCTTGCAAGGTTCCAGGGCGGCGGCCCGGCCTTCAAGGAAGCGCCAGCCCCGGTCGACGTCCTTCTGGCTCAGCGCCATCAGTTCGTCGGCGTGCTCGGGATTCATCATCTTCAGCATCCGGTAGCGGTTCTCGTTCAGGGCGTATTCGGCAAACGGAATCGACGGCGCCTTGGAGTCGATGTGCAGCGGATTCTTGCCCTCGTCTTCAAGGGTGGGATTGTAGCGGTACAGGGGCCAGTGGCCGCAGTTTACTGCCAGCTTCTGCTGCTCCAGGCCGTCGGCCAGGTTGAAGCCCTGGTTGATGCAGTGCGAGTAGGCGATGATCAGGGACGGCCCGTCGTAGGCCTCGGCCTCGGCCATCGCCTTGACCACCTGGCCGGGGTTGGCGCCCAGGGCGACTTTCGCCACATAGACGTTGCCGTAGGTCGAGAAGATCATGCCGATATCCTTTTTGGGCATCTTCTTGCCGCCGGCGGCGAACTGGGCGGTGGCCGCCCGGGGGGTCGATTTGGACATCTGCCCGCCGGTATTGGAATAGACCTCGGTGTCGAGGATCATGACGTTGACGTTCTCGCCGGAGGCCAGGACGTGGTCGAGACCGCCATAGCCGATATCGTAGGCCCAGCCGTCGCCGCCGACGATCCAGACCGACTTCTTGACCAGATAGTCAGCCAGGGAAATGAGCCGTCTGGCAACGGCGCTGCTGCTGCCGGCGAGCTTTTCTTTCAGGTCGGCGACGCGGTCCCGTTGGGACTCGATCTCATCCTGGCTGGTCTGGGAGGCGCTGGTCAGCTCACCGGCGACCTTTTTAGTGATCAGTTTCTCGGCCACGGCTTCTTCGAGCAACTCGACCGCCTGGGAGGCCATTTTGTTGACGGTATTGCGCATGCCGAGACCGAATTCGGCGTTGTCCTCGAACAGGGAGTTGGACCAGATCGGGCCGCGTCCGTCAGCCCGCTTGGCGTAAGGGGTGGTCGGCAGGTTGCCGCCGTAGATCGAGGAACAGCCGGTGGCGTTGGCGATCATCATCCGGTCGCCGAACAGCTGGGTGGCCAGTTTGATGTACGGGGTTTCCCCGCAGCCGCCGCAGGCCCCGGAGAACTCGAACAGGGGCCGGATCAGCTGGCTGCCCTTGATCGTCGAAGGATCGATTTCCTTGTTGTCCATTTCGGGCAGATCCAGAAAATAGCGGACGTTTTCCGCTTCCTGCTTGCGGACCTTGTCGTTATTGTCGATCATCCTGAGGGCCTTGGTCTTGGCGGGACAGACGTTGACGCAAAGGGTGCAGCCGGTGCAGTCCTCGGTGAAAACCTGCAGAACCATCTGCCGGCCGGCGAACTGCTTGCCGACGGCCTTGATCTTCTTGAGGCTCTTTGGGGACTTTTTCAGATCACCATCCTTGACGATCTTCATCCGGATGGTGCCGTGGGGGCAGACCAGAGAGCAGCGCCCGCACTGGATGCAGTTCTCCGGCAGCCACTCGGGGACATGTACGGCGATATTGCGTTTTTCGTACTGGGTGGTACCGGTCGGCCAGGTACCGTCGTCGGGCATCTGGGAGACCGTGATCTCGTCGCCCTTGCCCTCGATCATCTTGGCGGTGACCTCTTTAACGAAGTCGGGGGCGTAGTCCGGGACGACCGGCGGTCTCTGATGGCCGCCGGTGGATTTGGGCACCTTGACTTCGACGATGTTGTTGACCGCCGCGTCAACCGCGTCGTAGTTCATGTTGACGACCTTGTCGCCTTTCTTGCCGTAGGTCTTCTTGATCGCATCCTTGATCGCCTTGATCGCCTCTTTCTTGGTGAGGATGCCGGAGATCAGGAAGAAGGCGGTCTGCATGATCATGTTGATCCGGGCGCCAAGGCCCAGGGCCTCTGCCAGCGTGATCGCGTCGATGATGTAGAACTTGGCCTCCTTCTCGATCAGGTCCTGCTGGACCGAGGAGGGCAGTTCTTTCCAGACCTGGTTCTTGTTGAAGGTGGTGGTCAGCAGAAAGGTGCCGCCTTCCTCCAGGTTGGCAAGCATGTCGTACTTGTCGAGGAAGGTGAAGTTGTGGCAGGCGATGAAGTTCGCCTTGCTGATCAGGTAGGGAGCGACTACCTGGTTCTTGCCGAAGCGCAGATGGCTGGTGGTGATCGAGCCGGACTTCTTGGAATCGTAAACGAAGTAGCCCTGGGCGCTGTTGTCGGTTTCGGTGCCGATGATCTTGATGGTGTTCTTGTTGGCGCCGACGGTGCCGTCGGAACCGAGACCGTAGAACATGGCCCGGTAGACGTCGTCGCCCTCGATGTTGAAGGACTTGTCGTAATCGAGGCTGGTGAAGGCCACGTCATCCTTGGGGCCGACGCAGAAGTGGTTTTTCGGAGCCCAGGCGGCCATGTTGTCGAAAACGGCCTTGATCATCGCCGGAGTAAACTCAGCGGAACCGAGGCCGTAGCGGCCGGAAAGGATCATGGGCTGGCGGTTGATGCAGGAGCACTCGACCGCTTCGCCGACGGCGGCGCGCACGTCGAGATAGAGGGGCTCGCCGGGGGCGCCGGACTCTTTGGTGCGGTCGAGAACCGTGATTTTCTTGACCGTACCGGGCAGGGCGTTGACCATCGCCTTCGTATCGAACGGTCTGAAAAGGCGGACGATGACCAGGCCGATTTTCCGGCCCTGGGAGATCAGGTAGTCGATGGTGGCGACTACCGCTTCAGAGCCGGAACCCATCATCACGATGACTTCCTCGGCATCGGGGGAGCCGTGGTAATCGAAGAGGTGGTACTGGCGTCCGGTCAGTTCGGCGAATTTGTCCATGGTTTCCTGGACGATGCCCGGAATCGCGTCGTAGTACTTGTTGACGGTCTCGCGGCCGGTGAAGTAGACGTCGGGATTCTGGGCGGTGCCGCGCATCATCGGCCGGTCCGGGGAAAGGCCGCGCTCACGGTGGGCGAGGATCAGATCCTCGTCGACGATGGACCGCATATCGTCCTCGGTGAGCTGCTCGACCTTCTGGATCTCGTGGGAGGTCCGGAAGCCGTCGAAAAAATGCATGAAGGGAATCCGGCTTTTCAGGGTGGCCTGGGTGGAGATCAGGGCCATATCCTGGCATTCCTGGACGTTCTGGGAGCAGAGCATCGCCCAGCCGGTCTGACGGGCGGCCATGACATCGCTGTGGTCGCCGAAAATCGACAAGCCCTGGTAGGCCAGGGAGCGGGCGGTAATATGAAAAACCGTCGGGGTCAGTTCGCCGGCGATCTTGTACATATTGGGGATCATCAGCAAAAGGCCCTGGGAGGCGGTAAAGGTCGTGCACAATGCGCCGGTGGTCAGCGAGCCGTGCAGGGAGCCGGCCACGCCGCCTTCCGACTGCATCTGGGTAACGGTCGGCACCGAACCCCAGAGGTTCTTCTGGCCGGCGGTCGCCTTGGCGTCGGCCTCGGCGGCCATGGGCGAGGAGGGGGTGATCGGATAGATGGTGATCACCTCGCTGGTTGAGTAGGCAACGTGGGTACAGGCCTGGTTGCCGTCGATGGTTACCATTTTTCGGGACATTTCTTTCTCCTTCTGGTGCTTGTTAACTGTTAAAGGTTTTATATCTTGAAATGCTAAATAATCGGTCCGGTGAAAACAGTAAAATAGGGCAGAGAGCAGAAAAGGCAAGGTGCTTAAATAAACAAATTACCCGAAACAGTTCAGAACATCAATACCATATGGGCAAAAAAAGCGACCGGGGAAGTTTACCCAGGACCGGCCGGCCGGGCCATTTTACCGGTCACGCGGCAGGCCGCGCGGCGGCCGGACAGAACCATTTGCCCTTTCGGTCTAGGGATCGGCGCGATTGCCGTCAAGAAAGGAGACTATCGCTGCGTCCGACAGCATGAAACCGGCCAGAATCCGCGCCCCGCAACGGATGGCCGGGATCATCCGGATCCCTTCCTCCCAGGTCTGGAGCGGACTGGCGGCAACCTCGACCGTTTCAATGTGCAGACCGGGCCGGGCCGCCGCGATTTTTTTCAGAGTCAGACCGACCAGGGCGCAACGGGGGCAGAGGATTGATTTGTAAAAGACGATCTTCATGGGGCGGCCTCGATGGCGGCGGCAAGTTTAACGGCCTGGACCGTTTTGTCGACGTCGTGTACTCTGATGATATCGATATCTTTAAGGCAGCTCAGAGCGGCGATAATCGCAGTGGCCGTATCGCGGTCATCCGGATCCCGGTCCAGAATCGAGCCGATGAAGGCCTTGCGTGAGTGGCCCAGCAATACCGGGCATCCCAGGGCCCTGAACCGGTCGAGATGTTTAAGGATGGAGAGGTTGTGGGCCGGGGTCTTGCCGAAGCCGATGCCGGGATCGACGATAATCCGCTCCTTCTTGAGGCCGTGGGCGACCGCCCATTCGATTCGCGCATGGAGAAAATCGGTGATCTCGCCGAGCAGGTCATGGTAGTCGGGGTTTTTCTGCATGTTGCCCGGCGTACCCTGCATGTGCATGAGAACCACGGAAGCGCCGGTTTGGCCGGCAAGTTCAACCATCGCCGATTCAAATCTTAAGGCGCTGATATCGTTTATAATATCCGCGCCGGCCTCAATGGCCTTGCGGGCCACGGCAACCTTGGTGGTGTCAACCGAGATCGGTATGGAAAATTCCTTGCGAATCGCCTGGATGGCAGGCAGGACCCTGGCGGTTTCCTCTTCGAGCGAAACGGCTTCGGCAAAGGGGCGGCTCGATTCGCCGCCGATATCGATAATGTCGGCCCCGTCCGCGACCATCTTCCCGACCTGGGCCAGGATGGCGGCCGTCGAGACAAATCGGCCGCCGTCGGAAAAGGAGTCGGGGGTGACGTTGAGGATGCCCATCACCCGGACGCGTTTGGCGAGCGAATCATTCATGCGGAAAGGGTGGTCTTCCTGGTTAAGGCGGTAACAATAACCTGAATCCGTGAGCGTTCGAGAACGGTGCAGATGCAAGGCGGCAACGATGTTGATAATACTTCGGTATATCAAAAAGTTGCCAACGCGGCACCCCAAGGGCACTTCCTGCGGGGCGCAGATGCGCCGTTATCGGGCGCCCCCGCAGGGCGGCGAATGAATTCCAGCTACCACGGATCACTGTCTATATTTTACGTAAAAACAAACATATATTGTGAATCAATGCCCTAAGCCGTCACGGATTCAGGAATAAGGACACCGTAGACTAACAAGCGCGGCCTGTCAAAACGATACTGGCGCCGTCAGGGAGTTTTGCCGCCATTGAGCGCCTTGTCAAGCCGCCGCCGGTTTTCAGCGGGGATTTGACAGTCGGTCTCCTGCAAAACATTGTTGATGTCGTTTTGATCAATAGTCTCCTTTTCGAGAAGGGCCATGGCCAGGGCCTTCAGGGTGTCGAGGTTTTCCTGCAGCAGTTGCGTGGCCTTGTCGTTGGCGCCCAGGACTATCTTCTTGACCTCGTCATCGATAAGCACGGCGGTGTGTTCGCTGAAGTCGCGATGCTGGGCGATCTCCCGGCCCAGAAAGATCTGTTCTTCCTTCTTGCCGTAGGTCAACGGCCCCATGCTTTCGCTCATTCCCCATTCGCAGACCATTTTCCGGGCGAGATCCGTGGCTCGTTCCAGGTCGTTGCCGGCACCGGTGGTGATCTCCTTGAAAACCAGTTCTTCAGCAAGCCTTCCGCCCAGCAGGCAGCAGAGAAAATTTTGCAGATAGCTTTTGGACTGGGTATGTTTTTCCTCGGTCGGCAGATACTGGGTCAGGCCAAGGGCCCGGCCCCGGGGAATAATCGAAACCTTGTGGACCGGGTCGGTGCCGGGCAGAAGCAGGGCGATCAGGGTGTGGCCGGCCTCATGATAGGCGGTGGTCTCCTTCTCGTCCTCGGTGATGATCATGCTGCGCCGCTCGGTGCCCATCATTACCTTGTCCTTGGCCATTTCCATGTGATTCATGGTGACCTTTTCGGCCTCCTCGCGGGCGGCCAGTAAAGCGGCTTCGTTTACCATGTTTTCCAGGTCGGCGCCGGAGAATCCCGGGGTACCGCGGGCGATAACCGCGAAATCCACGTCTTCGGCCAGGGGAATTTTGCGGCCATGGACGGCCAGAATCATCTCGCGGCCCTTTACGTCCGGGCTTGGGACTACGACCTGGCGGTCAAATCGGCCGGGGCGCAACAGGGCCGGATCGAGGACATCGGGCCGGTTGGTGGCGGCGACGATAATAACCCCCTCGTTTGCCTCGAAGCCGTCCATTTCGACCAGCAGCTGGTTAAGGGTCTGCTCGCGCTCGTCGTGGCCCCCGCCGAGACCGGCGCCGCGGTGGCGGCCCACCGCGTCGATCTCGTCGATGAAAATTATGCAGGGCGCATTCTTCTTGCCCTGGATGAATAGATCCCGAACCCGGGAAGCACCGACCCCGACGAACATCTCGACAAAATCGGAGCCGCTGATCGTGAAAAACGGCACCTCCGCCTCGCCGGCAATGGCCTTGGCCAGCAGGGTCTTACCGGTACCGGGCGTACCCATCAGCAGAACCCCCTTGGGAATCCGGCCCCCCAGGCGGGTGAATTTTTTCGGGTCCTTGAGGAAATCGATGATTTCGGAGAGTTCCTCCTTGGCCTCGTCGATGCCGGCCACATCGGCGAAGGTTACTTTGCTTTCTTCCTTGTTCATCAAGCGGGCCTTGCTCTTTCCGAAGGACATGGCCTTGCCGCCGCCAGCCTGCATCTGGCGCATGAAAAAGATCCAGACCCCGATCAGCAGGAGCATCGGGAACCAGGAGACCAGCACGGTAACATACCAGGGTGTTTCTTCCTGGGGCTTGACCTTGATGTTGACTCCGTTGTTCCTGAGGATCGGGATCAGTTCGTTGTCGGTTACGGGCATGGTCGATTTGAAGCTGCCGCCGTCCCGGGTGGCGCCGGTGACCACGTCCCCTTCAATCGTCACCGCGGCAACCTCGCCCGCCTCGACACTGGTCAGGAAATCACTGTAATTCATTTCCCGGGAAACGGGTTGCTGCTGATTGAAGAGATTGAAAAGCAGAATCATGGTCAGGCCGATAATCAGCCACATGGACAGATTTTTGTAAAAAGTGTTCAAAGGTACCCCCGAAAGGTTATGGGCAATTCATCTTGTTGTTATACCCGCAGGGCATAAGTTTCGTACGAGCAGACAAGCTGCTCAGCTCAGCTTTATTTGTGGTTTTCAGTCTTTTCGGCCTGCTGAAATCCTGATTCGGTCGGAACCGACTCTTAATTATTAAGTACTGGTGGAAATAAAGTCCAGCAGCTTTCAATAAATCTCAGAAAAAGAGGCGCGGCTCAATTGAAATACTCCTGGACGGCCTTGACTTCCAGATCCGCTTCCCGGACGGCGGCAATTGCCATGGTCATGGCCTGGGCGCCGGCAATGGTGGTTGTGTATGGCAGGTGGAAATCAAGAGCGGCCCGCCGGATGATGTACGAGTCCTCGGTGGTCCTGGTCCCCATCGAGGTATTGACGATCCACTGGATTTCCTTGTCGCGGATTTTGTCGTGGATGTGGGGCCGGCCCTCGGATATCTTGTTGATTTTAGTACAGGCGAGATTCTGTTCGGCCAGATAGGCCGCCGTGCCGCCGGTGGCCACCACGCTGAAGCCCATTTCGATAAGCTCCCTGGCAATCGGTACGATGGCGGGTTTGTCCATGTCCCGGACGCTGATGAAGACCGTGCCCTGTTCGGGGATTTTCTGACCGGCGGCCAGCTGCGACTTGGCAAAGGCGATACCGACCGAATCGTCGAGTCCCATGACCTCGCCGGTCGATTTCATCTCCGGGCCGAGGAGGGTATCGACATTATTGAAGCGGTCGAAGGGGAATACCGCTTCCTTGACGGCATGATGGGAGACCTCGACTTCGCTGGTCAGACCGAGGTCCTTAAGCTTCATGCCCATCATTACCTTGGTCGCCAGTTTGGCCAGCGGCACCCCGGTCGCCTTGCTGACGAAGGGGATGGTCCGGGAGGCCCGGGGGTTGACCTCAAGGACGTAGAGATCCTCGTCCTTGATGGCAAACTGGATATTCATCAGACCCATGACCTTCAACTCGATGGCCATCGCCCGGGTCGCCTCCTTGATCGATTCGATAATTTCAGCCGAAAGGGTATGGGGCGGCAGGACGCAGGCCGAGTCGCCCGAATGGATGCCGGCCTCCTCGATATGCTCCATGATGCCGCCGATGACGGTGAGCTCTCCGTCGCAGATCGCGTCGACATCGATTTCCACCGCGTCTTTCAGAAACTTGTCGATCAGGATCGGTTTCTCCGGGGAAATGCTGATCGCCGAAGTCATGTAGTTGTTCAGTTCCTTGTCGTTATAGACAATCCGCATGGCCCGGCCGCCGAGGACATAGGAGGGGCGGACAACCACCGGATAGCCGATCTCCTCGGCGATTAGCAAGGCCGCCGCCTGGGTGCGGGCGATCCCGTTCTCGGGCTGTTTCAGATTGAGTTTATGGAGAAACTGCTGAAACCTTTCGCGATCCTCGGCCCGGTCGATTGAATCGGGCGAGGTGCCGAGGATCGGCACGCCGGACTCGGCCAGCGGCACGGCCAGGTTTAAGGGAGTCTGGCCGCCGAACTGGACGATGACCCCTTCCGGTTTTTCGCTTTCGATGATGTTTAAGACATCCTCGTGGGTCAGGGGCTCGAAATAGAGGCGGTCCGAAGTATCGTAGTCGGTGCTGACCGTCTCCGGGTTGGAGTTGACCATGATCGATTCAACTCCCAGCTCTCCCAGGGCAAAAGCGGCATGGACGCAGCAGTAGTCGAACTCAATGCCCTGACCGATCCGGTTGGGGCCGCCGCCCAGGATCATGACCTTGCGTTTCTCGGTGGGCCGTGATTCGTCCTCGACTTCATAGGTCGAGTAATAATAGGGGGTGTAGGCCTCGAACTCGGCGGCGCAGGTGTCGACCAGCTTGTAGACGGCCCGGACCGCCAATTTATCCCGCAGTTCCCTGAGATCTGATTCCGAGGTGCCGGTCAGGAAGGCGAGCTGTCGATCCGAATAACCGTACTGTTTGGCCTGGTAGAGAAAATCCCGGTTAAGCCCCGAAAAGCCGCGCTCCCTGATCTGCCCTTCCAGGTCGACGATCTGTTTGAGGTTGTTCAGATACCAGGGGTCGATCGCGGTAATCCGGTAGATTTCGCCAACTTCCATACCACGCCGCAATCCTTCGTAAAGCTGGAAAAATCTCTGGGAGCTAGGGACGCGCAGGCTGTTTTCCAGATCGGTCTGGTCCAGTTCGGAAAGGTTGAACTTAGGGTCGGCGCCGAAACCGGCAACACCGATCTCCAGGGAGCGCAAGCCCTTCTGGAAGGCTTCCTTGAAGGTGCGGCCGATGGCCATGGTCTCGCCCACCGATTTCATCGCCGTGGTCAGCATGTCTTCCGTTTCGGGAAACTTTTCGAAGGTCCAGCGCGGGATCTTGACCACGCAGTAGTCGATGGTCGGCTCGAAGGCGGCATAGGTTTCCCTGGTGATGTCGTTGGGGATTTCGTCCAGGGTATAGCCCACCGCCAGTTTGGCGGCGATCTTGGCGATCGGGAAACCGGTGGCCTTTGAAGCGAGGGCCGAACTTCGCGACACTCGGGGATTCATTTCGATGACCATCAGCTCGCCGTTTTCGGGATTGACCGCGAACTGGACGTTGGAGCCGCCGGTCTCCACCCCGATCTCCCGGATAATGGCGATGGCCGCATCGCGCATCTCCTGGTATTCCCGGTCGGTAAGGGTCTGGGCCGGGGCGACCGTGATCGAGTCGCCGGTATGGACCCCCATGGCGTCCATGTTCTCGATGGAACAGATGATCACCACGTTATCGTTTTTGTCGCGCATCACCTCAAGCTCATACTCTTTCCAGCCGAGGAGACTTTTCTCCAGCATGATTTCGGTATTCATACTGAGGTCGAGGCCGGCCGTGCAGAACTCTACCAGCTCCTGTTTGTTGTAGGCGACCCCGCCGCCGGTGCCGCCCAGGGTGAAGCTCGGCCGGACGATGATTGGGAAGCCGATCTGTTCGATGGCGGCATGGGCCTCTTCGATGGTGTGAACGATGGCGCTCTCCGGAACTTTCAGGCCGATCTTGCGCATCGCGGTCCGGAAGGGCTCCCGGCTTTCCGCCTTATTGATCACCTCGACGTCGGCGCCCAGCATTTCAACGTTGTACTTTTCGAGGATGCCCATCTCGGCCACCTTGATCGCGGTGTTCAGGGCGGTCTGGCCGCCGAGGGTCGGCAGCAGGGCGTCGGGCCGCTCTCTTTCGATGATTTTGGCGACCATTTCCGGGGTGATCGGCTCGATATAGGTCCGGTCGGCGATTTCCGGGTCGGTCATGATGGTGGCGGGGTTCGAGTTGATCAGTACCACCTCGTAGCCTTCTTCTTTCAAGGCCTTGACCGCCTGGGTCCCGGAGTAATCGAATTCACAGGCCTGGCTGATGATGATCGGGCCGGAGCCGATGATCAGGATTTTACGGATATCTGTTCTTTTTGGCATGGGATCGCTTTGGTCTCTTGATTGTTTTTGGTCTGGTTTATGGGCGGGCTGATTATGGTGTTATCATCTCCACGAAGCGCCCGAACAGATACGAGGCGTCGTGCGGGCCGGGGGCGTCCTCGGGGTGGTATTGGACGGAAAAGGCCGGGTACTCCTTGTGGCGCATGCCTTCCAGACTGCCGTCGCTCAGATTGAGATGGGTCACCTCGACTTTTCCCGGATCGAGGGAGTCCGGATCGACACAGAAACCGTGGTTCTGGGAGGTGATCTCGATGCGGCCGGTTGACAGATCCTTAACCGGCTGGTTAATGCCGCGATGGCCGAATTTCAGTTTATAGGTCCTGCCGCCATAGGCCAGGCCGAGGATCTGATGGCCCAGGCAGATGCCGAAGATCGGCTTTTTGCCGAGCAGTTCCCGGACCGTATCGACCACCCCCGCCACTCCGGCCGGATCGCCGGGGCCGTTGGAGAGGAAGATGCCGTCCGGATCCATGGCCAGGATGTGTTCGGCCGGGGTGGCGGCCGGGACGATCTGGACCCGGCAGCCGTTGGCGGCCAGGCGGCGGGCCTGGTTGAACTTGAGGCCGAGATCGAAGGCCACGACCCTGTATTTGCCTTTGCCGGCGGTCGAGAAATTATCGCCTTCGACCGGTCCGTTGTCGCACCAGCCATAGGGGGTGGCGCAGCTGACTTCCCTGACCAGATCACGGCCGATCAGCCCTTCCGACCCCCTGGCCTTGGCGATCAGGGAAGCGGGGTTAAGATCGGTGGTGGAAATCACCCCCTTCATCGAACCCTTTACCCGGAGAAGACGGGTCAGCGCCCTGGTGTCGACCCCTTCGATCCCCGGCACATCGTATTCGGCCAGGAATTCGGCCAGGGTGGAGGTCGCGCGAAAATTACTGGGAATCGCGTTGTACTCCCTGACGATCAGGGCCCCGGGATGGATCGCATGGGATTCCATGTCCTCCGGGTTGATTCCGTAATTGCCGATCAGGGGATAGGTCATGGTGACGATCTGCCCCTTGTAGGAAGGGTCGCCGAGGATCTCCTGGTAGCCGGACATCCCGGTGTTGAATACGATTTCCCCGCTGACTTCGCCGCTGCCGGTAAATGTTCTTCCTTCAAAGACGGTGCCGTCTTCGAGAGCGATAAGTGCTTTCATGGCTGATCCCTGTCTGTCCTTGTTCCTGAAATATCAGGTTGAATTGTTCGCGGCGTTATTGGAACATATGGTACGGAGCGCGTCAAATACCGGAGCCAGCTGTCTGGCGGCGGCCCCCTGTTGGGAGCGGGCCGTTAAGCGGGCGGCTTTCGCCGTTTCGGCATAGATCTCCGGCTTCTGGAAAAGCTCTTTGATCCTTTCGGCCAGTTCCCTCCGGTTCTTGACCATGATGCCGCCGTGCCCTTCCAGAAGCTGTCCGGCATCGCTGAAATCGTCCATGCAGGGTCCGTAAAAAACCGGAGTCCCCCAGATTGCCGCCTCAATTATATTGTGGCCGCCGCGGGGAACCAGACTGCCGCCGCAGAAGATGAAATCGGCCGCCGCATATAGTTCGGCAAGTTCGCCGACGGTGTCAACGATGATGATTTCGGCCCGCCGACCCTTGCGGATCGCCGTGCTGAGCAGCTCATACCCGGTTCCGGCGCCGTCCAGCGCTTCTCTTATCTCGTCGATTCTTCGGAGATGACGGGGCGCGATAATCAGGACCAGACCGGCCAAGGCGTCTTGCAGACCGTGAAAAACCTCCAGCAGCATTTCCTCTTCGCCGGTATGGGTGCTGCCGGCCACCAGGACCGGCCGGTCGTCGCCAAGATTGAGTTGTCGCCGCCATTCCTCCCTGGTGGCGGCGGCCGAGACCGGTTCCGGCGGATCGTATTTAATGTTGCCAGTGACCTTGATCTTCTTGCGGTCGGCACCCAGGCCGGCAAAACGGTCGGCATCGGCATCGGTAATTGTCGCGATTATCTCGAAGCCGTTGAGAATTTCCCTGCTGAATTTTTTGACGAGCCGATACCGCCGGTAGGAACGTTCGCTTAATCTGCCGTTCAGCAAAAACAGCCGGGTGTTGTTGGCCCGCAGCCGACTCAGCAGATTCGGCCATAGTTCGGTTTCAAGACATATATAAAGGTCGGGGCGAATGGCCGCGACCGCCCGGGCCGCGGCCCCGGGCAGATCGAGGGGGGCGAGGATGCATTTCGCCATGGTTCCGCATTGTTTCCGGGCAATTTCCAACCCTTGCGCCGTGACGGTGGATAAGATCAGGAGCGCGGCGGGGAATTTTTTTTTTATTTTGGCCGTCAGGATTCCGGCGGCCAGGATTTCCCCGATCGAGGCCCCGTGGATCCAGATTACGGGCGCCCCCCCCACCGGAATTACAATATCATTGTAAAACCCTAAGCGCTGCCGCAACCCGGCCCGGTGCCTGCCGGTGATTCCGGAGTAAATCAGGAAGCCGGGAAAAGTCAGGGCGAAAAGCAGTCTGGTTAGCAAACGATAAATTGCGTAGGTCAATGAATTGGGTGTCCAAAATACAGATGGTTTGACGGTAGAAAATCGCGTTATTAGACATTATATCAATCGATTCGTCAATCAATAATGACGGCGTCGCAAAAAGCACCCGCAAGGGCATAAATCGCCAGCTCCGGCGTTGCGGCAATTATTCAAACCTGAATCCGTGATCGGGCGCCCCGCAGGGCGGCGGGGTTAACCCCGGCAATCCAGGGAAAAACAATTATCTAGTGTCTGTCCAGAAATGAGGATTTTTGTCCGAGAACGAGAAGCAAGGATGTCGGAAAAGCGCAGCGTACTTGGGTACGTGAGCACTTTCCGACTCTGCGGCGACGAAGTTATCGGGCAAAAAGACCATTTATGGACAGGCACTATCTAATGAAATTACAGACTGATAAGTGAAATTCACCACGAAGCCGTCAAGTATTCAGGTCAAAAACCCCGGCCAGTGCGGTATGGCAGTTCCGGCAGGCCCCTTTTTTCAGATTGACGATCTCCGAACTGAAGCCGGTTCGGGTAATCAGCCTTTCCCGGCAATTCGGGCAATAGGTGCTCTCTCCTTCCGGATCGAGGAGGTTGCCCGTGTAGACATGCTTAAGACCCGCGGCCAGGCCGATCTCCCGGGCCTTTTTTATTGATGAGGTCGGTGTGACGGGTCGATCGATCATTTTGTAGGTCGGCTGAAATCTGGTGACATGCCAGGGAATATCCGGGTCAAGCGACTTGATGAAGTTGGCGATCTCCTTCAGCTCGGCCTCGGAATCGTTCCAGCCGGGAATGATCAGGGTGGTCACCTCCACCCATACCCCCAGCTCTTTCATTAAGGTTATGGTGTCAAGGACCGGTTGAAGCCGGGCGCCGCAGACTTCCCGGTAGAATTTGTCGGTGAAGGCTTTCAGATCTATATTGTTGCCGTCGAGGAAGGGTGCGATTGCCCGGGTCGCCTCCGGGGTGGTGTAGCCGTTGCTGACAAATACGTTTTTAAGGCCCCGTTCAGCGGCGAGCCGGGCGGTATCCAGGGCAAATTCGAAAAATATCGTCGGCTCGACATAGGTGTAGCTGATGCTGGCGCAACCCAGTTGCCCGGCGCTTTCCACTACTTCCAAGGGGGTGCGATGGTTGCCGATGATCTCATTGTCGTGGAGTGAGGGGTATTGGGATATATCGTAGTTTTGGCAGTGGCGGCAGTGAAAGTTGCAGCCGACCGTCGCAATCGAGTAGGAGTAGGAGCCGGGCAGGAGATGAAAGAGCGGTTTTTTTTCGATGGGGTCGACGTTTTCGGTAATCAGCCGGCCGTAGACCAGGCTGTAAAGGGTGCCGCCCCGGTTTTCCCTGACTCGGCAGAGCCCCCGGCGGCCCTCCTTGATCCGACAGTGATGATTGCACAGAAAACATTGGACGGCGTTCTCATCTCTTTCGCTCCTCCTATAGAACATCGCTTCGTGCAACATATCTTCCCCTCTTTTGAAAATAGCTTGAAAATGGCGTATTGTTATTTATGGCACGACAACCCGGGCAATGGCAAACAAAAAATAATTTCTTTAATATCAGCTTGTTATGGGATTGGTGATTCTTTTTAATAAAAACCGCGAACAAGTGATTGACAAAAGCTGGAAAGCCTATATATTAGCGGCTCCTTACGGGGGCTGAAAAGCGGCGGGGCATTGTTTCCGGCGCTGAGGTTACCGGGGGGAGGGCAGCAAACAAAGCGGTTGACAAGAGCCGCTGGTAAGTTGTATAAAGATTGTTTCCGCGGCTTCGAGCCGCGCCATTATTTAGGTAATGGCGGATCGATCATT
>JARGFN010000166.1 GCA_029210665.1 Desulfobulbales bacterium
GGTTACGTCGTAATCCCTTCCTGAATCAGGTCAATCGGTACACCGGTTTTCAAATGGCAACCGGAGGAGATTTATTTAATCTGAAAATATCCCCTCTGCTCTGTTTCGTCAATTGTGGGAAATAACAATAATAACGAGCAGGATGAGATCGCGGCGGGGCTGATTGGCCGTGATTGAAGAAGGATGTCCAAATCAAGAAATTTCGTCCATAACTCCCAGGGTTAATCGCCCTGGATGGTGCATTCAACAAGCGCTCTCAAATCTTTCAGTTCAAAGGGTTTGTTGAGGATTCCCTTGACGGAGGGCTGCTGGTCGAAATCCAATTCGTCCGGCAGGGAGCCGCTGCAGATCACGAACTTCAAGTTCGGATACCGCTCGACCGTTTTCAGCAGAAGCTGCCTGACGTCCATATCCTGGAGGGAAAGATCAAGCAGGACCAGAACGATATCGCCATTTTGTTCGGCAAGGATATCGGTTGCTTTTTTCAACCGGCCATGGAAGTTATCGTCTTGGTCAGTTTTTCATCGATTGCCTGGGCGATGGACTCGTCGCTCAAGTTGGGCACTTCCTTCCGCAGAGTTTTGGCCAGATTGCCGAAACCCATCCGCAACTTGCGGTCGCTGACCATGGCCAGGGCCTTTTCGGCCCGCACCTTCGCCTCTTCGGGGCTGATTCCTTCCGATGCCCCCAACGGCCCGAGCTTCTTTACCTTGGCGGTAAATTCGGTGATCAGTTTGACAAAGCGCGGCGCTTCGGCGGCGGAGGCCCATTGCAGATTGAACCTTTCCGGATCGAGCCCTACTTCGGTCAGGACTTTTCTGATCAGGCCATTTACTCCCATTGCATCGTAATTACCAACCTGGTAATGACATTCGCCGAGTTGTCAGCCGCCGGTGAAAATGGCGTCCGCCCCTTCGACCAGCCCCCGCATGACGAAAGCGGGATCGAGACGGCCGGTGCACATCACCCGGATGGTCCGCAGATTAGGCGGATACTGGTATCTGGAAACCCCGGCGGCATCCGCGGCCGCATAGCAGCACCAGTTGCAGAGAAACCCGAGAATTTTGGGATTGAATTCTTCTTTGCTCATATTGTCAAGCCTCCTCTAAAGCCTCGCCAAAGGCCTCGATCTGGGAAGTAATCTGTTCGTTGGTGAATCCGCCCATGGAAATGGCGAAGGTCGGGCAATGGGCGGCGCAGATCCCGCAGGCCTTGCATGAGGCAACCACGGTTTCGGCCTTCGGTTTCTTGTCGACCTTGACCATCTCGATGGCCTGATAGGGACAGAGGGTGGCGCAAAGTCGGCAGCCGATACACTTATCCTTATCAATGCTGGAAACGATCGGATCGACGCTGACTTTACCCTTGACCAGGGGAATCGCCGCCTTGGCCGCGGCCGCCTGGGCCTGGACGATGATCTCGTCCAGCGGCTTCGGCGAATGGGCCAGGCCGCAGAGGTAAACGCCGGCAACCGGCATTTCTACCGGCCGCAGCTTGACATGGGCCTCAAGATAAAACCCATCGGCATTTACCGGGACCTTCAAAAGTTTGCTCAGTTCAGCCGTGTCCTCGGGGACGGTTCCGACGCTAAGGGCGACCAGGTCGGGATTGATTGTCACATTATCCTGAAGAATCGGATCGTGGAAAGACACTTCGGCCTTGCTTCCCCTGGCGCTGAGGCCCGGTTTTTTATCCATGGAGTAGGGAATGAAGATAACCCCCTTCTCCCGGGCCTCGCGGTAAGCGTCCTCGGCAAAACCGTAGGTCCGCATGTCCCGATAGAGCACGATAACCTGGGAAGCCGGGTTGATCTCCTTGATCTTCAGCGAGTTTTTGACGGCCTGGGTGCAGCAGGTCTTGCTGCAATAGGCGAGATCGTCGCCCCGGGAGCCGGCGCACTGGATCATGACCACCGATTTCGGGGCCCGATTCTTGCCTTGGCCGGCCAGCCTGATCTCCAGTTCCCTTTGGGTGATGAACTTGTCCGATTGCGGCACTTTCTTTCCCAGAACCGTGACCGGCGCATGTTCGCGGCCGCCGGTGGCGATCACGATCACGCCGTGGTCGATCGTCTGTTCTCCAGTCTTTTTGCCCTTGCCGGTTCTGACCACCGACGAGAAGTTTCCGACGAAACCGCTCAACCCGGCCAACTCGCTGTTGGTGAGGACGTCGACCTTCCTGTTTTCGGCAACCAGGTCGGTGACCTTCTTGAGGTAGCCGGCCATATCCTCTCCCGACAGGGTGTAACGCTGGTCGAGGAGGTGGCCGCCGAGCTTGTCGTTTTTCTCGATAATCGTGGTCTGGAACCCCTGTTCGGCAAGATTCAGGGCCGCGGTCATTCCGGCGATGCCGCCGCCGATGACGATCGCCTTGTCGGTAACCGGCACGGTCTGTTCGGGCAACGGCTGAATATGACGGGCCTTGGCAATACCCATCCGGACCAGATCCATCGACTTATCGGTGGCCTTGTCCGGTTCGTTGGCATGCACCCAGGAACAGTGGTCGCGGATATTGACCATTTCAAAAAGGCTGCGGTTCAATCCGGCGTCCTTCAGGGTTTCCTGGAAGAGCGGCTCATGGGTCCGCGGCGAACAGGCGGCGATCACCACCCGGTTCAGGTCGTGGAGCTGGATCATCTCCTTGATTACCTTCTGGGCGTCCTGGGAGCAGCTGTAGAGACTCTGGGCGTGATAGACCACGCCTTCCATGTCCTTGGTATAATCGTCGACCTTCTGGACATCGACTACCCCGGCAATATTGATCCCACAGTGGCAGACGAAAACGCCGATTCGCGGCTCGTCCTTGGCCTTAAAAGGTTTTTCTTTCGGATATTTCTTGACGACGATGCCCTGGCCGCGCTGTCCCTTGATCAGGCCGGCGGAAATACCGGCCGCGGCACTTGACTGGGTGACGCTTTCGGGTATGTCCTTCGGTCCTTGAAAGGCGCCGATGGCGTAGACGCCCTCCCGGCTGCTGGCCAGCGGCTCGAAGAAATCGGTCTTGCAGAAATCGTATTTATCCAGCTCGACGCCGGTAATATCGGCAAGCTCCCGGGCGCCGGTCGGCGAATCGAGACCGACCGAGAGGACCACCATGTCATGGGCGTCAAAGCGATGGACGCCGTCCATGGTCGCATAGGTCAGCTTCAGATTTTTCTTCCAGGGGATGACATCGGCGACCCTGGCCCGGACAAATTTTATGCCGTAATGCTCTTCCGCCTTGATCCGGGCGGCGTCGAAGTCCTTGCCCTGGGTGCGGATATCCATGTAATAGATGGTGATCTCGCACTCCGGATCGTGTTCCTTGGCAACCATCGCCTCCTTGATCGCGTACATGCAGCAGACCGAGGAGCAGTAGCCGTTGCCGCAGCCGAGGTCGCGGGAGCCGACGCACTGGATAAAGGCGATCTTTTTGGGATGGCGTTTATCGGACAGACAGCGGACCTCGCCCTCGAAGGGGCCGGCCGGGTTGAGCAACCGCTCGAATTCAATGCTGGTGACGATATCGGGATGCTGGCCGTAACCGTACTGGGTCAGGGCCTCTTCCGGCACCCGCCCGAAACCGGGAGCCATGACCACCGCCCCGATATCGAGGCTGATGTTTCTGGGCTGCTGGCTGAAATCGATCGCGTTGGCGCGGCAGACCGGCACACAGATCTGGCAGGTGTCGTGCTGGAGATACAGGCAGGCATCCGGATCGATGAAATAGGAGGCCGGCACCGCCTGGGGATAATCGATATGGATCGGTCTGGTCAGATCGAGTCCTTCGTTGAAGGAATCGGCCAGGTGACGCGGGCAGTAAGTCGTACAAAGACCGCAGGCCGTACATTTGTCCGCATCGATATAGCGGGGACGAATCTGCAGTTCCGCCTTGAAATTACCCGGCTTGCCCGTGAGGGAAAGCAGATCCGTGTTGCTCAGAATTTCGATATTTGGAGACCGACCGGCCTCAACCAATTTAGGCGCGAGAATTCAGAGCGAACAGTCGTTGGTCGGGAAAGTCTTGTCCAGCTGGGCCATGGCCCCGCCGACCGCCGCGGTCTTTTCGACCAGATAGACGTAATAGCCGAGTTCGGTAAGATCAAGAGCGGCCTGGACGCCGGCAACGCCGCCGCCGACCACCATCATGCTGCCCGATTGGACAGCGGTTTTGGCAGATTTCCCGGCTGGGGCGCCGGTTTTCTTTTGCTTTGCTTTTGCCATAATGCTTCACTCCGGAAGAGTTGTAAAAAACCATAATATCAATTATTTAACTAATTTTCGGGTACTGCTTCCACCCGGATCGCGCACAGCTTGTATTCGGGCGTTCTGGAAAGACGATCGAGGGCGTCCAGGGTAAGCAGGTTGACCAGGGTTTCCAGGTGGTTGTATGTCGCGAATACCGTCCCTTCCTGAGAACGGTCGGTGATCTTGGCCCGCATCTCGACCGCGCCGCGCCGCGACACCAGCCGAACCAAGGACTTGTCCCCGACTCCGAGCCGTTCGGCATCAACGGGGTTGATCTCGGCAAAGCATTCCGGACTGATCTCATCGATCTCCGGAGTCTTACCGGTCATGCTGCTGAAGTTATACCTGGACAGATCCCGGCCGGTGGTAAAGGACATCGGATACTCGTCGTCGGGAAGTTCGACCGGGGGGATATACTCCTCGGGTATGAAAAGCCCCCTGCCCCTGGTGAACGATTCGGTATGCAATACCTCGGTGCCCGGATGATCTTCACTGGGCACCGGCCATTGCAGGCCGACCTCGTCAAGGCGTTTATAAGTGATTCCCTTGTACTGGGGCAGGAGGGTGCGGATCTCCTCGAAGATATCCTCCGCAGACCCGTAGTCCATTT
>JARGFN010000167.1 GCA_029210665.1 Desulfobulbales bacterium
TCGAGCAGCTCTTTCTCCCGGGTCCGAAAATAATTCCAGCCCCGCTCCCTGACCACCTCGCTGATCTCGCCATGCCGGGCCGCCAGAACTTCGTCCATATCGATAAAATCGAGTTTGAGCCGTTCCGCCAGTACCCGTCCCACCGAACTCTTGCCGGTCGCCCGGTAGCCGGTCAGGATGATTTTTTTCTGTTGCTCGGCCACGCCGTGCTCCCTTGTCTGCTCGAATCACTTTTAATAATATCGCAGCCGATAACAAGGAGGATCCGGTGGACTGCAACTCTTTCATTTAAGAGTTTATCAGTTAAGCTGTCAAATGGAAAAAGCGACAATCGCCCTTGCGGACATCGGCAAATTGCCTTAAATGTCTTGAAAAACATCTCAATTACAATAACGGAGAGCATCGATGAAACATATCATAGTGCTGGCCACCCGCAACGAGGGGAAGGTCAGGGAGTTCAGGGAGATCTTGCGCGATTTCGACGTCGATCTGCGCAGCCTGAACGAGTTCGGCCCGATTCCCGAACCGGTCGAGGACGGCAACACCTTTGATGAAAACGCTTACAAAAAGGCCCATTCCACCGCCAAGGTTCTCGGCCTGCCGGCAATATCCGACGACTCGGGCCTGGTGGTCGAAGCGCTGAACGGTGCCCCGGGCGTCTACTCGGCCCGCTACGCAGGCGAAGAGGCCGACGACAGGGATAATATCGCCAAACTCCTCAAGGAGATGGAAGGGGTAAACGACCGGCGGGCCGCCTTCGAATGCGTGATTTCCCTTGCCGTGCCCTCCGGTCCGGCTCTGACCTACGAGGGCAGATGCGAGGGGACCATCACCACCGAGCCGAGCGGCGGCGGCGGTTTCGGTTACGATCCGGTTTTCTTTTCGCCGGAACTGGGCAAGACCTTTGCCGAAAGCAGTCCCGAGGAAAAAAACAGGGTCAGTCACCGCGGCCGGGCCTTAAAAGAGGTCGCCGCCGAATTCGCTAAAATCGCCAAGTGGCTTGAGGCCAGGCTGCTCGAAGAAAAACCGCCCAAACCGGATCACCGCCAGTTCGAGCACAATGACTGGTCCGAAGACAAGATGGCCTGACCGGCCTTCACAGTTCCACCAGCTCGATCTGTCCCCACGCCCCCAGCTCTTCGCCGATAATGATCACCACGCCGCTAAGGCCGCCGATCCGGGGCGCCAGCGCCAGGGCCGGGCCTAAATCGCCGCTTTTGCCGACTTCATTGCCCAAACGGGTCGCGGCGGCATCGGCCAGGGCGGTTGATTGAGCGATAACCGTTACCGAATCGGCCCTTCCCAGGCTCAAGGAATGGCCGACCGTCCCGGATGATGTGCAGATACCGATCGGCATCGCTGCGGGCGGAATTTTGATTCCGATTCGATAACTCAAAGGGGATTCGCCCGCGAAGATGGCAACGGTGCAAGCCTCGCGCCTCTTCATAAAGATATCGCCGCCGTTTTCCACCACCACCTCGGAACAACCTTCGCCCTTTAACAACCCCCGCCCCACATATTCGGCTATGACCCCCGCCACCGCCGCCATCGGTCCGACCCCGGCCGCCCGCCCGGCCTTCAACATCTCCCGGACCAGCGGCACCCCGGTCGGGTCGTCGGCTAACGGCGACAAGGCCTCGACGAAGGCGGGCCAGCGGGCCAGATGGCTTTCCAGCTGGTTCCGGTACTGGATGACCAGATTGGTTGCCGCTGCCTCGACATCGACCGGGGCGAGGATGTGCAGATCGGTTTCCCGGATCTTGATCCGGCATGACTGCAGGCCGCCGGGATCGGCAATTGTTCGATATCGGCGCTCCCGGTAGGACTCCGGGGTTTTTTTTCGTTTGCCGGCCATAATTTCTCGGTTATCCTGAAAATCACCTTTCCCCGAAACAAACAGGGAGATTATTGAAAAAAAAACTGATCATCTTCACCCGGTACCCGGAAGCGGGGCGGGTTAAAACCAGGCTGATCCCGGCTTTAGGCCCTCTTGGGGCTGCCGGCCTGCAACAACGGATGACCGAAGATACCCTGCGGATCGCCGAGGAGGCCGCCGCCGAAAACCGTCTCGACCTGGAGATTCGCTACGTGGGCGGCGATCCCGGCCGGATGGCGGACTGGCTCGGTACCCACCGAAGCTATTGTGGGCAGGGCTCCGGCGATCTGGGCGAAAAAATGACCCGCGCCTTCGCGGACGCCTTTCAGAACCACTATCATCAAGTCATGCTGATCGGGGCCGACTGCCCCGCCCTTACCCCCCGAACCCTGGCGGATGGCTTTGCCGTTCTCCTCGAACATGAGCTGGTTCTGGGGCCGGCCAGCGACGGCGGCTACTACCTGATCGGTCTCACCCGCCCTTGCCCGGAACTTTTCAGGCGGCAGCCCTGGGGCGGCAATGTCCTCTTGTCGGCAACCATTGTCGCGGCCCGCAAGCTTGGCCTTAAATTATACCTCCTTGAGGAACTGGCCGATGTCGACCGTCCCGAAGACCTCGAAAATTTCGGTGATCATCCCGACCCTGAATGAGGCGGACAACCTGAGGGCCACCCTCGAATCGCTTCGGCCCGGCCGCGATCTGGAAATCATCGTCGCGGACGGCGGCAGCAGCGATGCAACCGTCCGGATTGCCGAACAGGGTGGTGCCAAGGTGGTAACCTCGCGGCCTGGTCGCAGCTTCCAGCAGAACGCCGGTGCCGCGGCCGCCGCCGGCGGGATCCTGTTATTCCTCCACGCCGATACCCGGCTCGCCGCCGATTTTGCCGGAGCAATCCGCGCCTGCCTCAATGAAAAGGGGGTGGCGGCCGGCGCCTTCAGCCTCTCCGTAGAGATGGCTGGGCCGGCGATCAGGTTTATTGAAATCATGGCCAATCTAAGATCCCGGCTGCTGCAACAACCTTATGGCGATCAGGGTCTGTTCATGACCAGGGAAAATTTTACGACAAGCGGAGGTTTTCCGGAGATCGAGATCATGGAAGATTTCGTCCTGGTCGGGAAATTGCGGAATCTGGGCCGGATCAAAACATTGCCGGCCGTCGCCGTCACCTCCGGCCGCCGCTGGCAGAAACTGGGAATTGCCAGAACCACCTTGATCAATCAAGCCATCGTCATCGGCTACCTGTTCGGTCGGTCGCCGACCTCTCTGGCCAGTTGGTACCGGATCTCGTCCAGGGCACGCTGATATTTGGGGTCCGGCGACCGGGGCCGGGCGGCCAGGCGGTCGGCGGAGCCGGCATAAATGGCAGGAATCGCCGGCACCTTCGGTCTAAAACCGGCCCGCAACGCCGGATCGTTGATAAAGGACATGACCAGGAGTGAGCCCCCGTTCAGAAAAGGGTAAAAATATGATTTTTTCAGGAAGGTCGCCGAATTCGACATCACCCCGGCCAGGACCATGAAGAGCAGGATAAGAATAAACATCCCCTTGCCCATTCCGAACACCCCGCCCATAACCCGGTCCAGGCCGCCAAGCATCGAAATCTTCAGGAACTTCCGCAAGCCGAAGCCCAGGTAGATCACGAGCAGATACACCGCGCAGAAGAGCAGCATGTAGGTGACGAGGAAGGCGAGCTGCGGGGTCTGGATAAAGGATTTCAGAAACCCGGCAAAAAAGAGATAGAAACGGCCGGCAACGATAAAGGCGAGGATCAGGGCGGCGATAAAGGACAATTGCCGGGCGAATCCGGTCCACACCCCCCGGGCGGTTAGCAGGGAAATTATCAGAATTATTGCGGAATCAATTGAACTCATCGGGAATTAATATTAAACTTTTTCCGCTTAAACTCAAGCTTTTTAAAGACGGGAAAATCTTCTTTTTTTACAATAATTATAATTAGATATGGCAACCAAAACCGAATGATTCCCGCCGAAAAGCTAAAACTTGAGACCGCCGCCGGTTTCCCACAGGACAACTTCGGCTGGGATCGACTGCCGGAACCGGTTTTAATCGACCTCGACCGTTTACAGGCGCAGCTGGCGGCAAACCTCTTCGATCCGGCTGCATACCTTGCTCCCCGGGAACTTGCAACTTTCCAGGGCTTTGCATATCAGAAAAGAAAAATCGAATGGCTGGGGGGGCGGCTGGCCGCCAAACAGGCGGTTCTCCAATTGTTCGGCCGGGAACCGGCCGCCGAGGCCATGCGCGAATGGGTGATCAACGCCGATCCGTACGGCAAACCCTTTTTTATACCGCCAGGGCACAAGTTTCGTACGAGCAGACGAGCTGCTCAACTCAGCTTTATACCGCCAGGGCATAAGTTTCGTACGAGCAGACAAGCTGCTCAACTCAGCTTTAACTTCCGGTCCGGGGGTGCGCCCTGCCTGTCGATTTCCCACAGCCAGGGCCTGGCCGCGGCCATGGTTTCCGCGCAAATGGAATGCGGCCTGGATATCCAGAAGGTGTCTGCCGCGACCGTCAGGGTCAAGGAGAAGTTCTGCCTCGCGGCCGAGGAGGAGATTATCGCTTCTCTGGATTTACCCAAGCCGCCGTCATTCGGCCTCACTCTCCTGTGGGCAGGCAAAGAGGCCCTGCGCAAGGCCCGAGGCGGCCATCCCCTGACCGGATTCACCGCGATGCGGCTGGCCGAAAGCGTCAAGATAAACACCGAGAGCTGGCTTCTGACGATGCGGGTCGCTGACGATCCGTACCGGATTCTGGCTTTCTTTTATAAAGATTTCGCCATGGCCGTCTGCCTGCTGCCAAAACCCTGACCTGAATCCGTGACGGCTACGTGGGGAATTTCGTTTTATTCGTTTGTTGTTACGTAATATAATCGTTCTTTAACCGGGTCGCCTCGATTCACCCCGCCGCCCTGCGGGGCGCCCGA
>JARGFN010000007.1:0-25050 GCA_029210665.1 Desulfobulbales bacterium
TGCCCTTGGGGTGCCGCGTTGGCAACTTGTTGATATACCATCAGTATTATCAACAAGTTGCCGCCTTGCATCCGCACCGTTCTCGAACGCTCACGGATTCAGGTATTAATAATCCGGGTACCTTGTCAATGATTAACTGGCAATTTAACCGGTTGTTGGTTTGTCGAGCAAAAAAAAGTCGGCCCGGCGCTCCGCCCGCACTTTTCGAAAAACTCTTCGGCCCGCAAGGATTTATCGCGAAAAAGTTGCATAATTCCCTGATCTTAACTAGATAAATCCATGAAAACAATTGTCTTCCCTTAATTTTAGCTTTACTCTGGATGAGTTCGCAAAAAGCCTCGGGATGGCTAAGCATTTATACCCCTTTGGGGGTAAATATGAAATGACCGGCGGAGAAGTGAATGAACGACCTGGCCAAATATGAAAAAAGCATTGATCATTACCTTCGGCAGGGCGACAACCAAAAAGCCATCAAAGGCCTGCTTGCCCTGATAAAACTGTACGCGCAACAGAAAGATTTCGCCAAGTGTGAAGAGCTGCGGGAGAGGATCCCCGCGATCAGCCCTTCCGCCCTGAGCGAACTTATTCTGGCCCAGGAGATGATCGACTCCGCCCGCTCCCTGCCGGCCACCGAAAGCCACCGGCGGGTCTGGACCGAGCTCTACGACAGATTGACCGACGAAGAGACCAAGGCCCTGCAAAACGAACTGCTGGAGGCGGCCTTTGAGCCGGGCCAGACCATCTTCAGCCAGGGTCAGAAAAATGCAAACCTCTATTTTATCAGTGCCGGGCAGGCCAAGCACATCTACACCCAGGAGAACAGGGAGGTTTTCATCAGCAAGATCTCGGCCGGCAATGTTGCCAATGAAACCTCCTTTTTCGAGGCCGGCCTCTGCACCACCTCCCTGGTGGCCATAGACCGGGTCAAGGTCCATTTTTTGCCCGCGATTACTCTTTTAAGCTGGGAAGGGTATCTGCCGGCCCTGGAAGCGAAGTTGCGGGATTTCTGCAGCTGCGGCGTCAAGATTCACGAGCTGCTGAAAAAAAGCTCCCTGGATCGGCGAATTCAGCGGCGAATCCCCTTGCCCGGCCGAATTCTTCTCAAGATCGTCGATGCCGGGGGAGCGGTGGTCGGCAAGACCATCCGGGGCGATATCGCCGACGTTTCCGTGGGCGGGGTGTCGTTTTACGTGCAGACCCCCAGCCGGGAACAGGCCCTGATGCTTTTGGGCCACAATCTCCATCTACGGTTCAATATGCCGCCCGACATGGCGGAGATCGAGCAGATCGGCAAGGTTCTCGGGGTAAGGCGCCATAGCGAGGCTTTTGATTTAAAGGGAAGATATTCGGTCCATGTGATGTTCAGTGAAATATTACCCGAAAAATCCATTGTTGAAGCGGAGCGCTTCATTAAGATGATCAGGATCAACGAGCAGAACCGCTGATTATACCCACAGGGCATAAGTTTTGTGCTGAGCAGACAAGCTCTACTCAACTCAGCTTTAAACCGGCGCATGAGGGGCAAGGTGGAACAGATCAAGCTGGACGTGCCGCTAATCGGCATCCTGCGGGGAATTGACGGCGGTTTCTTCCGGGAGGTGATGGCAACCTCTTTTGCGGCCGGCCTGACGGCCCTCGAAATTACCATGAATACCGAAAACGCCGCCGAGATAGTGCGGAGTTGCCGCGCCCGGGTCCCGGCCGGCAAGCTTCTGGGAATCGGCACGGTTCGTAATCGGGATGAGGCCGAGATCGCCATCGCGGCCGGGGCCATGTTTCTGGTAACTCCCAACACCGATATCCGGGTCATCGAATACGGCGCCAAAAGAAATATTCCGGTAATCGCCGGCGCCTTTACGCCGACCGAGATTTATCGAGCCTGGGCGGCCGGGGCGACGATGATCAAGGTTTTCCCCTGCTCCGTTGCCGGTCCCGCTTACCTCAGGGAAATTCGCGGGCCCTTCGACCATATCCCCCTGCTGGCGGTGGGCGGCGTCACCAGGGAAAACCTCGGCGAATATTTCCGGGCCGGCGCGGCCGGGGTAGGGGTCGGGTCCGCCCTGTTCGGCGCGCATGCCCTTCGGGAAAAAAAGCCGAAAGAAATCGGCGAAAATGTCGGCAGATTTGTCGAGGCCGTGACGACGGCGTCCACTGCCCGGCCCGAGCATTGCGCCGGGTGAGGCGAGCAACCATTACCTAACCTGAATCCGTCACGGATTCAGGTCTAAGCAATTCAAGACAGCCAGGAGACCATAATGTACAGACCCCAGATCAAGGTTATTGATTGCACCGTCAGGGATGGCGGCCTGATGAACAAGTGGCAGTTCAGCGACGATTTCGTCCGCAACGTTTACCGGGCCTTGTCAAAATCTGGCGTGGACTACATGGAAGTCGGCTACCTCTCGTCGGAAGGGATGTTTTCCAGGGAAGAGATGGGGCCGTGGAAATTCTGCGCCGAAGACGATCTCATACGGATCATCGGCGACACCGAAAAAACCATTAAATTTTCCGCCATGGCCGATATCGGCCGGATCAGTTACGACGACATTCCGCCCTGCGCCGAAAGCTCTCTCGATATGATCCGGGTCGCCTGCTACGTCCATCAGGTTGATAAAGCCATTTATCTGGCCGAGCACTGCATGGATAAGGGCTACGAGGTGACGATCAACCTGATGGCGGTCTCCACCGTTAATCAGCGGGATCTGGAAGAGGCCCTCGACGACCTGGCCAAGAGCCGGGTGCCGATCATCTATCTGGTCGACAGTTTCGGCTTCTTCTATTCGGAGCATATCGACGTACTGGCCCGGAAGTATATCGAGAGCCTGCCGGGCAAGACCATCGGCATCCACGGCCACAATAACCAGCAGCTCGCTTTCGCCAACACGATCTCCGCGATCATCAACGGCATCAACTTCCTCGACGCCACCCTCTACGGAATCGGCCGCGGGGCCGGCAACTGCCCCCTTGAACTGCTGGTTTCGTTTCTGAAAAACCCCAAATTCGACGTGCGCCCGCTGATCGAGGTCATCGAACAGGAGGTGTTGCCATGGAGCAAGAAAATCGAGTGGGGTTACTCGATCCCCTACATGGTGACCGGCACCCTGAACCAGCATCCCAGGGCGGCCATCGCCCATATGGAGTCCAACGACAAGGACAAGGTAACCGCTTTTTACGACCAGGCAACTTTGCTGCCCGTTTAATGTTGATTAACCGACCGGCCCCGGGCCGGACTGGAGGAAGATATGCGCGCAACTGAACATGGGAACGGCAGGATCAGATTTTCCCGGCTTCTCGCCCTGGTCCTGTTCTGCACCCTTTGTTTACCGGGTATTTCGGCCAGCGTTGACGAAAAACCCTTTGCCTCTTTCATCGAGAAGCACGCGAACGGCTGGATCGACTGGGACCAGGGGCTGATCTACGGGATCGGGCGGGGTTACCTCGGCAAAAACCGTAACAATCGTCCGTTGTCCCAGGGGGTGGCCGGGGTGCTGGCCTCGGGCAGCATCGTCAAGCTGGCGTCCGGAATCCATCTCGATGACGCCAGTACCCTGGAGTCCCTGGGCAGCGGCGCTGTTACCATTAAGCTGGAAGCCTTCCTGAAGGACAAGGAATTTCAGAGCGAGTTCGTGGATGACGGCACCGACCCCTATTACGAGGTGATCAAGGTAGCAAGGATGAGGGGAGTAAGCGGGCTGACCGCCAAGTTGCTGAAACATTTCGACACCGTGCCGACCTGGCGGGATTTTCCCATTCGACCCCTGAAACCCCGGGCCGAACTCGACGATAAAGACCAACCATGGCTGGTCCTCGATGCCCGGCACCTTGCCGATAACGACCGGATCGAACCGGCCATGTTTCCGAAAATTGTCGGCGAGAACGGCGAGACCGTTTACGAGCTGAGCCGGGTCGAGGAGGCCGCCCTGGTCAATCGCGGCATGATGCGGTATGTTGTTTCGGATCAGACCCCGGCCGAGCTAAGGGCGGATCATCGCCTCATCGACCGGTTGCTGGCTCGGGCCGAAAACGTCTTCGGGGTTCGGGAGGCCCGGGCGCAAACCGTGGAAAAATCGCTTGCGGTGCCTCTGTTTCGGGCAAAATCGGGGGATGCCGATTCGGGCAAGAGAAAGAAGCGCGGCCGTTATATCGTCGCCGACGTTCAGGGGGTCCAGGGGTTGGCCAAGACCAATCTGGTGATCAGCGCCCGTGACGCCATGGATTTAAAGGCCGAGGATTCAGCCTCCAAAATTCTCCGGAAATGCCGGGTCTTGGTAATCGTTTCCAGCCCGATCGGCGGCATCGAGGGATCCCTGCCTGCCCGTCTCGCCGCAAATACCGGGATCAGATGAGTCCCGGCCGCAATTGATGACCGGGAAAAGCCTCCTCCGTTACCAGGTAATATTTACCGCGATCTGTCTGGTTCTGGTGACCGGCGCGGTAATCTTATGCTACCGGGCCGGTTTTTTCAGCCGGGCGGACAATTACCTCTACGATCTTAACCTCGCCTGGCGCGGTCCCCTGCAAACCTCGGAGCGGATCACCCTGGTCCTGATGGACGAGGAAAGCGCGGTCCGCTTGAACCGGCATCGCGGCCAATGGTCCAGAGCAAATCTCGCCGCCGCCCTCGACCATATCTGCGCGGCCGGCGCGTCGGTGGTCGGTCTCGACATGATCATGTCCGCGCCGGATCCGGACCCGGCCGTTGACCTGCGCCTGGCCCGATCGATCAGGGAGTGCAATAATGTCGTGATGGCCAGGGTTTCGGCCGCCCAGGGCGTGGCCGAGATCACCCCGCTCGAACTGTTCCAGGAAGAGATGATCGGCGACGGTTTTATCGATGTTCCCCTTGACCAGGATGGAATCCTCCGCAAGATCCGCTTCTTTAACGCCAAACCTTTCGCCGCCGGCGGGCTCCAGCTCCTGCCCGCTTTTGCCCTGGAAGTCTCCCGGGTCTTTCTCAATCTGGAGTTTGATTTCGACTTTTCCGGCCGCGATTATTTTCTGATGGGCGGTGTCGACGAAAGGCGGCTGCGGTTGCCCTATCCGGAACTGCTGATCAACTATCACGGCGACTACACCGCGTTTAACGTGGTCTCCTATGCGGATGCGGTCAAAAACAGCGTTCCCCCCGAGAAGCTGCGAGGCAAGATTGTCCTGATCGGTTCGACCCTCTCCACCCAGAAGGATTTTTTCACCACCCCTTTTTCACGCTTTCAGCGGGACAACAACGAGCTGGCAGGACGCTTCGGGACCATTGCCGAGGATGTGATGGGGGCGGATGAACCGGGGGTCGCCTGCCATGCCCATGCGATTGAAACCATTCTCGGCCAGATCTTTATCCGCCACGCCACCGGCTATTCGGTGATGTGGCTGCTTGTCTTTTCCGGGATGTTCGGTCTTCTCTTTTACCTGCCCAGGATCAGCATGAGCCTGGAAGTATTTATTCTGGCGGCGGGCATGACCGCGGTGCTCTTCGTCGCTCATTGGTTATTTCTGCACAAATCGATTCGGGTCGATATCGCGCCGCTGCTGGCGATTTTTGCCGGGCAGTTCATGGCCGGAGTCGCCCTGCAGAAATCCTTCGACCGCCAAAAAACCGCCCTGATCACTTCGATCTTCGGTAAATACGTCTCGGCCGGGGTGGTCAACGAATTGATCAAGGGCGATATCGCCACCACCCTGGAGGGCCGTCGGGAGAACCTGACCATCTTGTTTTCCGATCTGCGGGGCTTCACGACGATTTCCGAAAAACTGGGGGCCCGGCAAACCGGTCGGCTGCTCAACCGTTATTTCGACGCGATGATCCCCCTGGTCTTCGCCCACCAGGGCACCCTTGACAAACTGATGGGCGACGCGGTCATGGCCTTTTTCGGGGCGCCGCTGCCGCTGCCCGATCATCCGGCCCAAGCGGCCGCTACCGCGCTCCTGATGATGGAGAAGCTCGGGGAACTCAAGGAGGGCGGCGAGGTCGACGGCGCCGCGGAACTGGAGATCGGCATCGGCCTTAACACCGGCGAGGTCACGGTCGGCAACCTGGGCAGCAACGTCTTTATGGATTATACGATAATCGGCGATGCGGTAAACCTGGCCTCGCGCCTGGAGGGGTTGAACAAGGTCTACGGCACCCACATCCTCTGCTCCGAGTTTACGGCCCGGGAGCTTGACGATCGGTTCCTGCTCCGCGACCTGGATATAGTCAAGGTCAAGGGCAAGGCGAAAGCAGTGACCATCTATGAACTGGCCGGATGGCGGGACCGGCAGGATGTGGCGGCGATGGCCCGGTTTTCCCTGTTCGGGGAGGGACTTGCTGCCTATCGCCGCCAGGAGTGGGACAGGGCCGAGCAGTCGTTTGGCCGGGTTCTGGAGGAATTGCCGAAGGACGGCCCGACCAGGCTTTATCTGGACCGGATTGCCCGCTTTCGCGAAAATCCGCCCCCGGCTGACTGGCGGGGCGTCACCATCTTTGATCATAAATGACGGGTACTTGCTTACCGGCTGGGAGATTGGCCAATCCTGGGCGGCTTATTCCGTGATCGGTTACGCAAGAAAGGCAGGCGGGCTAAAATGGCAACGGACATCGCGGCAATAACGGCAAGAATCGTCGAACTTGAGACCAGGCTGGCCTTTCAGGACAGTACCATCGAGGAACTGAACGAGGTCCTGGTCGGCCAGCAACGGCAACTCGACCGGCTGGAATCCGACCATAAACGGATCGAGGACCGGCTCAAACAACTCCTTGACGGACCGGACCAGAGCCATGGCTACTGATATAATTCTGACCGTCGGGGCCGACTGCCTGCTTGAAAACGGCCCGAGCCCGCTGGTCGGCCGGATCAAGCAGGAACTCACCGTGGCCAATCCCCTCTATCTCGATGCCAGAAAATACGGGCGCTGGCTCGGCAAAAAACTCAAACCCTATCTCTATTTCTACTCCGAGACCAGCCGGGGTCTCCGCTTTCCGCGCGGCTTCGCCAATCAGGCCGTGCGCCTCTGCCGCCAGTGTTGCGGGCAGGAATCGCCGCGCATTATCGATCAGCGCCGCACCCTGCCCGCGGTCGATTTTTCTTTTAACGGTAAATTGCGGCCCTATCAGCTCGCTGCTTTCGAGGATACGGTGAAAAGAGACTTCGGGGTCATCGAGTCCGGGACCGGCTCCGGCAAGACCGTTATCGGCCTGGCGGTTATCGCCCAGCGCCGCCAGCCCACCCTGATCCTGGTCCACAGCAAGGAACTTTTGTACCAATGGGCGGCCCAGATCGAACTTTTCCTGGGCGACAGGGCGGGATTGATCGGCGATGGTCACTACCGGTTGGAACCGGTTACCGTGGCGATTGTCAATTCGGCCCGCAAAAGATTGGCCGAACTGCCGGAGCGCTTCGGGCAGATCTGCGTCGACGAATGCCACCGGGTACCCGCTTCGCTGTTCACCGAGGTGGTCACCGCCTTCGATTGTCGTTACGCCCTGGGCTTATCCGCCACCGCCTTCAGAAGAGACGGCTTGACCAACCTTATCCACTTGTATCTCGGCGAATGCGTGCATCGGGTCGCCGCCGACGATCTCCACGCCAGCGGCGCCGTTCTGAAACCGGCGTTGATCCAGAAAGACACCGCCTTCACCTACGGCTATCGGGGCAACTATCAAAACCTGTTAAAGGCCCTGACCGGCAATACCGAGCGCAATACCCTGATCTGCCGGGATATTGTCGCCGAGGCCAGACGGGAGGACGGCACGATTCTGGTGGTGAGCGATCGGGTCGCCCACTGCGAGGCGCTGGCCGGGATCATCACCGCCATGGCCGCCGAACTGAAGGTGGCGGTCCTCACCGGCAGGATGCCATCCGAACAGCGGACCAGACTGATCGAGGAGATTCGCAATGGCGAAATCGATGTGCTGATTTCGACGGTGCAGCTGATCGGCGAGGGTTTCGACTGCCCCGGCCTGCGGGCCCTGTTTTTGACGACACCGATCAAATTCAGCGGGCGTCTCCTGCAGGTGGTTGGCCGCATTTTACGACCGGCGGTCGCTAAAAAGGCAAGGGTCTATGACTATGCCGATCCGGTCCCGGTCCTGCAATCTTCGGCCCGCTCCCGCCATCTGACCTTTAAAAAGTTGTAACCGTTCACAGCATCACATCTTCGGACGATCGGCCCGGCTTACGTACGACTCAGTACGCAGCGCCGGTCCGCTTGTCGAAATATGCGGCACGGTTGAACGGGTACAGTTTAAAAGCTGACGGTCAGACCGGCGGTAACGCCGAACGATTCCCAGTTAACCTCGTTTAACCGGGTCGCGCCGATAGAACCGTCCGCGAAGTAAATTACGTCGATCCCGTCTTCCGCCCGCCATTTCTGGTAAAGCATATCCAGGTTGACCAGCAGGCGGTCGCCGCCGAATTTGGTACCGAAGCCGGCCACAAACCCTGCGGCATCATTTGATTCATGTTCGAAACTGACCGGATGGGCAAGATCGCTTCTCAGGTTCCAGTTGGCCTCGGCCCGGTATTCGGCCCCGTGCAGTTCTACGAAGCCGTGCAGCAGAAAACCACGGGTCGGCCTGATCTCCAGGTCAATCCCGATCCAACCGCTGTTCCAGGTCGAATCATAGGTGCTGCCAAGCCCTTCCAGCGGCCCCACCGGCGGCGGATCTTCGGCCGGGTCCGTACTGAAGGGGTTGTCCCGTGAAATGGTTTGATAGCCGTCATGGATGGTCAGATCCTGGGTATGGTAAGAGTAGCCGACCAGGGGCGAAAACAGCACCGTGCCGTTCCGGCTCTGGAACACGAGACCGATCCCGGAGGTGAAATCAAAGACGCTGCCGTCATCCGCCTGGTTGTTGGAACGCGACCATTCATTGGTGCGGTTGTCGTACTGGTAGTCGGAATCCTGATTTTCACCGCTCCGGATCTCCCCGTAACCGGCCCTGATCTTGGCTATTCCCCCAAAAGGGGCCTGGTTGTTGATCATGATCACCCGGCCCTTGGTATTGACCTCGACAATCTCCAGATCATCCCAGCTCAGCTCGGAAAGGATATCGGGATCGGTGCCGTGGATATTGCCGGAGATCGTCCAGTCAAACCGGTCAACCCGGGAGCCGGCGTTAAGCTCCAGGTCGAGACGGTCGAGACGGTCCCGGGCCGTTGCCGGATTGGCGTTTAACAGCAATAACAGGGCTGAAATGGGCAAGACGATAATTTTGCTGAAAGTGTTTTTCATGGCAGGTCCGTTTTCTGTTTAAATTGCTCGCATATCGGGTTTACTTGCCTGGCCCGCGCCTCATCGCATATCGTTTTTCAGCACCGGGCCGAGTTCCGGCAGATAATGAACCACTCCTTCCAGAAGACCGGCCGCGTAATTGCCGTTCATATCCATAAAGCCGCCTTCGGCCAGATAAAGGGTGCCGGTCGGGGCTTCCTGGCGGGCCTGGCGCCTGACGGCCTCGATGGCATTTGCCACCAGAATCGCCTTGACCTCACTGGTCAACACCTCGAGATCGTTGCCGCTGTCACCCGCGTAGACCGTCCGCTCCGGCGCCACGCCGCTCCGGCTGATAATGAACCTTACCGCGGCCAGCTTGCTGGCCGTTTCCGGGAGCAGATCGAAAAGGCCGACGCGATTCACCTCATCAACGCTAAACACGGACCTGACCTTGATCGAACAATTTTCCAGACGGCTTAAGACCTTGTTCTTCAGTATAACAGAATCGAGCTTCGGATCGGTATAATAACTTAATTTGAAACGCCCCTGTTTTTCCGGTTCCTGAAGGACAAGCCCGGGCAGGCCGGCGAGCCGGGCGGCCAGTTCGCCGGTGGCCGCCCCCGGCCAGTCCCCGCCGAGCATCTCGTGCCATTCCGGCCAGGACTGCCAGCGGCCCCCAGGTTTATGGTAGATGGTCGTCCCCACATCGCCGATCATGAACTTCGGCTCGGGCAGATCGAATTCCCTGATCGCCTCCCGGAGAAGCTGGAAATCGCGGCCGCTCACATAGGCCAACCTGACAAATGGTTTGCTAGCCAATTTTCTAAACAGCGGTCGCGCCGCCGGGGACTCCGGCTGGATGCCGTTCGGCAGCAGGGTCCGGTCAAGGTCGGTGCAGATTAAAAGTCGCTTCATGGTCAACATGGTCTGCCGGTTGATTGCGGATCACGGGAGCAGGCAAGGGGGCCGCCGGGGCCAGAAGAGGCGCGGCCGCGAACGGCATGAAGCCGGTAGGCAAGCCCGTAATGAAGCGGGTTGCCCCGGGGTTCCTAACGACGTGGGGGGCATGCGTCTGCCGCGGCTGTCCCACCGCCGTAATCGATTACGAAAACCTGGGCGGACCGCTCGTCCAATCGTACGATATCGAGATGACTAAGCTGCCGGCCCCGCCTGGTCTCGACTTCACCGTTGACGAGGACCTCGCCGGCCTGGATCCTCGCCTTCGCTTCCCCGCCGGATTCCACCAGCATCGCGATTTTAAGAAACTGGCCGAGCCGTATGATCCCGCCTCTTATCTCGATTTTTTCACTCATCGCATATTTTCTGTAAGCCGTTGACCATAAATAACGGTACGATTGACATAACCGGACCGGCCCAGGGGGTCGGATTCAGCTAAAAGAGTAACAGCCTCAAATTAAAAGAGCGACCGGATTTTCCATGAAGATCATAATTTTGCTGCTTCTCGGCCTAATAATCGCGGTTTTGGTGATTGCCGGCCAACACCGGATGATCTATTACCCGCGCTCCTATGGCGGCGACCCGCCCCTGCCGGCGGGCGGCCAGGCCCTGGAATACAAGACCGGCCAGGGCCGACAGGTGGCCTTTTATCTGCCCCCTGCCGGAGAGCATGACCCGGTTCCCGAGCGCTTATGGCTGATGTTCGGCGGCAATGCCTCCCTGGCCCTCGACTGGCTGGAGTTGATTAACGACTTTCCCGACCCCGGCGCCGGATTTCTGCTGGTCGACTATCCCGGTTACGGAAAATGCCGGGGCCGCGCCGCCCCCGCCACGATTTTGGCATCGGCCGAAACGGCCCTGGTTTACCTGGCCGCGCAACTTGACACCGAGCCGGCCGACCTCCTGCGGAGGCTCCTGGTAATGGGGCATTCCCTGGGGGCGGCGGCGGCTCTCCTTTATGCCGAAAACCACCCGGTCAAACGGATCGTCCTGATTTCACCCTTTACCAGCCTCAAGGAGATGGCGGCAAGTATGGTCGGGCCGGTTTTGGCCCGGACCCTTCTTCAGAATTACGATAACCGGGCCGCCCTGAAGAAAATCTTACAGCGGCGGCCGGTCCCGCCGATCACCATTATCCACGGCCGCCGCGACCGGGTAGTACCGGTGGAAATGGGCCGGGAACTGGCGCGGATTTCCCCGGAAATTAATTATTTAGAGGTTGAAAACGGCGATCATAACTATATTCTGATCACCGCCGCCGAGCAGATCCTCCGGGCCATGCTCGGCGCCGAAAAAACCGACGGGAGAGGCCGCGATGACGGAACATGAGGTAATAGTTTTTAAGGAATATCCCCTGCGGGAGGGGCAGAAAATCCATATCGCCGACGGTTTCCGGCACGGCGACTGGCAGGTGGTCAAGGCCGGCGCTAAAAAAATCAGGCTGCGCTGTCCGGTTTCCGGGTTGGAGATCGAGTGCGACAAGAGCTATTACTTTGTCGAGGAAAGGCGGCAGGGAAACTGGCCGGCGGAATAAGGCGGCGATGCCGGGAAGCGAAACGGCCGCGGGCAGGGCCGTGCCACAAGGTTTGGCTATACCGGTTGTCACCGGGGGGTTGTCTCTATTTGGTGGTGCGCCCGGCAGGATTCGAACCTGCGACTCTCGGCTTCGAAGGCCGATGCTCTATCCAGCTGAGCTACGAGCGCTTTGGGTGGGGACCATCTTGCCGCCGGGGCGAATCAATCGGTCCGGCCGGCAATGGTTGAAGCTTAACTTCTTTTCGCGGAAAAATCCAGCCGCTGCCGGTCAGGCGGATTTGAGTTCGTAGATATCCGGCAGTTCGCGGTAGCGCTCACCGTAATCGAGGCCATAGCCGACCAGGAAGCCTTCCCGCCGGAAACCACAATAATCGATGATCACCTCTTCCCGCCGCCTCTGCCGTTTGTCGATCAGGGCACAGACCGTTACCGACCCGGCCCCGCCGGCGCGCAGATAATCGAGCAGCCAGACCAGAGTCGTGCCGGTGTCGACGATATCCTCGACCAGCAGCACGTCCCTGCCGGCCACGGCGGCCTGAAGATCTCCGCTGAGCCTGATCTCGCCGGATGAACAGCTGTCGGCGCCATAGCTGGCTACCCGGATAAAATCAAGCTCAAGAGGAATCGAGATCGCCCGGACCAGATCGGCGGTAAAGACAAAGGCGCCTTTAAGCACCCCGACAACCAGAAGCCGGTCGCGGGATCGTTTTGAGATTTCCCGGCCGAGTTCCCGCACCCGCCGGGCAATCTCCGAACTCGATATGACCAGCTCCTTCTCCATCGCGGCCACGCCCCCCGCTAATCCCTATTTACCCAGACAAAATCGGGTGAAGATCATCTCAAGGACATCATCGGTGGTGGTTTCCCCGATAATATCGCCCAGGTGATCGAGGCCCGCCTGGACTTCGATGGCAAGCAGATCCGGCGGCAAATTTTCCCGAAGGGCGCCCTCCAGTTGTCGCGAGGCCGCCAGAGCGCCGGCCAGGGCGGCCGCATGGCGCACATTCGGCACACAGGCGTTGGGCTCCCACGGTTCGCCGCCGCCGCTTACCTCGGCGAAAACGGCCGCTTCCAGCCGGGCCAGACCCTGGCCGGTCTTTGCCGAAATAGCGACCGGCGCAAAGCGGGGGAAGTCTGTCTGATAAGGCCGGAGATCCTTGCCGGGCGCCAGATCGATCTTGTTGACCACCAGGATGGCCGGCTGCCCGCCGATAATTTCGGCAAGGGCTCGATCTTCCTCGGTCAACGCGACGGCGCCGTCGACTACCAGCAGAACCAGATCGGCCGAGGCCAGCTTCTGCCGCGCCTTCCTGATGCCGATTTCCTCGACCGCTTCCGCGCCCTGCCGGATGCCGGCCGTGTCGATAATCCGCACCGGAATCCCCCTGATATCGAGGTATTCCTCGATAATATCGCGGGTGGTGCCGGGAATCTCGGTAACAATCGCCCGATCTTCCTGGAGGAGGCTGTTGAGCAGGCTGGATTTGCCGACGTTGGGCCGGCCAAGGATCACCACGGAGATACCCTCCCGGAAGATCCGGCCCCGCTCGGCCGCAGTGATGAGATCGTTCAGGGGCGTGATAACCTGACCTTGAAGGTCATTGAGCATTTGCCGCGGCTTGATGATCTCCACATCCTCATCGGGGAAGTCGATGGCCACCTCGATCACCGCCTTGATCGCGATCAGGGCCTCGCGGAGGGCGACAATCCGTTCATGCAATCCGCCCTCAAGCTGGGAGAGGGCGAGCTGCATCCCTTCGCCGGTTTTAGCCTGGAGCAGCTCGATCACCGCCTCGGCCTGGGTAAGATCGATCCGGCCGTTCAGAAAGGCGCGTTTGGTGAATTCGCCGGGCTCGGCCGCAACCGCGCCGACCTTGAGCACCAGACCGAGAATCTCCTGGAGAACCAGAAAACTGCCGTGGCATTGAATCTCGACCACATCCTCGCGGGTGTAGGAATGGGGCGCGGTCATGAAAACCGCCATGACTTCGTCCAGGGGGCGGCCGCTCGCCGGGTCGACCAGCCGGCCGTAGGTCAGCTGATGGCTGACGCGCGGTTTTTGACGATGGGGGATGAAAAGCTCGGAGAGGATCGATCCGGCGGCCGGACCGCTGATTCTGATAATGCCGATGCCGCCGGGACCGGGCGGGGTGGCGATCGCGGCGATGGTGGCGCCGTCCCGGTCATGGCGATGCTGACCCGCGGTCATGGTTTCTAAGCCTTCCGGTTAGCGGTTTTTCTGCTTTTTGCCCTGGGTCGGCACATAGATGAGTATTTTCTTGAAATGGCCGTCGCCGACGCTCCGGCTGCGGATGGAGCGATCGGCCTGCAGGGTCATATGGACGATGCGCCGCTCGGCCGGATTAAGGGCGGGAATGCTCTTGGTGCGCCCCGACACCTTTACCTCTTCGGCAAGTTTCAGCGCCTTTTCCTCAAGTTCGTCCCGTCGCCGATTTCGATAATCGCCGGCATCAAGGGAGAACATGACCTTACCCTCGATCCGCCGGCTGATGATTTTGCGCATCAGGTACTGAATACTGTCCAGGGTCTGCCCCTCCGGCCCGATGATGGCCTCATCGATGTCGCCGCCGATCCGGGCCGTGATTTTATTGGCCTCGTTCGTCACCTCCACCGCGGCGGGGAAACCCATCAGTTCAAGAATTTTCTCCAGATCATTTTTAACCTCGTCGAGGTGGCTCTGAAGAATTTCAGCCGGGGCCTTTTCCGGAGCACGGGTGGAGGCAGATCCGCGGGCCGGGCCCTTTGAGGGTCGTTCGCCCCGCCCTCTTTTCTTGTGATGCGGGTCGGCGGCCTGGCCCCCTTTGTTCTTGAGCGAAACTTTCACCGTGGCGGCTTTCTTGCCGAAAACCCCGAGAAAGCCGGCCGAACCGGGCGCAACCACTTCGATATTCAGTTTATCCTGGGTGGCGCCCAGGTCCTTACAGGCATTGGCAATGGCTTTGGAGACATCCGACCCGCTGTACTGTTTTTCTTCAATCATATTGTGTTCCCTCTGGTTTTAATAAGCGTAACAGAGCGTTAATCGCGGTCTTTGTTGACGTAATATTGCTGGGCCATCTGCAGAAAGTTGTTGACGAAAAAGTAGAGAACCAGCCCCGACGCGAAGTTGATGAAGATGAAGGTGAAAATCACCGGCATGAACATCATCATCCTGGCCATCTCCGGATTGGCCGACGGGGTCGGGGTCATTTTCTGCTGGAGAAACATAGAACCGCCCATCAACAGGGTGAGCAGCGGCAAGCCGCCCAGATAAGGCAACTCAAAACCGATGGAAAGCCGCTCCGGCGCGGAAAGATCGTTGATCCACAGCATAAACGGGGCGTGGCGCAATTCGATGGCCTGCATCAGCACCCGGTAGAGAGCGAAAAAAACCGGAATCTGCAGGACCATCGGCAAACAGCCGCCCAGGGGATTGATCTTGTGGGTCTGATACATCTTCATCTGTTCCTGGGCCAGGCGCTCCTTGTCACCCTTGTATTTCTCGCGGATCTTGGCCAGTTTGGGCTGAAGCTTCTGCATGTTCTTCATGGACTTCATGCCCTTCTGGGTGATTGGCCAGAAAAACAGTTTAATCAGAACCGTGACCAGGATAATGGCAACACCATAGTTATGAAAGTATTTGTGAATCAGGTTGAGCAGGAGCAGAACCGGTTTGGCGACAAAACCGAACCAGCCGAAATTTATGGCCCGGTCGAAATCATGGCCCGCCGCCTTCAGACCGGCCATCTTTTTAGGGCCGATATAGGCGGTGTAGCGGTATTGCCGGCTGCCGCCCGGGATGATGACCTCGGCCGGCCCAAACAGGATATTTTCGATTATATTGCCGTCGGCGCCGGCCAGGCGCACGCTATGCCTAGTGGCGCCCGCCTTTTCCGGCGCCACGGCCATCATGAAATAGGTGTCCTCGTAAGCCGTCCAGGTTACATCGCCATGCAGGGTTACGGGACCGTCCTCCGCCAGGTCCTTGACCTTAATCTCCTCAAGGGAATCGTCGATCAGCACGGCCGGGCCGTTAAACAAAAACCTCGTATCCTGGGCATCGCCGGTGAAAGGATGGCCGGGCAAGCTCAGATACGGGGCGCCCTGCAGGGCGGTATCGGAATTATTGACGACTTCGACAACGAGATCGACCAGATAGTTGTCGTCATTGAAGGTCATCGTCCGGATAACGCTCAGATCGCCCGGCAACCGGGCGGTCATGGTTAACGCGGCCCGGCCGTCCCGGCCGGTTGAGATTTCGGGTAGAGCCGCTTCATAAAGCGGAATCGTCAAGACGGTCGCCGGATCGGCGCCCCAGGAAAAAAACAGGGGCAGTTGTCTACCCCGGCGCTCGCCGCGAACCAACTCCATGCGGGGCGAGTCGGCATCGAGTTCTTGCCGGTATTCGTTGAGGCGAAAGCTTTTAATGGTGCCGCCCGTCTCGCTGACCACCGCCGAATAAAGCCCGGTCGTTACTTCAATATCACGGGCCGGCCGAGCCGGTTCGGCCGCAACCGCCTGCTCGACCGGCGCCGCATAAGGGGCGACCGCAACCGGGGGTTCCTGCCCGTTTGGCGAGTCGATCTTTTGCTCTGACGGGGCCGGCGGCGTCGGTTGCTGGGGAGGAAAAAGCAGCTGATAACCAAAGAGTACGGCCATCGACAGCAGGATGGCCAGAAAGGCGTTTTTTGATTCCATCGTATTGGTTTCCTTACCGAAATTTAACGCGACCCTGGTCGGTATCGGCCCCGGTCCCGGTGTGATTATTGTGGTTTAGCAACATATTCGCTACCCTGAATCAATTATTTCACGGGATCGTAGCCGCCCCGGTGGAAGGGGTGGCAGCGGAGAATCCGGCGAACTGCCAATACGGAACCCCGAATCGGACCGTACAGTTCAATGGCATCAATGGCATATTGGGAGCAGGTGGGGATATAACGGCAGCTGGGCGGGATCAGCGGCGAAATCGCCAGCTGATAAAAGCTGATAAGCCGGATAAAAAGTTTTTTAAAGATCATCGTCGTTATTCCCGCGGCAAATCAGGATATCGCCGCGCTGAGGCGACAACACCGCTGGCGGCCGTTGCTTGCAACTCCAGGCGGGAATTTCGCGAACCGGCGCCAGGTGATAACGGCCGAAAAATCAACAACGGCCGGCGGCGCTTCCAGCTTTGTGGGCGCGGAACATCCGGTCGATGTGCTGTTTGATCTCGGCGGGGCTGTCCGCGGTGAAGCCGTAACGAACGGCGAAGACAATATCTGAAGCCGGGGTGATGAAAGAGCGATTCAACCGGAAAAACTCGCGGATGATCCTCTTGATCCTGTTTCTTCTGACAGCCCTTTTTACTCCGTGAACGCTGATTCCTAGTCTGTTCCCCTCGGTGCCGTTCGGTGCATGAATGATGGTTAACCGGTTCCCCCTGACCCTTCTGCCGCTTTTATAGACATTCTTATACTCCCGGGGTTTTCTGAGTAAGCTCGATTTGGGGAGTGCCAGCGGCTTCATCCGAATAATTCGGCCGAGTTGGTCGAAGGTCGCGCAACGAACGACCCGGTCCGTTCCTAAACGGCCAGACGGTGCCGGCCCTTGGCCCGCCGCCGATTAATAACGGCCTGGCCGGCCTTGGTTTTCATTCTGCTTCTGAACCCGTGGGTGCGGTGGCGCTTCAAATTGCTAGGCTGAAAAGTTCTTTTGCTCATGATTTTTCCTTCGCGTTATCCTGTCTATTCCGATTAAAGGCGATCCTTGAGAAATCCACCAACCTACCTGGATCGTTATGTAATTTCCGCCCGGCTGGCTCGAAAAACGAATGGCCCCGACTGCCAAACGGAACAACATAACTATTCGGCTTTCTTATGTCAAACAAAAAGGGAACCGCAACGGGGAGAATCCAGCGCCGTTATTAGCGGGTAAAAGCGCCGAAACTCAAAACCCTAGGCCGGATCGTCGTCAAGGGAGAACAGCCGCCTGATCAAGGCCAGCTTTTCACCTTTGTCGCCCGGCTGATCCGTTTTCATATAAGTGATCGGATCATGCAGGAGCTTATTGGCGATGGCGCCGGCCATTTTCTCGATGGATTTTTGCGCCTTGGGCGAAAGATCCTTAAGGTTGCCGGCGGTGCGGGCGACTTCGGCCCGGCAGATGGCATCGGCCTTTTGGCGGAGCGCGACAATGGTGGGAGTGACCTCCATCCCTTCCAGCCACTGGGCGAACTTCATGGTCTCCTCGACCACTATGCGCTCGCCGCGCCCCGCCTCCTTGTCTCTTTCGGCCTTGTTTATATCGACCACGTGGGTAAGGTCGTCGATATCGTAGAGGTAGACGTTATCGAGTTTGTTCAACTTTTCATCAAGATCGCGCGGTACGGCGATGTCGATCAGGAAGAGGGGCCGATTCATCCGCTGGTTCATCACCGGTTTCACATCCTCCTGTTTGAGCACCAGATCGGTTGCCCCCGTCGAACTGATCAGGATATCGACATTCTCGAGGAGGGGGACCAGATCGTCCAGGCCGGCCGCCTTGCCATTGAAACGGCGGGCCAGCTTAACCGCGTTCTCGAAGGTGCGGTTGACGACGATTACCTGGCTGATCCCCTGGGTGATCAGGTGCTCGGCCGCCAGTTCCGCCATTTCACCGGCGCCGACCAGCATGACGGTTTTATCTTGCAGGTCGCCGAATATCTTTTTGGCCAGCTCGACCGCCGCGTAACTAATCGAGACCGCGCTGCCGCCGATATTGGTCTCGGTTCTGACCCTCTTGGCCACCGAAAAGGATTTATGCAGAAAGCGGGTTAGAATCGCGCCGGTGCAGTTGTTGTCGGCGGAGGCCTTAAAGGCCTGCTTTAGCTGGCCGAGGATCTGCGGCTCACCGACGATCATTGAATCCAGGCTGGCGCCGACCCGGAACAGGTGGGTGATCGCCGCCTCGCCCTGATGGAGGTAGCTGTATTTTTCAAATTCCCGATCGTTAACCGCGCTTTTCCCGAAAAGGAAAGGGCGCAGCAATCGGGCGGTCTTGCCGGGGTCGCGGCTCACGACGATGATCTCGACCCGGTTGCAGGTCGAAAGGATACAACACTCGGTAACCCCCTCCAGGGCCATCAACTCGGAAAAGGGCAGGGCGCTGTCGCCGGTGAAGGCGAGCTGTTCCCTGATCCCGACCGGGGCGGTTTTGTGATTTACCCCGAGAATGATAATATTATCAGCCAGCATATATGAATCCCGCCGAAATTTATTAGTAGCTTGCCAGGTAGAGGGTGACCAGCGCAAAGCAAAAGCCGAAGATGACCATAATCGCGGCCCGGCGCCGTCGCCAGCCCAGCGTAAAGCGTTGATGGATTATCGCCGCATAGACCAGCCAGGTGATCAGGGAGAGAGTCTCCTTGGGATCCCATTGCCAGTATGCCCCCGTTCCCTGCTTGCTCCAGATCATCCCGGTAATTATCCCCAGGGTCATTAGCGGGAAACCGGCGGAGAGGCCGTGGCGGTTCAGGCGGTCCAGGGCCTCCAGGGAAGGCAGCCTGCTGTAAAAAAGCCCGAAGCTCTTGTTCTTGATCTCCCGCTCCTGCAGGAGGTACATGATGCCGCCGCAAAAGGCCAAAGCCAGAAAACCGTAGGCCAGCAGGGCAATACCGGCGTGAATCGGCAGCCAGACGCTTTGCAGGGCCGGCGCCAGTTCGCGGGTGGTCTCTTGGGCGGCGAGGGCGGCGACGATCATCAGGGCCGTAATGAGCGGACTGACAAACACCCCGAAATTCTTCACCCGGTACCGCCAGCGAAAGGAGAGATAGCCCCAGGTCACCGCCAGGGCCGAAAAGGAAAGCGTTTCATGAATGCTGGTAATCGGGGTGTGGCCCGCCTCCAGGTAACGAATCATCGTGTAGATCAGATGACCGACCGCCGCGGTCAACATCCCGTACCGAGCCAGGGTTCTGATCCGTTTGTTCTGATTGACAAAGTAGACCAGATAGGCGACGGTCACGGAGATATAGGTGATAAAGGTAAGCTGAAAAAGTAATTTCATGTTCATTTACTCCCGCCGGAAGGGATGGGAAACCATAGCTCTTTAGCAAATCAACCGCAATTTAGCACTTTTTTTAAAGTGTTTAAACAGTCGGGCGAAATATTATTGCCCAGGATCGCGCTCAAATGGGCCTCGATCTTTCGCCAATCCCCCCGCCTTATCCAATCGGGGAAGTGTTCGTCAAGAAGGGCGGCGAATACTTTTTTATTCTCGGCGGGGCCGCGGCCTTGGCGGAGGACCTCCGGGCGCAACAGGCCCATGATCTCGGCCAGCACGCCGTACTCGGGGCCGATCAACCCTTCAATTTCCCGCCTCAGTTTGCCGGCCAGGGCGGGACTGTTGCCGGCCGTGGAGACCGCGATCGTCAAGGCGTTGCGCCTGACCACGGCCGGCAGGATGAAGTTGCACCGTTGCGGCACATCCGCCACGTTGATAAGCTGGTTGTTTTGGTCGGCCTCGCGAAAAACCTCGGCCTGGACCTGTTCGTCGTCGGTGGCGGCAATCACCAGAAAGGCTCCGGCCAGATCGCCTTGCCGGTATTGCCGAGGCAGCCATTCAATTCGTCCGGTTTGTGCCAGCGCCCGCAGCTCACCGCCGAGCTCAGGGCTTATTACCCGGATCATGGCACCACCGGCCAGGAGCGCGGCGACCTTGCGCGCGGCGACCTTGCCGCCGCCGATTACCACGCCGACCCGCTTGTTGATATCGAGGCTGATCGGAAAATATTTCATGGCTTTCCAAGAGTTTCAGGGGTCTGAGCCGGCAACCCGATTACCAGCAGGCCCCCTTTTTAGCATATTCGGCGGCTCTTCACAATATCGCCCGTGGTCATCTATGAAGACCGATAGTCTCATTCCTGAATTCGTGACCAAGATTTTACTTGACAGTTTACCCAAAGACAGGGAACAAATTATTCTTTTCTAACTTGTTGCTCAGCCTCCCAATTACTTAACGAGGAAAGATCATGAACTCCCATTTTTTTACTTCCGAATCGGTTTCCGAGGGTCATCCCGACAAGGTGGCGGACCAGATTTCCGATGCGATTCTCGACGCCATTCTGGCCCAGGACAAGTCCTCCCGGGTGGCCTGCGAAACCATGGTTACCACCGGCATGGCCCTGATCGCCGGGGAAATCACCACCGAGGCCTGGGTGGATATGCCGCAGATCGTCCGGCAGACCATCAGGGAGATCGGCTACAACTCTTCCGAGATGGGTTTCGACTGGCAGTCCTGCGCGGTTCTGGCCAGCATCGACAAGCAGTCTCCCGATATCGCCGTCGGGGTCAACGAGGGTTCCGGACTCGACCTGGACCAGGGCGCCGGCGACCAGGGGCTGATGTTCGGTTACGCCTGCGACGAGACCAGGGTCCTGATGCCGATGCCGATCACCTATGCCCACCGGCTGGTCAAGAAGCAGGCCGAGGTCAGAAAAAGCGGCCAACTGCCCTGGCTGCGGCCCGACGCCAAGAGCCAGGTGACCATCGAGTATGTCGACCGGCGGCCTAAAAGGGTCGAGGCGGTGGTCCTTTCCACCCAGCATTCCCCGGAGATCGGCTACGATGATCTCAAGGAAGGGGTCATGGAAGAGATCATCAAGGCGGTTCTGCCCGAGGAGATGGTCGACGCCAACACCAAGTACTTCATCAACCCCACCGGCCGTTTCGTGATCGGCGGGCCGGTAGGCGACTGCGGGGTGACCGGCCGGAAGATCATCGTCGACACCTATGGCGGCATGGGCTCCCACGGCGGCGGCGCCTTCTCGGGCAAGGATCCGTCCAAGGTGGATCGCTCCTCTTCCTACATGGGACGCTATGTTGCCAAGAACCTGGTGGCGGCGGGGATTGCCTCCGAGCTTGAAGTGCAGATCGCCTATGCGATCGGGATTTCCCGGCCGGTTTCGATCAACGTCAACTCGTTCGGCACCGGCAAGCTGAGCGATAAAAAGATAATCGATCTGGTCAATGAATTTTTCGATCTGCGGCCCAAGGCGATCATCCAGGAGCTGGATCTGCTGCGGCCGATTTATCGAAAAACCGCGGCGTACGGCCATTTCGGGCGCAACGATCCCGACTTCACCTGGGAGGCCACCTCCAAAGCCGAGGCCTTAAGAGATGCGGCCGGGATCAAATAACCACCTCTTGAAATACTTTTGACTCGTGGAAGAAGAGGCCCGACCGGCCTCTTTTTTTTGCGGCGCTTTGCGGGTTACCGGTATTGCCGGGGAAATTCATGTGATTTTTCCGCGGAGCCCGTTACAATTCAGTTTTTCGCATTGTTTGTTAACTAGCCTGATGGGCTGTCTCCAAAGGAGCTGAACATGGCCGAGCGATATGTTGCAAAACCGATCCTCTTTCTCTTCTCCCTCGCCTCGATTGTTATTGTAATCGCCGGCATCAAGGCGGCGCAAGACATCCTGATTCCTTTTCTGCTGGCGGGCTTCATTGCCATTATCTGCGGACCGTTGCTGCTTTGGTTGAAGAAGAAAGGCTTGGCCGATACGCCGGCGATCCTGGTGGTTATCGCGACCATCACGATAATCGGTTTGCTGGTTACGGCTCTGGTTGGTAATTCGGTCAACGATTTTGCCGGCGACCTGCAATTTTATCAGGATAAATTCGATGACCTGGTCGCCGAACTGGCCGACATGCTGGGTAAGGTCGGGATCGCGATCGAGAAAACAGCCCTGGCCGATTATATTAATCCCGGCGCCGCCATGCTTTTTGCGTCCGAGGTGTTTCGCGGTTTCGGCAATGCCCTGGGTAATGTCTTTGTCATTATCCTGACCGTCATCTTTATTTTGCTGGAGTCGTCCGGTTTCAGGCCGAAGCTGAAAAAGGCCTTTGTGCGGCCGGATTTTTCCATGACCGGCTTCGATAATTTCATCCAAAGTATCAACAAATACATGGCCATTAAAACCTGGATCAGTCTGGCGACCGGAGTTTTCGTAACCGCCTGGCTGGTGATATTGGGGGTGGATTATCCGCTTTTGTGGGGGCTGCTGGCCTTCCTGCTTAACTATGTGCCGAATATCGGTTCGATAATCGCCGCCATTCCTCCGACACTGCTGGCCCTGGTTCAATTCGGCATGTTCAAGGCCCTGCTGGTCGCGGGCGGTTTCGCCTTGATCAATATCGTAATCGGCAATATTCTCGAGCCGCGTTTTCTGGGGAAGGGGCTGGGGCTTTCCACCCTGGTGGTGTTCTTCTCCCTGGTTTTCTGGGGATGGGTTCTGGGGCCGGTGGGGATGTTCTTGTCGGTGCCGCTTACCATGACCGTTAAAATCGCTTTGTCCGCCAGCGAGGAAACCAACTGGATCAGCATTATGATGGGTGATCGCGTCAGGTGACGGTGGAATATGAATGAAAATCTCCCCTGGCGTCCCGAACGGGATCGCCCCCTGATGCTGGCCCCCATGCAGGGTTTGACCAATCGAGCCCTGCGCGGGCTGTTCGGCGAATGGGTCCGGCCCGATGTCATGTTCACCGAGTTTATCCGGGTGCGGCCCGGCTCCCGCCAGGCGATTTCCAGGGCCGACCGGCTGGAGGCGGCCGGCAGCGGGGATATTCCCCTCGTTGTGCAGCTGATCGGCAGGGATACCGCGGCCCTGGTCGCGGCCGCCGAAGCCGCCCGGCAAAGTGGCGCCGTCCACCTGAATCTCAATCTCGGTTGCCCCTTCGGGCGGATGAGCAACGGTTCGGCCGGCGGGGCGCTGCTCAAAAATCCGGTCGATCTTGACCGGCGTCTCACCCTTTTGCGGCAATGCGCGCCCGGCAGCCTTTCGGTCAAGGTGCGCTCCGGCTACGACGACCCCGAACAGATTTTCTCCTTACTGGCAATCTTCGAGGGTGCCGGGGTGGACTTTATCGTCCTTCACCCCCGCACGGTGGTGCAAAAGTATAACGGCGCGGCCGATCACGATCTGACCGCCCGGGTGGCGGCCGCTACCGTCCTGCCGGTCATCGCCAACGGCGACGTTACCACCGCCGGGGCGGGGCAGCGGGTTCTGGCCGAAACCGGGGCGGCCGGCTTGATGATCGGCCGCGGCGCGATCCGGGACCCTTTGCTCTTCGAGAGACTGCGGGGCAGGGCCGCGGCGCAGCCGGCCCGGGCCGAAAGGTCCGCCGAGCTGCAATACTATATCGCGGAACTGACCGCGCGTTACCGGCTGATCTTTCAAGGCGACGCCCAGATTTTGAACAAACTGAAAACGGTCCTCAACATGCTCGCGGCCGATCCGGTTTTCGCCCGGCCGATCCGAAAAATGCTTCGGGCAAAAAGCCTGGCCGAACTTACGGCGCTTGCTGGAAAACTGGCTGATTACCAATGAGAAAAAGATATTTTTTAGACGCTGACAATATGCCTTTAACTATGGTATAGACATGTGCCAAAGTGAATCGATTACGGGATAAGGTCGCCGGGTTCGCCCTATTGCCCATCCGCTAAGCGCCCCCAGGGCGCCGGAGACGCAGGGCCTCGACCGGGGCGCTCCTTGGCCGGGGAGCCGATCAATCGCGGATTCGGCCCCGGTTGATCGCTTACGTGCTGACTCTTGGAAAGCCGGCAGGAATGGAGAGGGATAATGGCGGACAATACCAATCTTGAGCTCAGGAATAACAAGGATGCCCTGATTTTTGCCCTTGAGAAGATCGCTTTTTTCGATGATCTGTCCAGGGGGGATCTCGATATCCTGATGAATTTCATGAGTCTCTACGAACTGAAAAGTGGCGAGTACCTGTTTACGGAAGGAGAAATGGGCCAGTATGTCTGTTTCGTGGTCGAAGGCAGACTGGAGGTCTTGAAAAAATCCATTACCGGCTCGGAAATTACCATAACCACGATCACCAAGGGCTTTTCGATCGGGGACATGTCGCTGATCGATCAGGCCCCGCGATCGGCAAGCATCAGAGCGCGCAGTCGGTCGGTTCTGGCCATTCTCCCCCGCAGCGCCTTCAAGATAATCCTGCAGAAACACCCGGCCATCGGCATAAAAATTCTTATCGGCTTTGCCAGATTCCAGACCGAAAATCTCCGCAAAACCTCGAACCAGCTCAACGCCTATACCCACCTGTTAGCCACGGTCTGCAAGCATAAAGGCACGGTTTTGCCGAAGGATCTGGAAAAATTTCTGGCCAAGGATGGCGAAAAACTGGTCAAGGCGACTCGTTCGATCAGCCCCTTGAGCAGTTCGAACTCCTTCCTGAAAAAGGTCAAAAAGATCTTGATGACGGAAATCATCTGACCGGGCGGCTACTTGCCGCTTCCCGCGACGTCGTTTTTCCGTTCATCAAACAAAAGATGACCTGATAATCCTGCTGTTGGCCGCCGTAATGACTATCCTTCGGG
>JARGFN010000007.1:25150-31611 GCA_029210665.1 Desulfobulbales bacterium
CAAAGCAAACACGGCTATGGGGCGCTGGTGTCCCCTTCGGTCAGGAAGTTTTTCTTGCGATGTTGGCACGGATGACCGGTTCCGGATAGTTGACTCGGGCCGCCATAGGGTTTAATCTCAAAAAGGAGCAGGAGCATGGGGATCTTTTTTGCCGGAAGGCTTCGGAACATTATCATCGGGATCATGATCGGTCTGCTGCTCGGTCTGTGGGCCGGATATAACCTCGGCAAAGGAAAACCGGTTTTCAGTAATCCTTTGGCCAGGGAGACCATCCAGAACCGGATCAAGAAGACCGGGGACCAGGCCATGGAAAAGAGCGGCAAGATTCTGGAAGAAAGCGGCAAGGCCATGCGGGATGCCGTGAGCGGGAGATAAGCGAAAATGGTGCCTTATCCGCAAATAGATCCGGTAATCTTCGGTCTCGGCCCCTTAAAGGTCCGCTGGTACGGGTTGATGTATGTTCTCGGCTTTGCAGCGGTTTACCTGCTGGTTGCCCGGCAGATCAGAAAATACCGGCTTAAGTTCATCGGGGATCATTTCGAGGACCTCAATTTCGTCCTGATTATCGGTCTGATCCTTGGCGCCCGGCTGGGCTACGTAATCTTTTATAACACCGGCTACTACCTGGAGAACCCCGGCGAGATCGTTGCTATCTGGCAGGGCGGCATGTCGTTTCACGGGGCGTTGCTAGGGCTGCTGACGGCGGCTTGGCTTTTCTGTAGAAGGAAAAAAATCCCCTTCCTGAAGACCGCCGATCTGTACGCCGTTACCGTCCCGATCGGACTGGGTCTCGGCCGGATCGGCAATTTCATTAACGGCGAATTATTCGGCCGGGTTTCCGAGGTCCCCTGGAGCATGGTCTTTCCGGCCGGCGGCCCGCTGCCCCGCCACCCTTCCCAGCTCTATGAATTTTTACTGGAAGGGGTGCTGCTCTTTATCATTCTCTGGTCGATGAAAAGCGTCCATTATCGCCGAGGCTGGCCGGCCGGCACCCTCTTTGCCGCCTTTCTGATCGGATACGGCCTGCTGCGCTCTTTCGCCGAACTGTTCCGGGAGCCCGATATCCAGCTTGGCTTTCTGTTCGGCTCCCTGACCATGGGCCAGACCTTGAGCGGCCTGATGGTTCTGGGCGGGCTCGTCATGATTATCGTTAACCGGCAGAGGGCATTGATCGGTAAGGAGATCTCGGCCGATTAGGCGAATCCTAAGGTTGAGAGCGCAGCTGTCTGCGAACATTCACCCCATCCGTGGGCGGTGACGAAAAAAAGGGAGTCATGGCAAATGTCTTTAAAGACCCGCCCGGCAAATCGGGTAAATGCACAAAGCGCCGCCCGGCAAGGCGCCCCATTTTCGGAGAATCCGGGCCGGCAGGGTGCGGTTTGTGCGGGGATGGGTAAAACCGTCGGTCTGCTTATTCTTCTTATAATCTCTACCTGGTTGTCACCTATCATGAATTCCGCGACCGCCGTCGAATTGGCCCCCCAACTTTACAAAACCACCCTGGCTAACGGCCTGACCCTGCTGGTCAAGGAGATCCCGTCGATCAAGGTGGCGACCGTGCAGATCTGGGTCAAGGCCGGCAGTGTCTACGAGGATGCCGACGAGGCGGGGATCACCCACCTGATCGAGCATATGATCTTCAAGGGCACTCCCACCCGCGGGGCGGGCGGGGTGGCGGCGGCCATCGAAGAGGCCGGCGGCCAGATCAATGCCTACACCTCCTATGAATATACGGTCTATCACGCCACCCTTTCGGCGCGGCACTGGGGGTTGGCCCTTGAGGTCCTTACCGACGCGGTGCTGAATTCCACCTTCGACGCCCAGGAACTTGAGCGGGAAAAAAAGGTGGTGCTGGAAGAAATCGCCATGCGGGAAGACCGGCCCCAATTCAGGCTCTTTGAGCAACTGATGGCCGAGTCATACCAGGAACATCCTTACGGACTGCCGGTCATCGGGACCCGGCAAAGCGTTTCGTCGTTCAGCCGCGAAGACATTATCGATTACGTCGGCAAACATTATCATCCGGAAAATTTCACGGTGGTCGTGGTCGGTGATGTCAAGTTCGGGGATATCGACAAACGGGTCGGGGAACTGCTCGGCGATCTGCCGAAAGGCGGGGCGCCTTCCCCCGAGCTGCCCAGGGAACCGGTCCGGACTGAAGCGGGTTTCTTCAAGATAGCCGATCAGATCAGGCAAACCCATATGGCCGTGTCTTTCCCGGTTACCCCGTTCAGTCATCCCGATTCCGCAGTGCTGGACGTGATCGCCGGACTTTTGGGCCACGGCGATACTTCCCGGTTGTATAACCGGCTTCGCAACGAGGAGGGTCTGGTCTACCAGATCAGCGCCAGCGCCTTCACCCCACGGGACCCCGGGCTTTTCGAAATATTCGCCACCCTGGACAGCGACAAGCTGAAGCCGGCTCTGGAATCGGCCTTGACCGAGGTTTTCAAACTCAAATACCTGCCGGTTGACGAGGAGGAGCTGGCCAGGGTCAAACGTAGCCTGGAGAGCGATTTTGTTTTCGGGCTGGAAAGGGTCGAGGGGCAGGCGCGGATTCTCGGCTCTTTTGAATTTCTGACCGGCGATCCCCGGGAAGACGCATATCTCTCCAGGGTCCGCTCCGTGACCAGAGAGGATGTTATGCGGGTCGCGGCCTCCTTTTTCGAACCCCGCGGACTGACCGCCGGGTATATTGCCCCCGAAAACGCCGGGCTTAACCTGACCGGGGAAGATATCGCGGAAATCGCCGGAAAAGCCGAGAACCTGGCCCGGCACGGGGTGCCGGCCTCCCTGGTCGCCGATGCCTTTCTGCCCAATGTATACCAGTATCGCCTTGCCAACGGCATCCGGCTGGTGGTTCGGGAAGACAACCGGGTCGAGACCGTGGCGATAAGGGCGATCTTTCCCGGCGGCCTGCGCAGCGAGACCGAGGCGACCAACGGCGCCTTCGCCTTTATCGCCGAACTGCTTCCCAAGGGCGCCGCCGACCTCAGCGCCCGGCAACTGGCGATCAAGATTGCCGATATGGCCGGGAGCATCAACGGGTTCAACGGTAAAAACACCTTCGGCGTCAAAGCGGATTTTCTGGCCAGGTTCTTCGAGCCCGGCCTCGGGCTGGTTCGCGATATCCTTCTCGACCCGGCTTTCTCCGAGGAAGAGGCGGAAAAGATTCGGCCGGAACTGCTGTCCCGGCTCGAACAGCAGGAAGATTCCCTGCCGACCCTGGCTTTTCTTAACTTCAACAAGGTCCTTTATCGGGGCCATCCCTACGCGCTTAATACCGCCGGTCGCGAGGAGACCATCCGGGCCTTCAGCGTCGACCAGCTTAAAGAGATTTACCGCCGACATGCCGTGCCGGACGAAATGGTTCTGGCCGTAAGCGGGGCGGTGGCGGCCGGGGAAGTTCGCGATCTCGTTGAGAAAACCTTCGGTGGCTGGCAGCTCCCGGCGCCACCCGAAACGACTCCGGTCCTGACCGAAGAATCGATCCTGCCGCCGGAACCGCCGGGGCGGCCCGAGTTGGTCCGGATCGTCAAGGATCGTGAGCAGCTCCATATCCTTGTCGGTTTTCTGGGCGTCGCCATGAGCAGCTCCGATCGCTTTGCCCTGGAAATCCTCGATACGGTTTTAAGCGGCCAGAGCGGCCGGCTTTTCGTCAGCCTGCGCGATAGGCAGAGCCTGGCCTACAGTCTGTCGTCTTTTTCCCAGTTCGGACTGGATACCGGCTCTTTCGGGATCTATATCGGCACCAGCCCCGACAAGAAGGACCAGGTCATCAAGGCCGTCTGGAAGGAGTTGTTCAAGGCCCGCCAGGAACCGATCAGCGAAGCGGAACTGGAAAAGGCGGTTAATCTGCTGATCGGCCAATACGAACTGAATCTGCAGACCCACGGCTCCCAGGCCATGGAGCTGGGGTTGAACAAGGCCTACGGTCTGGGCCTCGATTTCGGCACCCGTTACGTCAAGGCGCTCCAGGAGGTCACCCCGCCGCAGGTCCTCGATGTCGCCCGGAGATACATCCAGCCGGATCGGTATGTGATGGTTCTGGTCGGCGCCAAACCCGGGGGGCAGCCGGAGGATTCGCCCGAAACCGGGCAAAATTCCGCCCAGCCGGAGATGAGTTCCGGGGAACCGGGTAAGTAAACGATCATCGGGCGCCGCGTCCGCCGTGCCGCCTTACCTCGCGATGGTTAGAGTAAACCCATGGAGAACCGTTTAATGCAGAAATTCATGATCGCCCCGTCGATACTTTCCGCCGATTTTACCAGACTCGGGGCGGAGATCGACGCGGTCCTCGCCGCCGGCGCCGATGTGGTCCATATCGACGTGATGGACGGCCATTTCGTCCCGAACATCACGATCGGTCCGTTGATCGTTAAAGCCGCCCGCGCCATAACCGCCGCCCCCCTGGACGTCCATCTGATGATCGAGAACCCCGATCGTTATCTGGATGATTTCGCCGCCGCCGGGGCGGACTGGATCACGGTCCATGTCGAGACCGGCTACCATCTGCACCGCACCATCGGCCGGATCAAGGAGTTGGGCAAGAAAGCCGGGCTAGTCCTGAATCCGGCCACCCCCCTGGAATCGATCGACTGGCTCCTGGAGGAGGTCGATCTGGTAATGCTGATGAGCGTCAATCCGGGCTTCGGCGGCCAGTCCTTTATCCCTTCCTCCCTTGCCAAGATCCGCCGCCTGCGGAATATGATCAATGACCGCAACCTTGCGGTCGGCATCGAGGTTGACGGCGGCATCGGCCCGGACAATATCGCCGAGGTTGCCGCGGCGGGGGCCAACATCTTCGTGGCCGGCTCCGCCATTTTCGGCCAAGCCGATTACCGGGAAGTCATTGCCCGGATGAAAGCCGGTTTCCCCGGTTGACCAAAGGACGGGTGCCAATATGAATGCGACCGGCAAGAAGATCATTTTACTCGGGGCCGTTTTTTGTCTGCTCCTGCCGGCGGCGGGCTGCCGGGGGCGGGCGCCCCTGCCGCCCCACCCATATTTTCTGGGACCCGGAGAACCTCCCTATGGGCGGCCCCATGTCAGGGCCGGATATCGATACCGGTACTATCCCGGATCCGAGGTTTATTACGATACCTCAAGAAATCTCTACTTCTATATCAGCGGCGGCGTCTGGCTGTCGGCCCCGGTCCTGCCCGGATCCGTTTGGATTGATCGCGATAATTTCGTGACCATGGAGGTGAACGATCCCAGGCCCTATTTTTATCACCGGGACACTTTAAAAAGATATCCGCCCGGCCTGGTCAGGGAAAAGCAACGCGAGCAAGCCGGAGAGCCCCGGGAGCGCCCCGATACCGGCAGGGACCGCAAGGTAGAGCGGTCCGGACCGGGAGAGGATCGAGTGAAACAGCGCCCGGCGAAAAACGGGCCTGGGGAGAACCTCAGGGAGGGCCGCGGGAAAGATCGTTCGGAAGGGCCGGCCGCCAAGGGAAAGCGGCCCCTCGCCCGGAAAAGTAAAAAGACCAAAAAACAGCAAGAAGAGGAAGCAAGGCAGGAAGAAGAGGAGGCTGAAAAAGAAAAACCGCGCCCCAGGGCAATCTGGAGATAGAGACGATAATGATCAGTCAGGCCGATCGCGACAGGCTGCGCAGGCATATCCGGCAAGAGCAGGAAAAGGTCAGGCGCGATATTGTTTACCTCGGCGCGCAGAGCGGCCCGGTCGCGCCCAGTAACGCCATCGGCCGCCTGTCGCGAATGGACGCGATCGGCGCCAGGAATATTAATGGGGCCAAGCTGCGCGACGCCAGGAGCAGGCTGGTTTTGCTCGATTACGCCCTGACCAGAATCGATCATCCCGATTTCGGCCTCTGTACAAGTTGCGGCGACCCGATCTCCCTGGCCCGCCTGCAATTCCTCCCGGAATCTCGATTTTGCGTCGAGTGCGCCGGTTGAGGATTTCCGATGGCGGAGAACGACACTTCAACCGGGCGCAGTGAAGAAGAACGGCAGCGGCGGCTCTGGCTGGAATACGCTCTGCAAACCCCGCCGCCCCGGCCGCCGGCCGCACCTCCGCCCCCCGCCAACGCCACGGTCGCCGGTTCCGGCCCAAAACGTAACGGCCGGTTACCAAACACCAGGCAACGGAATTTTCGTGGAACAAGCTGATTGTAAAAACCCCCATCTCGACGACGAGTTGCTGATGGTCAGGGATTCGGGGGAAATTCCGGAAGTGGCCCTGCACGGCTCGATTTATTTTCTGAGTCGTGATCCGAACGGACCCGGCATCGATCTTGCGCCTCAAGAGCTTCGGCTTCTCAAGGAGATGGCGGCGGCCCGCTACCGGGAGATAATCCGCCGGGATTTGTCTCCGGAATGCCGCGATAAAAGCCATTATCGGGGAGTGGGGCGCTGTATCGCGAATTGGCACCGGATGGAGCGTTTCTGCCGCCGGGAACGGCTCGCCGTTGATGCCTTTCGAAAAGAGGTCGCCGCCG